>JBBRTL010000172.1:0-4980 GCA_038244445.1 Vulcanimicrobiales bacterium
CTCGAGCTTGGTGAGGGCATCCGAGAGCGCGGCGACGTCCGCGCCGTAGCGCGCATCATCGACGCCGAAGAACGCGTGCGGGAAATCCGCCTGAAAGCGGGCCGGAGCGACGACCCCCGTTTCCCACGAAGATGCAGCCGAATAGAGCACCGGATACCAGGTCGCCTCGAAGAGCGATTCGCCGTCGTCGTGCCAGACCGTCTGGAAGAGCCCGAGCACGTGCGATGCTTTGCCTTGGGTGATGAACAGGTTCTCGTTGCGCAGCGCGACGGCCAGATCGGGAAAGATCTCGTTCCAGTTGTTCGCGCCGGGCGAGACCATCTGATCGAAGCCACCCTTGGCGATCAGATCGATCTGCGGCCGGAACGTCTTCTGCGCGCCGTAATGCCAGTTCACGATCACGCTGTTCTTGGGTATCAGCTGCATGATGCCGGGATCGTTCTCGATGCCGTCGTCCCAAAGCATCGGGCGCGCGCCCGACGGCGCGATCAGCTTGGCCATCGCGACGATGTGATCGGCATAGGCCTGCGATTTTCCGCGGGCGGCGACGTAGTCGGCGGTACGCCCGAGACCGAGCGTCGACGTCTCGTCGGAGCCGATGTGGAAGAACGGCGGATGCGGAACGGCGGCAAGTTCTTGCTTTACCAGTCGCGCGAGGTACTCGGCCGAGCCCGGCACGTTCGGCGAGAGCAGGAAGCCGTGCGGAAGCTCCGCGAGATCGGCGTAGCGCTCGAGCTTGAGAGTGTTGTGCATGTGTGCGAACGATTGTTGCTCGGGGATGAACGCGACGTGGAAACGCTTCGCATAGAGCGCGAGCGTTTTCAACTGCGCGGGCGTGATCCCGTCCAGCGGCGCCGGCAGCGGATCGGTCGGGCTCAGGAAGACGTGCTCCATGTACGGCGAGTAGCCGTTCATCTTGAACGCCGCGATCGTGCGGATGCGCTCTTCGAAGTAGCGCATGGTCGGAAGCGGACCGCGCGAGACGTCGTCCGAGAGGATCCGCCACTTCAGTGCCGGCGCATCCGAGATCGCTCCACACGGTAGGGTCCAGCGCGTTCCGCTGCGCTTCGGCAGCTGTGCGAGCGTCATCACGGCGTAGAACGCGCCGGACGCGTCGCTCGCAGATATTCGGATCGACGAGCCGGCGAGGTTCAAAGCGTACGCCTGCGGTGCGAGCTTGGCATCGTGCGCTACCGCGATATCCGGCGATCCACCGACGACGGCGGCCGGCAGACCGAGGGCCCGCCAGCGTTCGTTCAGTTCGGCAAGCGCGGCCGGATCGAAGCCCGCCCCGACACGTAACGCGCGGTCCATCCGGAACGGCTTCGCGCAGGTCGTCATCGCGACGTGGTTGGGATGCGGGAGTACCCGAAGATCGTCAAGCGCTCGGGCCGGTACGGCCGCAAGGACCGGCATGCCGACCGCACACCCGAGTGCGATGATCTTCAAGAAGCGCATGGGCTCGGCGTTATCCGTGCCGCCTGGCCCATCCTACGCACGTCTTCAGGTCCTCATGGCCCAAGGTCAGCGGTCCGTCGACCGGAAAACACCCACCATGAAGTCTCTCGCATTCGCTCTGGCCTGCCTGATCGCAGCGAGCGCGGCCGTTCCGGTCGCCGCCGACGGCAACAAACAGGTCCAGAACCTCAAGGGCAGGGTCTCGTACCAGAAGCCGAACAAGCCGGCCAAGCCGATCGCGAATCAGGCTTCGATCGTGCTTGCCGACAAGGACGTGACCGTCACCGGGCTCGATTCGGAGGCGGCCGTCACGCTGCCCGACTCGTCCCGCGTGCTGGTCGGCGCCGATGCGAAGGTGCAACTCGCATTCTTCAATCAGACCGACATCGCCAACGCGAAGTTCGTGATCTACCAGGGACGCTTCCGGTTCACGGTCGAGCATCCATCGGGCGCGAAGGCGAACTACACATTCCAGACACCGACCGGCGACGTCGCCGTCCGCGGGACCCAAGGCGACATCGGCGTCGCCGACGACGGCACGCTGACCGTCAACGTCTACGAGGTCAGCAACCCGGATCTACCGGTCATCGTGTCGACGAAAGATGGGCAGCATTTCGTCGTCAACGTCGGCCAAGGCTTCGTCGGGCAAATGGTCAACGGAATCGTCCAAGGCAAGATCGACGACCTCAAACAGCAGGCCATCGATCAGTTCAGTCCCGACTTCGGTGTTCCGGACAACTGGGCGCAACTGAAAGCCGAGATCTGCGCTCGCCTCAACGCCCAAATGCCGTCGCAAACCGTCGGCATCGGCCCATTCTCAAAGACGATCGGTGGCGTGGCTCCCGGCTGCTAGGCGAACGCTCCGCCGGCGTGGCTCATGGCGGCGTCGCGGCGGTCGAAAGCGGCCGTGAGTTCGTCGAGATAGCCGGCCACTTCGCCCGCGGCGATCGCGGGCGCGCGGTCGGCCAGGTCCAGCATCGCGCAATCGTTCGCGGCGATCGCGTCCAGATGCGGCTGGTCGAGCTTGGCGTACTCGAACGCGCGGAAGGCCAGCTGGTTCATGAAGCCGGCCCGGATGATCAGGTTCTCGTACGCGTCCGAGCGCTCGGCGAAGAAGTCGGGGTGGTTGACATTGAGGGTCGCTAGAGCCTCGCCTAGGTACGAGCGCACCAGTTCGTCGTCGTCCCGGCGAGCCTCCAGGTCGTCGTAGCCGCCGAACTGCGGGATCCGGGCGGTGATGCTCTCGATCGCGTCCATCCGCGCCGACTACGACGCCCCAAGTAAGGAAGCCTCGAAGCGGGCCGACTACTATAGAAGCAATGGGACTGTTCTTGCTCGCCCTGCTCCTCGGCGCGGCCGGGGTGCTGGCCGCCTGGCTGACCTCACGCAAGCTCCTGGCCGAGCGGGGCGAGCTGCGGCGCGTCCGGGCGCTCTTCTCCCGCTACGTCCCGATCCAGGTGGTCGACGATCTGCTCGCCCGCAAGGACCCGCGGCTCTTCGAAGCGCGCGAGTACTACGCGACCATCGTCTCGTGCCGGATCCGCGGCTTCGCCCTGATCGCCGAGCGCGTCAGCCCCGAGGAGACGCTCCGCTACCTCAACGAGTTCTACACGCTGGTCGGTGGCGCGGTCGAGCGCCATCACGGCATGATCGAATCTCTGCGCGGCGATACCGTCACCGCGATCTTCGGCGTGCTCGTCGAAGAGCGCTTCCAAGAAGAGCGCGCGCTTCGAGCCGCCCTCGACGTGATGCGCTTGAGCGACGCGATGGACGAACGCCGGCGCCTGCAGGGCCGCAAGCAACTCGGCGTCAGCGTCGGCGTCAACTCCGGCAAGGTGATCGCGGGCGATACCGGCTACCAGCTCCGCCGAGACTTCGCGATCGTCGGCAACCCCGCACACGTCGCGGAGCGTCTCCAGCTCGCAGCCGACGAACTCAACGCCTCCATCGTCGCCTCCGCGACGACCTACGAAGCCGTCCGCGATCTCTTCGTCGGTATCCCGACATCGTCGATTCCGCTGCGCGGACTCAAGCGTTTGCAGAACGCCTACATCGTGCGCGGCCTCACCAAGCGGGCCGCCGAGGAGAATCTGCTCAAGCTGCCCTCCGAGAAGTATTTCAAGCAAACGGTGATCCGCTTCGATGAGGTGCCCGAAGCCGCCGAGGTGCCGGTACCCGCCGAGTACTTCTCGCCGGATGCCGTCGAGACGCAGCCCGGAGCCAGCCCGCGCGACCAGACCGAGTACGCGAGCTTCTCCGTGTACGATGACGAACGCCCGGCCATGCCCGCGCCTCCGGCGCTTGCCGGAACCTACGAAGACGACGACGGTCCGCCGGTTCCGCTGCCGCCGTAACGCGGCCCGGGAATCTAAGCGGACGCTTCGCTCGTTGAAGGGCCGAGGGCACCGGACAGATGAGGCGAATCCCAACGGCGTGGAAGACGCCGAGCGGCTTATGATCCTCGTACGCGCTAGAAATGCGGACGCATTCGAGACGCTCTACGACGGCTATCATCGACTCGTGTACGGTGTCGCACTTCGGATCCTCGGCGACGTTCCGGCCGCCGAAGACATCACCCAAGCGGTATTTCTGAAATTGTGGAGTTCGCCCGATTCTTTTCGTTCAGGGAACTTCCCGGCGTGGCTCGCACGGGTGGCGCGAAATCGTGCCCTCGACATGCTCCGTAGCAAGGCGTTCCGCTCGGCGTCGGAGCTTCCGGAAGCGGCCCCCGAGATCGATTCGCTCGAAGATGTGGCCTTCGCCCACCTCGATGCGGCCAAGGTCCGCGGCGCGCTCGCGCTCCTTCCGCAAGAGCAGCGCGAACCGATCGAACTCGGCTTCTTCGGCGGCGTCACGCACGACGAGATCGCGCGCCGCAGCGGTATCCCGCTCGGCACGATCAAGACGCGCATCCGATCCGGACTGCGAAAACTGCGCGACGCACTCGACGGGGCGGTGACGGCATGAGCGGGCACGATTTGCACGCCGCCATGCTCGACGACGTCGCCGTCTACGCCCTTGGCGCGATGACGCCGGCAGATGCGGATGGCGTACGCGAGCACATCGCGACCTGCGCGGACTGTCGCGCCGAATACGACGCACTGCGCCCGGCGGCGGGCGCGCTCGCGTACTCGGTCGAGGCCTGCGCGACCGGCGAGAACGGCCCCCACGTCAGCGCGCTTCTCAAGCCCCGCATCATGCGCGAAATCCGTAGCAGCCTCGCACCCGCGCGCCAAGTCGTTGCCCGGCCCACATTCGTCTGGCCGGCTTACTTGGTCGCGGCCGCCTGCATCGCGATCGCCCTGTTCACGACGATCTCCAACATCTCGATCAACGGTCAGTTGAAGACGGCCCAGACCGAACTCGACGGCATCAAGGTCGCGTCGACCGAGAACGCGCGCAGCTTGGATACCGCGCGCACGACGATCGCCGACCTGACGAGCGCGGATGCCAAGCGCTATCCGACGCCGCAGGGCACGGTGGTCGCGCGCGGCAGCAAGATCTATCTCGCCATGCACGACA
>JBBRTL010000173.1:0-4964 GCA_038244445.1 Vulcanimicrobiales bacterium
CCGGCGGCACCGGCGCGATCGGAGAGCTGCTCGCGCGAGCGTGGCACGCGCGCGGCGACGAAGTCATCGTGATCACGCGCTCGCCGCACTTGATGAAGTGGGACATGCTCGAGTGGAACGGCCGCACGCTCGGAGCCTGGGCGGACGCTCTCGACGGCGCCGACGTCGTCGTCAACCTGGCCGGCGCTAGCGTCAACTGTCGCTATACCGCGGCCAATCGTCACCGGATCATGGATTCCCGCGTCGACTCGACGCGCGTGCTCGGCGAGGCGATCGCGCGCGCGACGCGACCGCCCCGCGTCTGGCTGCAATCATCGACGGCGACCATCTACGAGCACGGCTACGTGCCGAACGACGAAGCGACCGGCCGCGTCGGTGTCGGCGAGCATGCGCCCGATACGTGGCGCTTCAGCATCGACGTGGCGCAAGCGTGGGAGGCTGCCTGTAATGTAGCTACAACGCTGCAGACGCGCAAGGTTTTGCTCCGCTCGGCGATGGTGATGAGCCCGGAGAAGGGCGGCATCTTCGATACGCTCCTTACGCTCGTACGGCGCGGCCTAGGTGGAACTGCGGGCGACGGCAAGCAGTTCATCTCGTGGATTCACGGCACCGACTTCACCAACGCGCTCGACTTCCTGATCGCGCGCGAGGATCTCTCGGGCGCGATCAACATCGCTTCACCGAATCCGCTGCCGAATGCCGAGTTCATGGCGGACCTACGTACGGCCGCGCACGTCCGCATCGGCCTTCCGGCGACGGCCTGGATGCTCGAACTCGGCGCGCGCGCGATGCATACCGAGACCGAACTCATCCTCAAGAGCCGCCGCGTCGTTCCGGGTCGCCTGCTCGAAGCGGGCTTTACCTTCGCCTATCCGGAGTGGGCTGGTGCGGCCGCCGAACTCTGCTCGGAGCCCGCGGCGCGATCGTCCGGTTCGCCCTCGCAATAGCAAACTACAGATTCGGCGCTAGCCTCGCGTCGATCTCGGTCTCGAAGGTCCGGTTCCAGGGGAGCGTGATCGAGATCGCGGCGATGTGATCGTTCGGATACATCGCCGCCAGGATGTCTTGCGCACGCCCCCAGACGAGCGCGCGATTGCGCTCGGCTAGCGGCGCTGCGACGCCCGGCAGCAGATACGTGTGGTCGGTCACGCCTTGCGCGTCGAGCGTGCGGTTGAGATCCGGGCGGACCTCGGTATGGAAGATCACGTCGTCGAGCACCCGGTTGAACGTAAACTCTCGATGCGCGAGCGCGCTATAGGTGTGCGCGCGGCGGCCCGCGCCGGCGGCGACCGCCTCGGCGAGCGCCGTGCCGACAGTGTTCGCGTTCGTGTTCCACGACGCGTAGGCGTCGATTCGGCCCATCGTACCGTCGTCGAGCAGACGCTTTGCGAAGGCGGCTTGGCCGGCGTAGTCGTTGGTGAGGAATGCGAGATCCGCAAATGCGACCGAATGCGCCGCTACCGCATCATCGTGCATCGCCTGCTCGAAGGCATCGTCTTGCGCAACCGTCGTTCCGGGAACGCGCACGTACAGGCTGAGATCGGCGCCGTCGGCGACCCGGGTGCCGCCGCAGAGCGTGATCAGGCCATCGATCGCCGTCGAGATCGGAGCGAACTCCAACTTGTCCTGATACGCTGCGCCGCCCGGCGTCGAGTAGACGACGCGTACGCGCGGCGTCCAATGAGCGCCGCGCGCGAACGCGTGTGCGACCAGCGCCATGCCGAGTTCGTCCGCGCCGGGTTCGATCGAAACGCGCTCGCCGAGGTCGAGGTCGACCGCCTCGGCCTGCAGACGCTGGACCTCTTTCACATGTAAGCCGACCGGACCGGCGTCATCTTGGCCGAGCACCGAACGGTCGATGGTCTTCGCGGCGGTCGCACGCAGCACCAGCACGTCGACGCCGTAGTCCCGATTGCGCGCCACGAGATAGCCTTGTAGCAGGTCGGGGCCGATCAGCTTCTCCAACGCTGCGGCCCGCGCAGTCTCGCTCGGAAGCGGCGGATCGTGGAGGTTGGCGTACTCTTGCAGATACTTCCAACCCGGATATGCGGCAAAGAAGTTGACGCCGTCGCCGATCGGCGGAACCCCGGTCGGTGCGAGCCGCATGACCGTGCCGAAGGCCGCCATCCATGCGTGCGGTTGCGCTCGACGAAGTTGTCGGAGCGAGCGAAGCCGGAAGTATGCGTCGGCGTAGGACGTCTGCGGGATGCGGGATGCGACCAACCCGCCATAGGCGAGCATGTCGGTCGAGACGACGTAGGCGGAGGCGCCGCTCTGCCCCGGGCCGTTCAGCCACGAGATGATCGCATCGGGTTTTCCGGGCGCGAGGTAGTTGCCGAGCATCGCGCGCGGCGGCTCGCGCACGTCGCGGCCCGCGATCCGGCCGAGCATCGCGGGCAGTTGGCGCGTGACGGGCCGATCGTCGAGCGGCACGAGTACGACCGGCGCCAATAGCGCGAAGAGCATCGCGATCATCGCGAAGCAGGTTCGCGCCGGACCTCGCTAGGCCTTGAAGCCGAAGAGTCCGCGACCTTTTGGATTCGCCACGTAGACCTTGTACGCGTGGCGGATGCCGAGCGACTGCGAAAAGATCACGTGCACCGGAGTTCCCGACTTCAAGGACTTCGTCTGAACGGTCTTGCCGTTGGGAAGATCGGTGAACTTGGGCCACGACAGGAACGAGAGATCGGCGGGCCTTCCGTCGATGCAATGCACGCGGATGTTCTGCATCGAGACGTGCAGCATGTATCCGTGACAATCCTTATACTTGCCGCCCGGCGGGAGGGTGTTGGCGGTGGCAGGGGCGGCGAACGTTCCGGCCGCGAGCGCGGCAACGGCCGCAAGGGCGAAGAGTGAGCGCATCATGGCAGGTTCGTTCCCGCTCGCTTATTCGCCCAAACTCTCCCGAAGCGAACCGCCCCGTTCCGCCAGAAGCACGCGGGCGGCATCTGCATCCAGCCCACGCATGCCCATCAACGAGGCGACCTTCACGCTTCCACCGGCCGCCTTCAAGAGGTCGCGCGCCGCTACGGCGTCGAGCCCGGTCAGATGCGAGACCAGCCGTTGCGCGCGCCCGCGCAGTTTCTCGTTGGTGGCAACCACGTCGACCATCAGATTGCCGTAGGTCTTGCCCAGGCGCACCATGATGGCGGTCGAGATCGTGTTGAGCAAGAGCTTCTGCGACGTGCCGGCCTTGAGTCGAGTCGAGCCGGTCAGCGGCTCGGGGCCGCTCCGCAAGACGATCGCCGTCTCGGCGGCCCGATGGACGGCCGTATTCTCGCTGTTGGCGACGCCCACGGTATACGCGCCGATCGCACGCGCCGTTCCGAGCGCGCGGGCTACGTAGGGCGCACCGCCGCTGGCCGAGATCCCGATCACGGCGTCGCCCGCGTGGATGTGGTCGCGCATCTCGGCTGCGCCCGCATCGCCGTCGTCCTCGGCGCCTTCGATCGCGCGCGTAAGCGCCTCGATCCCGCCGGCGATGTGCGCGCAGATCAGATCCCGCGGCGTGCCGAAGGTCGGTGGCATCTCCGAGGCGTCGAGATACCCGAGCCGTCCGCTCGTCCCGGCACCGACGTAGTGCAAGCGACCGCCCGCGAGGAGCCGCTTCGAGACCTCGTCGACCACCTTCGCGATCGTATCGCGCTCCGCGACGACCGCATCGACGGCCGCGCGCTGCTCGTCCGCGAGCAGTTCGACCAATGCCGGCGTCGCGAGCAGATCAAGTCCCTCGCTGCGCGGATTGCGCGCCTCGGTCTGCGGGAGCTCGCTCACGTGCCCGACCGCTCCGCGAGTGTAAGTGCGCCGAAGCACGGAGCCGGCGCGTTCTTCACGACGAAGAACGTCGGAAGTTCGTTCGAGATGCGCGTCTCCAACAGGAACGTCAGCAGGCTGTTGGTGCCGAGCAGACCGCCTGCGAGTACGACCGGGAGTTCGCGATCGGTCGCACCGCTCGACTTCACCACCGCGCGCACGAGATCGCCGAGTTCGAGCGCCGCGCCCTGGACGATCTTGACCGCACTCCGCTCGCCCGCATCCGCGAGCCGGATCACCTCGGGCGCGAGCGCCGCAAGGGCCGCGATCGGCGGCCCGTCGAGGTAGAGCCGGTCGAGGCCGCGCCGCGCGTCGTCGCCGCCGAGCGCGCGTTCGACCGCTGCGGCAGTCGCGTCGAACGGAACGCGGCCGTCGTAGGCACGCGCCAGCAGTTTGGCGGCAGCGGCGCCGATCGCGAACCCCGAGCCCGCGTCGTCGATCGCATATCCGTGCCCGCCCGTGCGGAAGTGCTTCTCGCCGATCTCCGCATACGCGATCGAACCGGTCCCGGCGATCAGCACGATGCCGTCACCCTCGGGCGCGCCCGCGCGCAACGCGATCCGGGCATCGTTCACGACGTCGATCGCCGCACCCGGATAGCGCGCCGCGAGGGCCTCGCGCATCGGACCGGCGACATTTTCGCGTCCGGCACCGGCCGCACCGATCACGATCGTGTCAGGCTTCTCGCCCGCGAGCGCGCCGTCGATCGCCCGCGTCATCGCATCGAGTGCCGCATCCAGACCGCGCGAACTTGCATTCCCCGGCTCCGCGACGCACGGATCGCCGACCCGGCCGTCGCGCGAAGCGACCGCAACCGTCGAGGTTCCGCCCGCGTCGACCCCGACCGCTATCCGCATTCCGCCCCGATCCGCGTCAACAGTCGTGCCAGCTCATGCGGCGCGATCGCACCGAGCGGAACGGAGCGCGACGCGCCGGTCGCGCGCGGCACGTTGGCCCCGCGCCCGCGAAGCGTCTCGCAGCCGAGAACGGCGAACGCGATCGCCTCTTTTGCATCCGGATCGATACCCATCGTCGCGGTCGTTTCGACGCGCGCCCGCGGAAGCCGTGCTTGCAACCGGGCCAGCAGCGCCGGGTTGCGCGCGCCGCCTCCGGCTACCAGCACCCGCGCCTCCGGCATCCGCTTCGCGATC
>JBBRTL010000174.1:0-4948 GCA_038244445.1 Vulcanimicrobiales bacterium
CTAGGACGAGCGTGATGTGGCGGTCCGCCAGGCGCTTGCGCAGGCGGCCGAGCTGAATCTCAAGGATACGCGCGAGATCGGCCTCCGAGAGCGCGTGGAAGACGATCGTCTCGTCGACGCGGTTAAGGAATTCAGGGCGGAAGTGCTGGCGCAGTTCGTCGAGCACGGTCGCACGCATGACCGCATAGTCGGCTCCCTGGAACCCGCCTTTGTAATCCAAGATGCGGTGGCTACCGATGTTCGAGGTCATCACGACGATCGTGTTGCGGAAGTCGATCGTCCGGCCTTGACCGTCGGTCAGGCGGCCGTCGTCGAGGATCTGCAAGAAGACGTTGAAGACGTCCGGGTGGGCCTTCTCGATCTCGTCGAAGAGAATGACCGAGTACGGGCGGCGACGGACGGCTTCGGTCAGCTGTCCGCCCTCGTCGTAGCCGACGTAGCCCGGAGGTGCGCCGAGCAGACGCGCGACCGTGTGCTTCTCCTGATACTCCGACATGTCGACCCGGATCAGCGCACGTTCGTCGTCGAAGAGATACTCCGCGAGCGCCCGCGCGAGTTCGGTCTTGCCGACGCCGGTCGGGCCGAGAAAGATGAACGAGCCGATCGGACGATTCGGATCGGCGAGTCCCGAGCGCGAACGGATCACCGCTTCCGCGACCGCATCGACCGCTTCGTTCTGGCCGATCACGCGCTTGTGCAGTTCGTCGTCGAGGTGGAGCAATTTGTACTTCTCGCCCTCGAGCAACTTCATCACCGGGATCCCGGTCCAGCGCGCGATCACCTCGGCGATATCTTCTTCGTCGACCTCCTCTTTCGAGAGCCGGCCGCGACCGTCGCGCGCGGCGAGCGCCTCTTCTTCGGTCGCCAACTGTTTCTCGAGATCGGGCAACGCGCCGTACTGGAGTTCCGAAGCGCGCCCGTAATCGGCCTGACGCTTGGCCTGCTCGATCTGCACCTTCGTCTGTTCTATATTGTCGCGCAGGCCTTGTAAGCGCACCGCCCCCTGCTTCTCGGCGTCCCAGCGGTCCTTGAACGCCTTCTGCTCCGTTTGCAGGCCGGTCAGCTCTTTCTCGAGCGCGATCAGGCGTGACTTGCTGGCGCTATCCTGTTCCTTGCGCAACGCTTCGCGTTCGATCTCGAGCTGCATGATCCGGCGCGTGAGTTCGTCCAACTCTTGCGGCATCGAGTCGATCTCGGTGCGCAGTTTCGCGGCCGACTCGTCGACCAGATCGATCGCCTTGTCCGGCAAAAATCGGTCGCTAATGTAACGGTTGGAGAGCGTTGCGGCCGCGACCAGCGCGCCATCCTTGATCCGGACGCCGTGATGCGCTTCGTATTTCTCCTTGAGCCCGCGCAGGATCGAGATCGTGTCTTCGACCGTCGGCTGATCCACCAACACGGGCGCGAAGCGGCGTTCGAGCGCCGCGTCTTTCTCGATATACTTGCGATACTCGTCGAGCGTAGTCGCGCCGATCAGGTGCAGTTCGCCGCGCGCGAGCATCGGCTTGAGCAGGTTGCCCGCGTCCATCGAGCCTTCGGTCTTGCCCGCGCCGACGACGGTATGCAACTCGTCGATGAAGAGCAGGATGCGCCCCTCGGAGTTCTGCACGTCTTTGAGTACGGCTTTGAGGCGCTCTTCGAACTCGCCGCGATACTTCGCACCTGCGATCAGCGCGCCCATATCGAGCGAGACGATCCGTTTGTCCTTCAGACCTTCGGGGACGTCGCCGCGCACGATGCGCTGCGCGAGGCCCTCGACGATCGCGGTCTTGCCGACGCCGGGTTCGCCGATCAGCACCGGATTATTCTTGGTTCGACGCGAGAGCACTTGAACGATACGACGCACTTCTTCGTCGCGGCCGATCACCGGATCGAGCTTGCCGCGATCGGCTTCGAGCGTCAGGTCGCGGCCGTACCGCTCGAGCGCCTTATACGTGCCTTCCGGGTCCTTGGTCGTGACCCGCTGATTGCCGCGGACCTTCTGCAACGCCGCGAGCAATTTATCGTACGTGATACCCGCGTCTTTGAGGATCGCGCCGACCGGACCGGTCGACTGTGCCATCGCGAGCAGCACGTGTTCGACCGAGACGTACTCGTCTTGCAGTTTCTTCGACTCCGCTTCGGCGACCGTCATCAAGCGGGCGAGTTCGGGCGAGAGCCCGACCGGGGCGCTCTCGGCGTTCGCACCGGTCAGGCGCGGCAAACGCCCGATCGCGGCGTCGGTCGCGAGGCCGATGGCCTTCGGATCGGCACCCGCCGCAGCCAGGACGTCCGGCGCGATGCCGCGCTCCTGTTCGAGTAGGGTCGCGAGCATGTGCTCGGGCGAACTCTGGGCGTTATGCTCGGCAAGGGCGCGCGAGTACGCGCCGTTGAGCGCGTCCGCGACGCGCTCGGTCATACGATCGACGTTCATCTGTACTTCCTCGTACCCGGAAAGCGTCGAATTCGTTGCTAGGGAAGCAGTTCGAATGTATAGTAGCCGCTGACCGACGCGCTTGCCGAAGCAGCCGAACCGCCGTCGAGCATCATCTGCACCTGCGGCACCTTACCGAACATACCGGTCAGATCGCCGAGCAAAGCCATCGGTGACGGCACGACGTTGAGCAGGCGGCCCACGTGGCGTCCGTCCGCTGCCGCCGCGGCCTCCGCGAGCACGCGCGCGAGCTTGGTGGCTTTGCCGTAGGCCTCGGCTCGCAACGCGTCCGGATCGCGCGCCACCGTCGAAACGGCGGTCGCGGTGAAGCCGGCGGACTGCAGTTTGGAGCGGGCCGATGCGACGGCTCCGGGAGCGCCCGAAAGCTTCACCGTCTCGACCGATCCACCCATCATGGTCTCGACGACGCCTTGATCCTCGACTGCGGTCGACCCGGCCGCGGCCTTCGCGGCCGCGAGCACGGCGGCGCCGGCGGCGGCGTTCTTCGCCGTCTTCGTCGCGGTGAACCACGCGTCGACGTCGGTCGTGCTGGCCGAAGCGTTGACGTAGACGGTCACGCCGACCGGGAGGGTCGGGGTCGCGGGTGAATCGGCCGAGGCGACGGACGCGCACAGCGCGACGAGGGCGAGAGCGACGATGGCTGAACGGATCATGAGAGCATCCCTTGAAGTTCGGCGATGTACGCGCTCTTGGTCGCGTCGTCGATGAACGACGCTTCGAACGAGTTCTGCGCCAGCGTGATGAGTTCGGCGTCGCTCAGATCGAGCGCACGCGAGATCGCCGAGAAATTGTCGCCGACGTATCCGCCGAAATAGGCCGGATCGTCGGAGTTGCAGGTCGCGACCAGACCCGCATCCAGCATGCGTTTGAGCGGATGATCCTTCAAGTCGTGCACGACTTTGAGTCGCAGGTTCGAGAGCGGACAGACCGTGAGCGGTACGCGTTCGCGCACGAGACGCTCGACCAGCTTCGGATCTTCCATGCATCGGACGCCGTGATCGACGCGCGAGACCTTGAGCAAGTCGAGCGCCTCCCAGACGTATTCGGGCGGCCCCTCTTCGCCGGCGTGCGCAACCGTCAGGAAACCCTCCGCGCGGGCGCGATCGAAAACGGCGGCAAACTTCGAGGGCGGATTCCCGACCTCGGCCGAGTCGAGCCCGATCGCGATGATATCTTTGCGGAACGGGATCGCTCCTTCGAGCGTCGCCATCGCCGATTCGGCGGTCTGATCGCGCAGAAAACACATGATCAGGTGCGAGGTGATGCCGAAGGTCTCTTCGCCGTCGCGAAGCGCCGAACGCAGCCCGGAGACGACCGTCCCGAACGCCACGCCGCGATCGGTGTGCGCCTGCGGATCGAAGAAGATCTCGGCGTGGCGCACGCCCTGCGCTTTGGCGCGACGCAGGTAGGCCGTCGTGAGATCGTAGTAGTCGCGCTCTTCGCGCAAGACGTTCATGCCCGCATAGTAGAGGTTCAGGAACGATTGCAGATCGGTGAAATTATAGGCCTGCCGGAGCACGTCGACGTTGGCGTAGGGAATGGCGATGCCGTTGCGCTTGCCGATTCCGAAGATCAACTCGGGCTCGAACGTGCCCTCGATATGCAAATGGAGTTCGGCCTTAGGTAAGGTCGTAACGTCGAGCAACGGGTGGCCCTCCTTGGCGACCGATTAGGCGTCGGGGCGGTTGCCGCCTGTGCCGCGGAGCATCCGGTCGTCGCCGACCCGGACCGTGATCCCGCGCGCGTCGAACCATTCCAAGAGGGGGACGGCGTATTTGCGCGAGGTTCCGACCAGATCACGAAACGCGGCCATCGTCATGCGCGGCTCCAGGGCGAACGCGGCCTCGAGTCGCGCACGGATCATCGCGATCTGCGCGGCCCGATAGAGGCTCTCGCCGACCTTGACGAAAGCGCCGCGCGCGATCGCCGTATCGAACGCGCGTGCGAGACCCTCGACGGATGCGTGCCGGACGGCGTCCAGCACCTCGCTCCAAACGACGGGGACGAACGGACGAGCCGGGTCTCCTATGGCGATGCCATCGAAGAAGGCCGTCTGCGCGTCGGTCAGCCGGACGGCGAACTCCGTCGTCGCGTAGTAGCCGCCCCGCGAGACGATGCGTCCATCCTCGCAGAAGGCCGTCAGCAATCGCACCAGGGTCGCCTCGTCGCGCCGCAGCTCGCGCGCGAGCGCGAGGCCGGTCGCGCCCATCGCCCACGGCTCGGCAAGCTGTCGGGCTCCGAGCGCGCCTTCGAGCTGTCGCAGCAAGGCTCGCGCCGCTTCGCCGTCGACGAACGCTTCTGGACGGCCCACCTGCAGCGCATCGCCGCATGCGACCAGCAGATCGAGCGCACCGCGGGTCACGTCCTCGCGCAGATTCGCCGCGAATGCAAGTTCGATCGACGTCTGCGGTTCGACGCCGCGCGCATGGAGCGCGTTGCGAACCGCGCCGGCGAGCGCGTCATCGGCCTCCGGGACGTCCGGTTGCGCGGCGTGCGCGACCAGCTCACCGCCGC
>JBBRTL010000175.1:0-4929 GCA_038244445.1 Vulcanimicrobiales bacterium
CAGGCGCTGTTCGTCACAGCCCGACAACTCGCACACGATGTGCGTACCAAGTGCGTTCAATTTAGGAAGACTCTCCTCAAACCCTCGGGGGAAATCCCACCTCCGGACTACGTCAGCTGGCGTCTGCAGTGCAGTCACGTCCCTGACCTATCGACAAGCTCTGGCCAGCGCTTTTCGGCGCGCGAGCGGCCTGCCGCGATGGCGCTATAAAGGCGCGCCTTCCTACCACCGTGGACGCGTAACCGTCCGGCGACCATAGTACCCCCTCACCCCCCCCTTGTAAAGGCCTCTTGAAGCAGGGGGGCAGAACCTGTCAATGGTTCCGGCCGCGACGGCAGTCCATCTGGGAGCCCGTGGGAAACGCCGCCCAGCCGCCGTCGTGCCAGAAGCCGCTGGATCGCTTATACAACCGTCTGCCTTTGATAACGATATGCCATTCCGTCGTCTGCGTCGGCTCCCGGATCCCACGCTCGATCGAGGTGGCGCCGTAGAACTGGTACGTGAACGGCCCCTCGTGGTCGGTCCCCGTACCATCGGCCCGATAGATCAGGATGGGGCCGTCGTCGCAGCGCCAGACTCCCAGGATCCGGGAGTCCCTCGGAACCGGCCGCGAAGGGACCGGGAGCATCGGGGGCTGCGAACTCGGCCTGGACTGTGAGGCCGATAGCGAGCAAGCGCTCAGTGTCAGCGTCACGAAGAGTCCAAGGGATGCCCGGACGAGCGTTGTGATGTTTTTCAAGTTCCGACTTCACTATCTTGACTAAGGTACCCCCCGGGGGTACGCTGGACGGGTAATGGCGACCGAATTGAAGGCTGCGACCAGCCCCGAATCCCTCATCGAGGACTACCGGCACGGGTTCCACGACTCGGAAGAAAACTACGTTTTCAAGTCCGGAATGGGCCTGACCCGCGAGATCGTCGAGCGGATCTCCGAGATGAAGAAAGAGCCCGCGTGGATGCGCGAGTTCCGCCTGCGCGCGTACGACATCTTCATCTCCAAGCCGATGCCGACGTGGGGCGATACCGCCTTGCTGAACGAGATCGACTTCGCCAACATCCATTATTACGTCAAGTCGACGGATAAGACGGAACGCTCGTGGGACGACGTCCCCGACGACATCAAGCGCACCTTCGACCGGCTCGGCATCCCCGAGGCGGAGCGCAAGTTCCTCTCGGGCGTCTCGGCCCAGTACGAATCGGAAGTCGTCTATCATAACGTCAGCGCGGAGCTGGAGAAGCTCGGCGTGATCTTCTGCGACATGGACACGGCGGTGCGCGAGCATCCCGAGATCGTGCAGAAGTATCTCGCGACCGTCATCCCGCAGGGCGACAACAAGTTCGCGGCGCTCAACTCGGCGGTCTGGTCGGGCGTATCGTTCGTCTACGTGCCGCCGGGCGTCGAATGTCCGATGCCGCTCCAGGCCTACTTTCGGATCAACACCGAGAACATGGGCCAGTTCGAGCGTACCCTGATCATCGCCGACAAAGGCTCTAAGGTCCATTACATCGAGGGTTGCACGGCGCCCAAGTTCTCCACGTCGTCGCTCCACAGCGCGGTCGTCGAGCTGATCGCGTTCGACGACGCGTCGATCCGCTACACCACGATCCAGAACTGGTACCGCAACATCTTCAACCTGGTCACCAAGCGCGCGATCGCGTACAAGAACGCGACCGTCGAATGGGTCGACGGCAACATCGGATCCAAGCTGACCATGAAGTACCCGGCCATCTACCTGATGGGCGAAGGCGCGCGTGGCGAGATCCTCTCGATGGCGTTCGCCGGCGAAGGTCAGCATCAGGATGCCGGTGCCAAGGTCATCCACGCGGCCCCGAACACCACCTCGATGGTGACCAACAAGAGCGTCACCGCGCACGGCGGCAAGACCACCTACCGCGGACTGGTCGAGATCTTCCCGGGCGCGGTCGGCGCCAAGACGCGCGTCAAGTGCGACGCGTTGATCATGGACGACCAATCCTCGAGCGATACGAAACCGACCATGCGGATCCACGAGCAGCAGTCGACCGTCGAACACGAGGCCAGCGTTAGCAAGATCGGCGAAGAGCAGCTGTTCTACGCGATGAGCCGCGGGTTGAGCGAAGCGGATGCGACCGCCATGATCGTCAACGGTTTCTTCGACTTCTTCGTCAAGGAACTCCCGATGGAGTACGCCGTCGAACTCAACCGCCTGGTGAAGATGGAGATGGAAGGCTCAGTCGGCTAAGGCCGTACCGACGTCTCGCCCTGCGCCGTCCGGAAGTAACGTTGAGTTTCGCACGGGGCCGTGACCTTGCGTCGTAGAAGCGCATTCCCATGAGTACACCAATCGCGCGCGTCTCCGAGATCCCCGCCGGTACCACCAAGGCCGTCCAAGTCGACGGGGTTCCCGTCATGCTCTGCAACGTTGACGGGACGATCTACGCGATCGAAGATACCTGTACGCACGATGGAGGCGAACTCGATCAAGGCTGTCTCGACGGATGCCAGATCGAATGTCCGCGCCACGGCGCGCGCTTCGACGTGCGAACCGGGGCGGCGCTGACGTTGCCGGCCGTGATCGGCGTCGCGACCTACACGGTGCGCGTCGACGGCGACGACGTCTATGTCGAGGCGTAGCGGGAAGCTCTCCTGGCGGCGTCCGGCAGCCATCCTCCTCGGCGCGCTCGCCGTTCCCGTGCTCCTGGTCCTGATCTTCATCGGCAACGTCTTCTTCGGTATGCACGCGGTCGCGCGGACCGACGGCACGGTCTCCGGATTGGCCCTGCACAAGCCCGTGCAGATCCTCCGCGACGGGCGCGGCGTTCCGCACATCCGTGCGAACGACGAACACGACCTGTTCTTCGCGCAGGGCTACGTCGAAGGTTCGGATCGGCTCTTCCAGATGGACCTGACCCGCCGCTTCATCACCGGAACGCTCGCCGAAGTGCTCGGCGCACCGGCCCTCGCGAGCGACGAGAGCGAGCGCGCGATCCCGATCGCGCAGATCGTCGCCGCGCAGTGGGCGGCGCTACCGCAACGCACGCGCGCGAATCTGACCGCGTTCAGCGACGGGATCAACGCGGCGATCGAACGCGAGCCGACGCCGGTCGAGTTCCGCATCCTGTTCTACCACCCAAAACCCTGGACGCCGCAGGACACGCTCGCGGTCGGAATGGCGACGGTGCTCGACCTGACCGACACGTGGGACGATATCGCGCCGCGCGATCGCGACTGGCGTTCCAAGGGCGCGAAGGCCTTCGGTGCGCTCCATCCGCTGACCGATCCGTGCTACGACGCACCCGTCCTCGCCGGCCTTGCGAAGATCTCCGACGCACCGAAATGTGCCGCGCAACTCGCGAGCGCGCTCGATACCCGCATTCCGATCGGCAGCAACGAATGGGCGGCCGGCGGCGCGCACACCGCGACCGGGCGTGCGCTGCTCGCCAACGATCCGCACCTCCGTCTCGGGATTCCGGGTGTCTGGTATCTGATCGATCTCGAGGCGCCCGGCATCCACGTCGCGGGAGCCGCCTTTCCCGGAACTCCGGGGGTGGTGCTCGGGCACAACGACCGGATCGCGTGGGGTTCGACCAACGGCACGGTCGCATCGCTCTCCGTCTACGATGCACCGCAGAACCTCGCGAAGAACGGCTGGCACGACGAGACGTACGACGTGCGCTTCGGCAAGCCGGTGACGCAACAGGTCTACCGCACCGCGACCGAGTTCGGGGTGCGGCTCTCGGACACGCGCTTCGTGCTCGTACGCTGGGATGCATTCACGCATCCGCGCTCGCCGATCGCGACCTTCGACGCGCTCGATCGCGCGAAGGATCTCGGCGCCGCGCAACGCGCGCTCGACATCTATCCCGGACCGACCCAGAACTTCGAGCTGGCCGACGCGGGCGGACGCGTCGGCTATCGCCTGGCCGGCGTGATCCCGGACGATCCGGCCTGGGCACGCTACATCCACCCTGCGACCGATCTCGCGCATCCGTATCCGAACGTGCCGGACCCGAAACTCCCGCGCGTCGCGCCGGCGCGCGACGCTATCGTCTGGACGTCGAACAACAAGGTCTACGCGAACGGGTATCCCCTGCGTCTGAGTCCGGAGTTCGCGCCGCCGTATCGCGCGTATCGCGTCGCCCAGATGTTGCACGCCCATCAGCGCTACGATCTCGACTACTTCCGGCGGATGCAGCTCGACACGCTCTCAATCCCGGAGCGCGAATTGGTCCGCTACAACGATGAAGGGGCGTATCGAAGCTGGGATGGCCGCATGTCACCGGGCTCGAAGATCGCGACGTACGCGACCCTCGAACGCATCGCCGCTACCGACCGTCACAATCAAGCGATGCCGCGCGTGCTGATCGCGCGCAGAGACGGAGCACATCGCGGCTCGTATCCGACGCCCGTGCTCGAGACGCTCCAACCCTGGGGTATCGCCGGTGCGGTCCAGGTCAAGCACCCGCTCGCGGCGCTCGGCCTCTCGTTCCTGAACGGCACGCGTTTCCCGGGTAACGGCGATGCGTTCACCGTGCACGTGCAAGGCTCCGGAACCTCGCAGAGCTTTCGCGCGGTCTGGGACGTCGGCAACTGGGATGCGGGCGGGATCGTGATTCCGCAGGGCGAGTCCGGCCAGCCCGGCTCTCCGCACTACACCGATGGCGCGAACGATTGGCTCGCGGGCAACCTGGTCGCACTCCCGTACTCGGCGGCTGCGGTCGATCGTGCGACCCGCGCGACGGAGACGCTCTCGCCGTGAGCGCGCCGCCGACATCCGGTCGTGCGACCGGTCTGCTCGCGGCGTCGGTCTCGGCGATCGCGGCGGGCTCGGCATTCCCGGTGCTCGCTCTCGCGATGGACCAGGTTCATCCGCTCTGGGTGAGCGCGCTCCGCTTTGCGATCGCGCTGCCGGTCTTACTGCTCTTGCTCGTCTGCGTCGAAGGCGTCCG
>JBBRTL010000176.1:0-4896 GCA_038244445.1 Vulcanimicrobiales bacterium
ATTCGCGGGTTGAGCGAGGCGTACGGATCTTGGAAGATGATCTGCATCTCCTTGCGGAGTTTGCGGACCTGGGCGCGCTTCATCATGGTGACGTCGCGGCCTTCGAAGAAGACTTTGCCCTTGCTGACCGGCAGCAGTTTGAGGATCAGCCGCCCGATCGTGGTCTTGCCCGAACCCGACTCGCCGACCAGGCCGAGCGTCTCGCCCGGTGCGATCGAGAAGCCGACGCCGTCGACCGCTTTCACATCCCCGACGTGGCGCGAGAGCAGACCGGCGTGGATCGGGAAGTACTTGTAGAGATCGCGTACTTCGAGGAGCGGTTCCGACACTAGAGCGTCTCCGGCGGAGGGGCGACGATGGTCGCGGTAGTGGCAACCGTGATGGTGCGTTGGTCCTTCGAACGTTCGTCGTAGAGCCAGCAGCGGGCGGTATGGCCTTCGCCGAAGGCGTAGACCGGCACCGGCTCGTCGCAGATCGGCATCCGGAAGTCGCAGCGCGGTGCGAACGCGCAGCCCGGCGGCAGATGCAGCAGGTTCGGCGGCTGGCCCTTGATCGGCTCGAGACGGCGGCGTTCGTGGGCGTCCAAGCGCGGCAGCGATGCGAGCAGCCCTTGCGTGTAGGGCATCTTGGGCTCTTCGAAGATCTGGTCGGCGGTCCCGTACTCGACCTCGTTGCCACCGTACATCACGAGCACGTCCTTGCACGTCTCGGCCACGACGCCGAGATCGTGGGTGATCAGGATGATGGCGGTGCCCGTCTCGGCCTGCATCTCGTTCATCAGTTCCAGGATCTGGGCTTGAATGGTCACGTCGAGCGCGGTCGTCGGTTCGTCGGCGATCAGGAGCTGCGGATCGCACGAGAGCGCCATCGCGATCATCAAGCGCTGGCGCATGCCGCCCGAGAACTGATGCGGATAGTCGTTGATGCGGCTCTCGGGCGACGGGATGCGCACCTTCTTCAGCATCTCGATCGTCTTATCGCGCGCTTCGGCTCTGTTCATGCCGAGGTGCAGGCGGATCGCTTCGGAGATCTGCTCGCCGATCGACAGGACCGGATTGAGCGAAGTCATCGGGTCCTGAAAGATCATCGCGATCCGGTGACCGCGGATCTTGCGCATCTCCGTCTCGCTCAGCTTGGTCAGGTCCACGCCGTCGAAAAAGATCCCGTCCGAGGTGACGTTCGCGTTGCCCGTAAGCAGGCGCATGATCGAGAGCGAGGTGACCGATTTACCCGAGCCGGATTCTCCGACGATGCCGAGCGTTTGGCCCGCATCGAGCCGAAAGGAGAGCCCGTTGACGGCCGTTACCGGACCGTCTTCGGTGCGAAACGTGGTACGCAGATTCCGAACGTCGAGCAACGCCATGCGCGCGGTCTGCCTAGATACCGGTCAGCGACAGAATGACGAACGCGACGACGAACACGCCGGCGACGAATCCGGTGATGCGCTTGAGTTGTTCGTCCGCGCCCGGACGTCCCTTGTAGGCCGACTCGACGCGTCCGCCGATCGATCCCGAGAGACCCTCTTGTTTGGTCGTCTGCACGGCGAGCAGCACGATCAGTCCGAGGGCCGCGAGGATGCCGATGACGGCGACCGTGTGGGTCAGCCAGCCGGCGTGGATCTGAAACCACGAGAGCGCCTCCACTGCCGCCGGCGCGGGCGCGACATTGGTGGTGACGACGGGTTTCGTGATCGGGACGCTCGTCGCGATCGTCACGGGAATTTTGGCGGCGGCAGTGGCCGCGGCGAGCAAAACGGGCATCACGATGTCGGGGTCTCCATAGTCAGCAAAAACGCGGGGATTGTATCACGGACGGACCGGTGCGACAAGCGCGCGTGCGATCCGCTCCGCCAAGCCGTGGCCGGAGAGACCGATCTGCGCCCGCTGCTTCACCTGGGCACCGTGCTGGACCAGCTCGTCCGGGACGCCGATCCGATCGACGGCCACGAGGAGCCCCCGGTCCGAGACCACCTCTACGACCGCCGAGCCGAAGCCGCCTGCGAGGGAGTGCTCTTCTAAGGTAAGGAGCCGATCGTGGCCGGTGGCCAAGCGCTCGATCAGGCCGACGTCCAAAGGCTTGGCAAAGCGGGCGTTGACCACCGTCGGGAGGCTCGGCAGAGCGGGTGGTCCCCATTCACCGCTGGCCAGTTGGTCGTAGGCGTCGAGCGCCAGATCGACCGTATTGCCGAAGGCCAGGATCGCGACCCCGCTGCCCTCGCGGAGGACCTCGGCCTTGCCGACTTGGATCGGCCCGATCGGGTCCTGATGCCGGCCCGAGGTCGAGCCACGCGGGTATCGGATCGCGGCCGGCCCGTCGAGCGTCAGAGCGAACTCGAGCATCGGGAGCAGTTCGGCCTCAGAGCGCGGCGCCATGACCGTCATGTTCGGGAGCGTCCGCAAGTAGGCGATGTCGTAGAGTCCCATGTGGGTCGGGCCATCGTCGCCGACGAATCCGGCCCGATCGATGCAGAACACCACCGGCAGATTCTGCACGCAGACGTCGTGCACGATCTGATCGTAGGCGCGCTGCAGGAACGTCGAGTAGATCGCGCAGACCGGACGCAACCCGGCCGACGCGGCGCCCGCCGCGAAGCAAACGGCGTGCGCTTCGGCGATACCGACGTCGTGATAGCGATGCGGGAACGACTTCGCGAACGCCGAGAGTTTGGTGCCGTCCGGCATCGCCGCGGTGATCCCGATGACGCGTGGATCCTTCTCGGCGACCACATTCATGGCCGCGCCGAACGCATCCGAGAAGCTCGCGGCGCCGCCGCGCGCCTCGAGCTTTCCGTTCTCGACGTCGAACGCGCCGCAGCCGTGGAAGGTGCGCGCGTCGTGCTCGGCCGGCTCGTAGCCTTTGCCCTTGACGGTACGGACGTGCAACAGGACGGGGCCGTTAAAACGCTTGGCCGTCTGTAGCGCATCGAGCAACGCATCGAGGTTGTGCCCATCCACCGGTCCGACGTAGCGAAAGCCCAATTCTTCGAAGATGACGGCCGTTTTCTCGGCCGGCGAGACGAACCGCATGGCCGCGACTTCGGCCGTTTCGAACGCTTTTTTGGCCGTTCCGCCGAACGGAAGACGATCCAACACGTCCTTCGCGCGTTCGCGTGCGAAGTTCGCGAACGGCTTGCTCCGCAAGACCGAGAGGTACGACGCGATCGAGCCGACGTTCGGTGCGATCGACATCTCGTTGTCGTTGAGCACGACCACCAGATTGCTCGCGAGCGCGCCCGCGTTGTTGAGCGCTTCGTATGCGAGACCGCCGGTCAGCGCGCCGTCGCCGAGGACCGCGACGATCGTCTCGTCGCTGCCGCGCAGATCGCGCGCGACCGCCATACCGAGGGCCGCCGAGACCGACGTCGACGCGTGTCCCGCGCCGAAGCAATCGTATTCCGATTCTGAGCGCATCGCGAATCCGGAGAGTCCGCCCTCTTGTCGCAACGTCGCGAACCGGTCCGCACGCCCGGTCAGGATCTTATGCACGTAGGCTTGATGGCTGACGTCCCAGACGATCTTGTCGCGGGGCGCATCGAGCACGCGATGCAGGGCGATCGTCAACTCCACGACTCCGAGGTTCGGAGCCAGGTGGCCGCCGTTGCGCGAGCAGGTGACGACCAGCAGATCGCGGATCTCGCGGGCCAACCCGTCGAGTTCGGCGCGCGAAAGCCGCTTGAGGTCGGCCGGCGAGGTGACGCGTTCCAGAATCATGATGCTCTCTTCCCTTCTACCCCAACGGCCGACCGGCCCGGCAGGATTCCCTCGCCGCCCGCATGAGAATACGCGGGGTGTTGGAGCCGCTGCCGCCGATCATCCCGATCAAGAACCGCAAGGTCTGGCGCGACCTCGCGAAGATCATCTCGACGATCTTCAATCCGTTCCTAACGGCGCTCGGGCTCTTCGTGATCCTGGCCCATATCGCGGCCGGCGGAACGGTCGACTTCTGGCGCCTGCTCTTCATCTCGACGTTCTTCACCTCGCTCGGGCCGATGCTCTACGTCTTCTGGCTCTACGGCACCGACCGGATCTCCGATCTCGACATGTCGGTCCGGCACGAGCGCGAGGCCGTCTTCGGTGCGTTCGTGGTCTTCTATCTGCTCGGGACGATCGCGCTCTACTTCATGCACGCGCCGCGAATCATCACGGCTGCGATGGCCGGCTACACGCTCTCGACCATCGTCGTGCAGTACATCACGCGCTATTGGAAGATCAGCACGCACGCGCTCGGCATCACGGCGCCGCTGGTCGCGCTCACGATCCTCGACGGACGCCAGCCGCTGCCGTTCCTGGTGCTGATTCCGATGGTCGGGTGGGCGCGCGTCTATCTGAAGGCGCACACCCTCGCGCAAGTGCTCGCGGGCGCGTTGCTCGCCGCCGTCTCGACGATCGGCTTCTTCCACCTGTTCGGCGTGCCGTTCGCACCGCTGTTCTAGCCAGGGTTCAAGCCCTTAACGGGCCGTGGTGATGATGACGCCGGCGGTCGTGACCGAGACGGCGATCGAGGCCGTCTGGCCGAACGCATCCCCGAACGTCTGCATGCACGTGCCGGTCGCGACCCCGTCGACCGTGATGGTCTGCCCCGGGCCGGCGCTGCCACCGCTAAACGTCGCGATTCCGACACAGTTCCCCGACTGGGTGAATGCGCCGGCGTAGCCCGTCTCCGTGACGGTGAAGGTCCGATCGTACGATGCTCCGACACCCGCGAGATCGAGTGAGGTCGGATTGATGACCAGTCTCGACGGACTCGTCGTCAGCGACGTTTCGAAGATCTGATCTGCGCTCGAGATCACGAACAGGTTGGTGGCGTTGCTCGAGAGCGCGATCCCGTATCCCGCCTGTCGAGCCCAGCCCGTCGTGTCCAAGTCGTAATAGAAGAGCGCGGAACCGGCCGCATCAC
>JBBRTL010000177.1:0-4846 GCA_038244445.1 Vulcanimicrobiales bacterium
AGGTGCGAAGCACCGTAGTCCAGGGGCGAGGAACCACCACGACGCGCTCGTAGCAGAGCGACCTTATACGTGCCACTCTCTATGTGGTCTCGTACAGGTCGGTGGTCCGCATTTGAGGCGATAGCGTCCGATCGTGAGCGTTACGACGACCCGCTGCGGAGCGGTCGCGGTCGGCACGGCCGCGACGCTCGTCACCCGGCTGTACAAGAGTACGAATAGCTCGCCGGCGCCGGGATCATCGATAGTCGCGTAGCCGATCCCCATTCTGCTGTTGATGAGTCGCGAGAAAGCATTCGCATTCGAGCCTTGCGCGACGCCGAGGAAAAGCCGCTTGGGCGCATGTCTCCACGGAATAGGTGTGTCGCCGACGATATCAAGGATCTCGATCGGACCGGTCTCCAAGGATCGGAACACGATGCTCGGCAGAGGCGTCGGCGTGCCGACGGAGTGCGGCGGCTGCACGGCGCATGCCGCCAGAGCGACGAGCGCGAGAGCGGAAGCAATTCGCATGTCGGCGTATTGCGTGCCTCGTGATGCGCGGCCTTCGAGACGCTTCGCTCCCGACGCTCGGGATGACAATTATCGCTAGGACCTACCGCGACCGCCTACGCGTCGTCGTCACCCGCGGCCGCTTAGTCGCGCCGTTCCGCCGGATCGGGACCACGTTCGACGGGCGTATGTTCTCGCCGAGTTCGACCGGGGAGATGACGCGCTTGCCGAGGGCGTGTTGGAAGACTTGCGAGAGTTCTTCGACGGGGACGAAGGTCATCGTGTCGCGGACCTCCTTCGGGATGTCGTCGAGGTCCATCTCGTTGCGCTTCGGGTAGAGGATCTTCGAGATGCCCGCGCGCTTTGCGCCGAGGACTTTCTCTTTGAGTCCTCCGATCGGCAGCACTTGACCGGTCAGCGTGATCTCGCCCGTCATCGCGAGGTGCGGATCGACCTTGAGGCCGGTCAGCATCGACGTGATCGAGGTCGCCATCGAGACGCCCGCGGACGGACCGTCTTTCGGGGTCGCTCCGGCCGGCACGTGGATGTGCAGATCGTGCTTGGCGAAGTAGTCGTCCGCCAGCCCGAGTTCGGCCGAACGCGAGCGCAGGAACGAGACCGCGGCCTGCGCGCTCTCTTTCATCACGTCCCCGAGCTGGCCGGTCAGCACGAGCTTGCCCGTGCCCGGCATTGCCTGCGTCTCGATGAAGAGAATGTCGCCGCCGACCGGCGTCCAGGCCATGCCGGTCGCCACGCCGACCGTCGCGACACGCTTGCGGACTTCGTTGAAGAAGCGCGCCTTCGAGAGATACTCGGCTACGTTCTCGGGCTTGATCCGCGCTTTGAAGCGCGGCTGCTCGACGATCTTGCGCGCGACCTTACGGAAGATCTTGCCGATCTCACGTTCGAGGTTACGTACGCCGGCCTCGCGGGTGTAATCGCCGATGATCGTCTTGAGGGCGGCGTCGCTGACCTGGACCTGCGTCTCTTTGAGACCGTTGGCGGTGCGCTGCTTCTTGAGCAGGTAGCGCTTGGCGATCTGGAGTTTTTCGAGTTCGGTATAGCCGGCGAGCTGGATGATCTCCATGCGATCGCGCAGCGGCGGCGAGATCGTATCGAGCGAGTTGGCCGTGCAGACGAACATCACTTGCGAGAGATCGAACGGCAGATCGATGTAGTGGTCGCGGAACGAGTTGTTCTGCTCGGGGTCGAGCAGTTCGAGCAGCGCCGACTGTGGATCGCCGCGGAAGTCCGCGCCGACCTTGTCGATCTCGTCGATCATCATGACCGGATTCTTGGTTCCCGCATCCCGGAGCGCGCGGATGAACGTGCCCGGCATCGCGCCGATGTAGGTGCGGCGATGGCCGCGGATCTCGGCTTCGTCGCGCACGCCGCCGACCGAGACGCGCACGAACTTACGACCCATGGCGCGAGCGATCGACTGCCCGAGCGAGGTCTTGCCGACGCCCGGAGGTCCGACGAAACACAGGATCGGGCCGGTCAGCTTCTTCTTGAGCTTGCCGACCGCCAGATACTCGATGATCCGCTCTTTGATCTTCTCGAGATCGTAGTGGTCCTCGTCGAGGATCACGCGAGCCTTCTTGATATCGATGTGATCGACGGTCTCTTCGCTCCAGGGCAGCTGAACGAGCCAATCCAGGTACGTGCGGATGACGCTGTACTCGGGGCTCGCCTGCGGCACTTTCGTGAGCCGGTCCAGCTCGCGATCCGCGGCCTTTTTCACCTCTTCGGGCATTTTGGCTTCGTCGATCTTGACGCGCAACTCGTTCGTCTCGGCGAGCTGCGGATCGACTTCGCCGAGTTCTTCTTGGATCGCGCGGAGCTGCTGGCGGAGATAGAACTCGCGCTGGTTCTTCTCCATCTCGCGCTGGATGTCGCCCTGGATCTTATGTCCGAGTTCGACGACTTCCAGCTCTTTGGTCAGGGCGAGGGTGAGTTTGCGCATCCGCTTGGCGGTGTTGCGCTCTTCGAGGATCGCCTGACGTTCGGCCGTTTCGAGACGCATCGTGGATGCGACGAAGTACGTGAGCATGTTGGGGTCCGCAATATTCTGGACCTCCATCTCCATCTCGCGCGGTGCCTGCGGCAAATACGAGAGCAGCTTTTGGAAAAGGCTCCCGAGGTTGCGCATCATCGCGGTGAGTTCTTCGTTCGGCTTCGTCACGTCCGGAAGTTCCGTGTAGGCCGCGACCATGTACGGTTCTTCCTGGACGAACTTGTCGATCTTGAAGACGCCTTGACCCGCAACGATGCACCGGAGTGTTCCGTCGGGGACTTTGAGCATCTTCTGGATGATCCCGATCGTGCCGACGCGTTGGACGTCGTCCGGTCCGGGATTCTCGATCTCTTTATCGCGTAGGACGGTCAAGCCGATCGGCTTGCCTTCGCGCAACGCTTCTTCCACCAACTGGATGCCGGGCTTCTTCACGACTGCGAGCGGAATGACGGTGTTGGGGAACAACACCGCTTCCTGCAGCGGCAGAATCCCGATCAGGTCGGGGGCTTTGGCGGCGCGAGCGACGCGCTTGGTACGAGCGGCCATCGGTTAAACGAGCGTCCTTTTTACGATCATGGCAATTGCGGTGCGCCCGGTCGGGACGTATTGGGTCTCCGACGTGGGCAGCGCGATCACGAGAATGCCGTCGGCATATTCTGCCACGATCTTCTCGAAACGCACGGCGACCGGTAGATGGATCTCTTTCCCGAACTCACCGTAGGCGATCTCTTTCTGTACCAGCGAGCCGACGCGCGAACGCGTTTCGTCTTGCCGGTTGCCCGAGATCACCAGGCTCCGTTCGCGCACTTCGACGCGCACGCTGTCCGGGTCGGCTCCCGCGAGTTCGACCTTCACGACGATGCGCCCCGACGCTTCATCGAAGAAGACGTCGGCGTTCGGTTCGAATTGACCGACCCGTGGCCGAAGAACGAAGTCCATCTGTGTTCTTATAACCCCGCCCGTTAGCAATCGGATGCGGGGAGTGCTAATCCTTCGCGACGTTCCTACGGAACTCCTCAGGACTCAAGTCCGCCGGGAAGGTTTCCCCCCCTCGCCGGGCAAGGTTTCCGGCCGAATGGTGCGAGTCGAGCGCAGGCGCCTCACCGAGCGCCTCAAGCGTGCAATTGCGCTTCCGATCACGGTCGTCGAGGGGGCGGCCGGTTGCGGTAAGAGCGTGGCGCTCTTCGATGCCCTCTCGGGCGGCGACCGACCGTTCACTCTCTTCGACGTCGGCCCGGAGCACGGCCGACTGCCCGCCTTCGTCCAGGGACTAGCCGACGCGCTTGCCCCGTACGCACCGGGCCCCCGGATCGCTTTCGCCTCCGCCTACAGCCGGGCGATCGTCTCGCCCCAGCCAACCCACTCGCTCGCGGTCTGGCTCCAGGAGCATCTCAAGGACCTCGACCTGACGATCGCGATCGACAACCTCCATAACGCCGACGGCGATCCGCTCATCCACGGCTTTGTCGGCCGCCTGCTCGAACGGACCTTGACCAACGTCCGCTGGGTCTTGTGCGCCCGGGCCACTCACTATCTGCCTGTGGCCGGCTGGCTCGCCTTCGGCCGGATGGAGCTGCCGATCGGGGAGGCGGATCTGGCCTTCACCGACGATGAGATCGAAGCGCTCGCGCGCGGCCGAAGGATCTCGCTCGCTTCCGGAGCCGCTCACGCGATCGAGGAACGGACCGGCGGCTGGGCGACCGGCGTGGCCTTTCTGCTCCAGCCCGGCGCCGACGCCGGCAACGGGTCGCCGATCCGCGCGCTCGAGCCGCTGATCCAACGCGTCCTCGACGCGTACGACGCCGACGCGCTGCGCTCGTTGCTGGCCACCTACTATCTGCCCGAACTCTCGGTCGAACTCTTGCTCGCGATCGGCGGGCACGCGCTCGCGCTCCAGGTCGATGCACTGCGCGCGCGTTCGCCGTTTCTCTTCACCGACGGGCGCGCGCCGCGCTATCACGATCGCTTTCGCGAAGCGCTGCGGGCACGCCTGAGCTTGATCGACCCCGTACAGAAGCAAGCCGCGCTCGACTCGGCCGCCTACGTGCTCACCCACTACAAGCGCTTCGTCGAATGTCTTTCGCTTCGGCTCGAGACAGGCCAGGCCGACGCGTGCATCGAGATCCTCGAGAAGCACGGCATCGAACTGGTCGAGCAGGGCAATGCAGATCTGGTCGAAGCGGCGGTCGCGTCCCTGCAGCATATGGACGCGGAGCTACCGGCCTCCGTGATCGCGTTGCGCGCGATGATCGATTCTCGACTCGGACGCTTCGACACTGCCGAGGCCTGGTTCGCGCAGGCGATCGCGCGCGTAGAGATACTTGATCTCGATCATGCGCA
>JBBRTL010000178.1:0-4832 GCA_038244445.1 Vulcanimicrobiales bacterium
CGAGTCACCGGCATCGCCGTAGCGCGTACGCATCACGTTCCCGACGACGGCCTTCGCCATCGCGCCAGGATCGTTCTCGTGCTTCGCGATCGCGTCGGCGACCGTGCTCGGCGTGCCGGGCGAGAGCATCGTCTCCGGGGACGCAGCCAGGAAGCGGACCCCGACGCCCGAGAGCGCATCGGCGAAACCGAGCGACGCCATCAGGCACTGGTTCGCGACGACACCGTCGATACTGCGGCCGGCGTCGTCGGGATGTTCTTTCTCGTGGAGCGCGACGCCATCCGCGATCGCTTGCGCGATCTTCGGCATCGGCATCACGTGATGCGTCGAGTCCGCTTCGAGCCCACCGCCGTCGCCGGCGCCGTGATCGACCACGTCCATCCAGGTCTGCTTCGCACCGGACTTCTGCGCCTCATCGAGCGTATGCGCCACGAAGCGCGCAAGATTCTCTTCGCTCGCCATATCGCGAGCAGGCCCGGCATGCGCTTGCGAGATCTGCCCGTCGTCGATGTTGAAGTCGAGTGTGTGCAATTTGCCCGCGCCGCGCGCCGTCGTATCTTCGACCGCGAATCCTATACTCGGATCCTTCGCGCTTACGTCGAGCGCCTGTTTGACGACCTCGCCCTGCGAGGCGTCGAGATTGTTATCGCCGTCGCGATAGATGCCGAACTCCAGCGCCCGTTGCGCCGGCACGATCGTGGTCTGCATGGTAGCCTCCTCCGGAAAACTCGTTCCGAAGGTCTACTGCGCAGAGATGAGCGATTGACAAGGGGATAACGGAATGACAGGTTGCAGCTTGCTACCCCGAGAAGCGCGAGCCATATCCTCACCTCCTGGCGTGCGGTCAACGCCATCTCGCTCTTTAGCGATCCCATCCAGGCATCATCGGCGGAACTGAAGGCGATGCGCCGCGCCCTTAACGACGGATTCGCGTCCCTGCAAAGCGAATTCGAGTGCAGATAGCGCACGTTCCAGGAGCGTGGTGGCGCGTCAGCGGCGGCGGGCCCTTGACGAATAGACCACCCGCGGCTTGGGCGCCTCGACGCTCGCTTCGGGGAGAAGCGGATTGACCGAACGCTCGATGCGCTTGCCGATGATGTACTCGATGCGCCGGATCAGCGGTTCTTCGTCGTCGGCGGCAAAGGTGATCGCGTCGCCCGTCGCTTGCGCACGCGCGGTGCGGCCGACCCGATGCACGTAATCCTCGGCGGCCAGCGGCACGTCGAAGTTCACGACGTGCCCGAGTTGGTGGATGTCGATTCCACGGGCGGCGATATCGGTCGCGACCAGGACGCGCACCCGACCGCTCTTGATGTACCCGAGCGCGCGTTCCCGTTGTCCCTGCGAGCGGTCGCCGTGCATGAGCGCGACCTGGATATTCGCCTTTTGAAGGGCGATCGCGAGGCGGTTGGCTCGAGCCTTGGTGCGGGTGAACGCGATCGCGGACGAGATCGTATCGTCTTTGAGCAGTTCGATGAAGAGCGCCGTCTTTAGCTCTTGCGGAACGGCGTAGAGCGTCTGGGTCAGCGTCTCGACGTTCTGCGCTTCGAGCGCGAGTTCCACGCGGACAGGGTCCACGAGGAAGTCACGCACCAGGCCGTCGATCGCCGGCGGCATGGTGGCGGAGAAGAAGAGGATCTGCTGGATCGTCTCGATGCGGTCGAGAATACGACGCACGATCGGCAGGAACCCGATATCCAACATGCGATCGGCTTCGTCCAAGACGATGGTCGTCACGTGCTGGAGCGGAGCTTTGCCGCTCTGCATATGATCCCATAGGCGACCGGGTGTCGCGACGACGATGTCGGCGCCCGTCCGCAACGCGGTGATCTGCGGGCCGGCCGCCACGCCGCCGTAGACGGGTGCGACGCGAATGTCGGTGTGCTTCGCGAGGAGGCGCAGGTGGGCGCAGATCTGTTCTGCGAGTTCGCGCGTTGGTGCGAGGACCAACGCGCGAGTTTTTCCGCGCGGTAGATCGAGCAACGCCTCGAGGATCGGCAGGCCGAAAGCGGCGGACTTGCCGCTCCCGGTTTGGGCGCTCGCGAGCACGTCGCGCCCTTCCAGAGCCGGCGGAATGGCCTGGACCTGGATGGGCGTGGGAGTGGTGAACTGCATGTCGGCGAGGGCGCGTAAGAGCGCCGGCTTCAGGCCGAGGTCTTCGAATGTAGAGATGTCGGGTCGTCTTTACGAGTGCGCGCGAGGTCGATCGCATTCGAAAGATCGCGCAGGAGTGATGCCAAATATCGCATGGGAGGCCCCTCGTTGGCAAGCGTGGCGACGCCAACGCAGGCGCCGGACCCGTCCCGGCTGAAGATTTCTCCGTGAACTCTACAGCGGAAAATCGGCCTGATGTCGTCGTCGTCGGCGCCGGGATCATGAGTGCGACTTTTGCCGCTCTCCTGAAAGAACTGCAGCCCGACCTGACGATCGCGCTCTACGAGGGGCTCGAGGGTCCGGCCGAAGAGAGCACCAGTGCGTATAACAACGCCGGGACCGGCCACGCCGCCTACTGCGAACTGAACTACACGCCGGCCGCCGCCGATGGAACGGTCGAGATCAAGCGAGCGCTGGTCGTCAACACCGAGTTCGACCTCTCGCGCCAGTTCTGGGCGCATCTGGTTCGCATCGGCGCGATCGCCTCGCCCGAGTCGTTCATCCACGACGTTCCGCACATCAGCCTCGTGTGCGGCGCCACCGATGTCGCGTTTCTGAAAGCCCGCTACGCAGCGATGAGCGCGCACCATTGTTTCCACGGCATGGAGTACGCGGACGACGCGAAGACGCTCGCCGAGTGGATGCCGCTGGTGATGGGGAATCGCGCCCCGGGCGAGGTGATCGCGGCGACCCGCATGCTGACCGGCACCGACGTCGACTTCGGCGCGCTCACGCGCAACATGATCGCGCATCTGCAGAAGCAGGCGGGTTTCTCCGCGTCGTATTCGACAAGCGTTACCGATCTCAAACGCGACGGCGTGCGCTGGAACGTCACCGTCAAGAACCTGAAGACCGGCGCGAAGTCGACGGTTTCGGCCGGCTTCGTGCTCCTCGGTGCGGGCGGCGGCGCGCTCAAGCTCTTGCAGAAGTCGGGCATCGCCGAGGGCAAGGGCTTCGCCGGCTTCCCGGTGAGTGGACTCTTCCTGCGCTGCGATACGCCGAGTGTGGTCGCACGGCACGATACCAAGGTCTACGGCAAAGCCTCGGTCGGCGCGCCGCCGATGTCGGTTCCGCATCTCGACGCACGGGTGGTCGACGGGAATCGCTCGCTGCTCTTCGGTCCGTACGCCGGCTTCTCGAGCAAGTTCCTCAAGAGCGGTTCGTATGCCGATCTGCCGTTCTCGGTGCAGGCCGACAACATCGGGCCGTTGCTCGCGGTCGGGCGCGACAACTTCGCGCTGACGAAGTATCTCGTCGGCCAGGTCCTCGAATCGAAAGACAGCCGGTTCGCGCAACTGCGCGAGTTCTTCCCGGATGCCGATCCGAACGAATGGCGTTTGGTGATCGCGGGCCAGCGCGTCCAGGTGATCCGGCCGGATGTCAAGAGTGGCGGCAAGTTGCAGTTCGGCACCGAGGTGATCGCGGCCGCAGACGGTTCGATCGCCGCGATCCTGGGCGCATCGCCGGGCGCGTCGACCTCGGTCGCGATCATGCTCGACGTGATCGAACGCGTCTTTGCGGACCGCTTGCCGGAGTGGAGGGCACGTCTGGTCGAAATCATTCCATCGTACGGGCGGTCGATCGCCCAAGACGCGGATCTCTGTCGCGACGTCCGTGCGAGCACGGCCGCCGCGCTTCACCTAGCCAACATCCCCGTAGGAGGTGCCTCGTGACCCGATTGCCTCGTCTCTCTGCCGGCATACTCGTCGCCGCACTCGCGATCGCCATCGTGGCCGTTCAGACACCCGCGAACGCGGCACTCGACATGGTCTCGGGCGCGCGCGGGACGGCGAAGGTCGGTACGGCCGACGATTGCAGCGCGAAGGCGAAAGCCGCGCTCGCGAGCATCCTCCAACCTCCGTTCGAGGCGGGCGAAGGAACGGGCCAGTGGCTCGGCTTCGGACCGGCGGATGCGGACGGCCACTCGACGGCGTCGGCCGCCGTGCATTGCTTCCCGGTCGACAAAGGCTACGTCGTGACGCTCACCTGCGTGATCGAGCGGCCGGCCAATGCGGAGAGCGCGACCGATCTCTGCGGGCGCGTCCAGAAAGCGTTCGATACACAACCGGGAGTCATCACGTGGCAGTAAAAATTGATCGCAAGCAGATCTTCGCGCTTCTGCTGATCGCGGGCATGGTGGCGCTCGGCGCGGGCGCGCGCGGCGCCGTCGAAGTGACGACGGGCATTCGCTACGTGCTACCGACCGGATCGCTTCAGGATTGCGGCGTCAAGGCGAAGGCCGCGCTCAACACCTATCTTGCCGATGCTGCCGAGTCGCACGACGGGAGCGGCGACTGGAGCGCGCAAGGCCCGCTCGTGGGCTCACCGGGAACCGCATCGGCGGTCGTGCACTGCACGTCCCTCGGCAAGGGCTACGTCGCGACGTTCACCTGCGCCGTGCAGAAGCCGGGAAGCTTGTACGGCGCGTCCGACCTCTGTCTCGACGTGGCGCACCAATTCTCGGGCAAACCGACGGTCGCGCTCGCGACGCCGACGCCGCTCCCGACCGGCTGCAGCCTCGTCAATCTGGTCGGCACGTGGGTCAACGACGACGACCGGAGCAAGTCGTTCGTGATGACGGTCGACTATGAACTGACCGGCAGCGACGGCGTCTCGGGCAGCTGGTATCTCACCGGTACGACCGCCACGCTCACGTACTACGGCGATCACGTGACCAC
>JBBRTL010000179.1:0-4750 GCA_038244445.1 Vulcanimicrobiales bacterium
CTCTTTCGTGTTCGATCAGGCGAACCGGGTCGATCTACCGACTAGCGGTAGCTGGGACGGCTCGAGAAGCAGTCGCGGCAGTAGACCGGCTTGTCGCCGCGGGGCTGGAACGGAACTTCCGCTACGCCGCCGCACTGGCTGCAGGTCGCCTTGAACATCTCACGGTTGCCGCCGCCGCCGCCGCCCGTACGGGCGCCGCCGCCGCCGCCGCCCTGGCCCGCTTTACGGGCTGCGCGACAATCGGTGCAACGGTTGGGCTTGTTCTGGAAGCCCTTGGAGGCGTAGAACTCTTGTTCGCCCGAGGTGAACGTAAACTGACGGCCGCAATCGACGCAATTCAGTGTTTCGTCTTGGTACATGTAAAAACGAGTCTCCTTATGACTTGTTGTCCGGTTCCGACTCGTCTCTACTAAAATGGTATAGCGCGATCTCGAAAGCCTGGTAGGTGCCTAACCATACCACGGTCGGACGAAAAAGCAAATAGCGCAAAGGCCCCCGGGACTCCTTCTTAAGTCGCACCCCTCGTGGGTGGCCGTGTCCGTGGTCGTTCCGCAGGGCCGGCCGGATGCTCCGGAGCCGGCGGCCTGTGAGCGAGGAGGCGGCGGTTAGACCTCGGGGGCCGCGACGGTGCGCGGACGGATGATGCTGACGAGGGCGACGATGACGACGTTGACGACGAGCGCCAACAGGCCGATGTTGATGCCCCAGGGCGTCGGGTCGGCGTGTTCGAGGAAGATGGTGAGGACGGTCAGCAGTCCGCCTGCGATGCCCGCGCCGATCGCGGTCGCGGAGACGCGCTTCCAGACCAGCGCACAGACCAGGCCCGGCATGAACTGGGTCACGCCGTTGTAGTAGAAGAGCAACAGATCGACGAGCGTCTGCTTGTAGACGAGCCAGAGCACCAACGCGAAGATCGCAAGTGCGACGACGGAGATCCGCATCGCGGCGGTCTGTTGACGATCGGCCGTGGCGATGCCCAGGCCGTCGGATAAGACGTTCTTGGCAAACGTGCTCGCGCCCCCGAGCAGCAATGCGGCCGCAGGCACGAGCGCACCGAGGACGCCGGCCGCGGCGACGAAGCCCATCACCCAACTCGGATAGAAGCGTTGCACGACCAGCACGAAGGATTGATCCGCGGCGCCCGGTTTCATGCCGGGCACGACCAACAGTGCGGCAAAGCCGGCGAAGAACACGAGCAGCAGGATCAACTGATAGACCGGCATCCAGATGGTGTTCCGCCGGAGCGCGTCACCGCTTTTCGCGCTGAAAATCGCATTCATCGACTGTGGGCCGGTGAAGAACCCGATACCCGTCAGCAAGACCGTCGAGACGAACCAGATGACGGAGTGATTGGTGAATGTCGTCGGCAACGTCATCATCTGCGGATGCTTCGCGATCAGATGATCGAACATCGCCGGGACGGATCCGAAGAAACGGATCGGGATGAGGATGCCCGCGAAGATCACGGCGATCAAGATCAGCCCATCCTTCACGATGCTTGCCCAGGCGAGTCCGCGCATGCCGGCGGTGAAGACGAAGAGGGCCATCAAGAGGAACGCAATGGCGACGCCGCCGGTCGCATTGTACGCGTCGTAACCGGCGATCGTCAGCAGTATCTGCAGGCCGGTCAACTGCAACGTCACGTACGGGATCAGCATCACGAACTGTAGCGCGCCGACGGCCACGCCCAGAGCGCGGCTCCCGTAGCGGTCGCGGAAGTAGTCTGCCGAGGTGAGCAGGCCGCGCGCGTGTCCGACCTTCGAGAGTTCGGGGAGCAAGAAGTAGCCGATCACGAACCCGACCGTGCCGTACGCGAGAATGTAGAAGGCCGCTGCGCCGAAGCTGTATGCCCAGCCGGCCGCACCGAGAAACGTGAACGCGGTGTAGATCTCACCGGCCAGTAGCAGCCACAGGAAGAACGCGCCGAACGAGCGACCGGCGACGACGTACTCGTGCGGATCGTGCGAGAGCCGCTTGACGGCCGCGAGGGCGAAGGCGATCGTGCCGCCGACGACCAGCGCCACGATGCCGAGGGCGATGAGCGCCGGGCTCACCCCTTCGCCCGACCTTCGAGCCGGAAGATGATCCCGAGCGTGACCGGCGCCATCAGGACGGCGAGCACGATCCACGCGAGCAGGAACGGCAGCCCGAAGATGCGCGGTTCGATCCGATTGACGAACGGGATCGCGACCGTCAGCATGACGGGCGCGACGCACGCCAACAGCACCCGCGCGATGCGCGCGCCTCGGCTCACCGTTCGAGCATGACGCGCGCGGCGTTCCAGCCCGCGGCCCCCATCACGCCGCCGCCCGGATGCGCGGCCGCGCCGCACATGTAGAGGTTCTTGATCGGCGTGTTGTAGCTCGCGTAGCCGGGCACGGGCCGGAATGCGAAGAGCTGATGGATCGGCATCGCGCCCTGGAAGATGTTGCCGCCGGTCAATCCGAAGGTCGTTTCGATATCGACCGGGCTCAGGATCTGGCGCGCCGAGACCGACGCGGTGAAGCCCGGAGCGTACTTCTCGACGATCGCGAAGCAGCGATCCGCGAAATCGTTCTTGATCGCTTCGGTCCAGGGACCGTCCTTGAGTTTGTATGGTGCGTACTGCACGAACATGCTCATCAGGTGTTTGCCGCCCGGCGCGACCGTCGGGTCGACCGAAGACGGAATCGTGCACTCGACCACCGGCTCGCGCGAGGGCATGCCATACTTGGCGTCGTCATAGGCGCGTTCGATGAAGTCCTGATCGGGGCAGAGATGGACGGTGCCGCGATGTTGCGGCCCGGCGGTCGTGCCCGGGCAGGCGGTGAAGTTCGGGAGCGCGTCGAGCGCGACGTTGATCTTGACCGAGGCGCTGTCGTAGCTGATCCGTGCGACCGCGTCGCGGAACGCCGGCGGCAGCGTGGCGGGATCGAGGAACCGTTCGAAGGTGTGGTGCGGGTCGACGCAGCTCGCGATCTTCTTGGCGCGGAACTCGTCGCCGTTGGCGAGCGCGACCCCGGTGACCGCACCGTTCTTGGTGAGGATCTTCACGACTTCGGCCTCGGTCCGGATCTCGACGCCGAGATCGATCGCGGCCTTGGCAAGGGCCTGCGTCAGGCCGCCCATGCCGCCGCGTACGTAGCTCCAGACGCCGCGCTTGCCGTTGGTCTCGCCCATCACGTGATGGAAGAGCACGTAGGCGGTGCCGGGCATCGAGGGCGCGGCAAAGGCGCCGATGATCGCATCGGTCGCAAGCGTGCCTTTGAGTTCTTCGGATTCGAACCAGCGATCCAGGATCGGGCGAGCCGCGCCGGTCAGGACTTCGATCGCTTCGCCCATCGCGGGGCCGAGCTTCTGGAGCGCGCGTCCCAACTTACCGGCTTCGAAGAGCTGCCCGAGGCTCGGCTTGATCAGGTTCGGCGGGATCTGCGTCAGGGTCGGTTCGACGACCGAGGCGACCCGCTCGAGCATCGCTTCGTACTTGGGATAGTTCTCCGCGTCTTTTCTGCTGAACTTGGCGACGTTCTCGATGTCCGAGGCCGTATCGGCGCCGAGCATCAGGTAGCGGCCATCCAGGAACGGCGAGAACGAGGCCGGGTTCCGCTCGACCGCTTCGAAGCCGTACTCTTTGAGATGGAGATCGCGGATGATCTCGGGACGGAACAGGCTGTTGACGTAGGCGGCCGTCGAGACTTTGTAGCCCGGAAAGGTCTCTTCGGTCACGCAGGCGCCGCCGACGATATAGCGGCGCTCGAGGACGAGCACCTTCCACTTCGCGCGGGCCAGATAACAGGCGGTCACGAGGCCGTTGTGGCCTCCGCCGATGATGATCGCGTCGTACTGTGCCGCCATGGGCCGGAGGTACGGCTCAAGGGATAGGCGACCCTCTGCCTAAGCCGTCGAGCGATGACCGCGAAAAATACGGGGCTCGAACCCGCGCTTCACGACTATATCCTCCGCTCGACCATGCGCGAAGCGGATCTGTTGCGCGACCTGCGCGAGGAGACCGCTGCGATGCCCGGCGCCGGCATGCAGATTGCGCCCGAGCAGGGCCAGTTGATGGCGCTGCTCGCGCACGCGATCGGCGCGAAGCGCTATCTCGAGATCGGCGTCTTCACCGGCTACTCGTCGCTCGCGATGGCGCTGGCGTTGCCGGCGGACGGACGGATCGTCGCGTGCGACGTGAGCGAAGAGTACACCGCGACCGCGCGGCGCTACTGGGCGCGTGCCGGCGTGAGCGAGAAGATCGATCTGCGGATCGCGCCCGCCCTCGAGACGCTCGACGCGCTGACCGCGGAAAAAGTCGAGCCGTTCGACATGGCTTTTATCGACGCGGATAAGGCGAACGTCGACGGCTACTACGAAGCCTCGCTCGACCTGCTCCGCGCCGGCGGTCTGTTACTGGTCGACAACGTGCTCTGGGGCGGCAGCGTGCTCGACGCCGATCCGGATGCGAGCACGCGCGCGCTGGTCGCGATCGTGGCCAAAGCGCATCGCGACGAGCGCGTCGAACTCTCGCTGTTGCCCGTCTCCGACGGAATTCTGGTCGTCCGCAAGCGATGAAGATCGCCTGTGTCGGCGGCGGACCGGCGGGCCTCTACTTCGCGCTGCTCGCCAAAAAGCGGCATCCCGACTGGGACGTCCGATTGGTCGAGCGGAATCGGCCGTTCGACACGTTCGGCTGGGGGGTCGTCTTCTCGGATGCGACCCTTGACAATCTGCGGGCCGCGGATGCCCCGACGCATGCCGCCATTACGCAAGCGTTCGC
>JBBRTL010000180.1:0-4678 GCA_038244445.1 Vulcanimicrobiales bacterium
CTCGACGCGCACCGTAAACACGGCTTTGACCGCTTCGTCCGCGATGTTGCTCTTGAGGTCTTCGAATATCTCGTAGGCTTCTTTTTCGTACTCGACGCGCGGGTCTTTCTGTCCGTAACCGCGCAGACCGATGCCGGTCTTCAGGTGATCCATCACGTAGAGATGGTCGACCCACTGACGATCGATGATCGGCAGCATCAGATAGCGCTGTTCGACCAAGCGCAGGATATCCGGCCCGACCTCGGCCTCTTTGGCTTCGTATGCGGACTCGCCGGCCTCGCGCAGCATGCGCCGGATCTCCTCGCGGTCCTTATGCTCGAGTTCGTCGACCGATATCATCGCCTTGACCGGGAAGATCGGGTCCAACTCGGTCAGGATCTCTTCGAGGTTCCAATCCGCGGGTGGTGCGTTCTCGGCGGCGTTCTGCTCGATGCTTTCGTCGATCTTCTCCGCCAGGGTCTGCGTGATGTACGAACGCGAATCGAACTTGCCCTCGAGGATCGCGCGGCGGTCGCGGTAGATGATCTCGCGTTGCTTGTTCATCACGTCGTCGTATTCGAGGACGTGCTTGCGGATCTCGTAGTTGTGGCTCTCGACCTTGCTCTGCGCGCGCTGGATCGACTTGGAGACCAAGCCAGACTCGATCGGCGCCTCGTCGGTGAACCCGACGCGGTCCATGATCGAGGACATGCGCTCGCCGCCGAACAGCCGCATCACTTCGTCTTCGAGCGAGATATAGAAGCGCGTCGAACCCGGATCGCCTTGGCGACCGGAGCGGCCGCGCAACTGGTTGTCGATCCGGCGCGACTCGTGGCGCTCGGTACCGATGATGTGCAGGCCGCCGCTATCTGCAGCCCCATCGCCGAGCTTGATATCGGTACCGCGACCGGCCATGTTGGTGGCGATCGTCACCTGACCGGGCTGGCCGGCGTCCTTGATGATCTCGGCTTCTTGCTCGTGGTACTTGGCGTTGAGGACGTTACACTCGACGCCTTTGCGTCGTAGCATCGCGGCCAGAATCTCGCTCTTCTCGATCGAGCGCGTACCGACCAGGACCGGGCGGCCCTTCTTGTGTTCGACGATGATCTCGTCGACGACCGTCTCGAACTTGGCCTTCTCCGACTTGAAGACGATGTCGCTCGCATCTTTGCGGACCATCGGCATGTTGGTCGGGATGACGACCACGTCGAGACCGTAGATGTCGCGGAACTCGCGCTCCTCGGTCTTCGCGGTACCGGTCATGCCGGCCAGGTGATCGTAGAGACGGAACAGGTTCTGGAAGGTGATCGTCGCGAGCGTCTGATCCTCGCCGCGGACCTTGATGCCTTCCTTCGCCTCGATCGCCTGGTGGATGCCGTCGGAGTAGCGGCGTCCGTACATCAAGCGGCCGGTGAACTCGTCGACGATGACGATCTCGCCGTCTTTGATGATGTACTGCTGATCCTTGTGGAACAGGTTGTGCGCCTTGAGCGCCGCGTTCAGCTGATGCGCGAGTTCGATGTTGCGCTGATCGTAGAGGTTGCCGACGCCGAGCATCTTCTCGACTTTGGCAACGCCCGACTCCGTGATCGGGACCGCGTGCGCCTTCTCGTCGACCGTGAAGTCCTCGTCCTTCTTCAGGCGCGGAATGATCTGCGCGAAGTTGTCGTAGAGTTCGGTCGACTCTTGGGACGGCCCGCTGATGATGAGCGGCGTGCGCGCTTCGTCGACCAGGATCGAATCGACTTCGTCGACGAGCGCGAAGTACAGCTCTCGCTGCACCAGATCCTCGACCTGCCACGCCATGTTGTCGCGCAGGTAGTCGAATCCGACTTCGTTGTTGGTGACGTAGGTGATGTCGCAGTTGTACATCGCGCGACGTTCCGCCGGCTCGAGCCCGTGCTGGATCGTTCCGACCGTCAGACCGAGAAAGGTGTAGAGCTGGCCCATCCATTCGGCATCGCGCTTGACGAGATAGTCGTTGACCGAGACGACGTGGACGCCTTTGCCTTCGAGCGCGCGGGCGACCACCGGCAGCGTGGCGACGAGCGTCTTGCCTTCGCCCGTGCGCATCTCGGCGATCCGGCCTTCGACCAGCACCTGGCCGCCCATGATCTGCACGTCGAAGTGGCGCATCCCAAGCGTACGAACGCCGGCCTCGCGGACGACCGCAAAGATCTCGGCGAGCATCTCGTCGATCGTGGCACCCTCGGCAAAGCGTTCGCGGAACTCGACGATCTTGGCCCGCAGGCCGTCGTCCGAGAGCGCTTGCATCGCCGGTTCGAGCGCGTTGACGGCGACCGCCGTCTTGCGCAGACGTGCGACGTCGCGTTCGTTACCGTCGAAGAGCGTTTTGAGAAATGCCATACCGGCTACTATCGTTCTCCAAGGCTAAAGGTTGCCCCCGGCGACGGAAGTCGGAGTTCCGGGCGGCGCCAGCGGCAGGCTGACCGTAAAGGAGCTGCCTGCATCCAGCTTCGATTGGACGGCCAGTTGCCCGCGGTGGACGTCCACGATCTTCCGCGAGACGTAGAGCCCGAGACCCGTGCCGGCGACGCCCAAGGATCGGGCGTTGGTGGCCCGGCCGAAACGCGTGAAGACGCTGGTCAGTTCGTCTTTCGGGATGCCGATGCCGCGGTCGGTCACTTCGAGCACCGCACGATCCCCCTCGCGACGGACGACCAGTTGGACGTCGTCTTCCGAATACTTGAGCGCGTTCGAGAGCAGGTTGTCGACGACGTGCCGGAAGCGCTGAGAGTCGAGCGAGACCCAGAGCGCCTCGTCCGGCGTGCTCAAGCAGACGCGGGTATCGAGCGCGCCGATCCCCTCGACGCAGTCGCGGACGAACGCGCCGAAGTCGACGGTCGAGCGGTCGAGCGAGAATCCGTCGGTCTGCGTTTGTGCGAGGACGAGCGCATCCTCGGAGAGGCGAACCAGCCGCTGGGTCTGCGCGAAGATCATCTCGACCTCGTCGCGCGAGTCTTCGGACGTCTCGAGCAGCAGTTCGCAGTACCCGAGCACGACCGTCAGCGGGCCTTTGAAATCGTGCGCGAGCATTGCGATCAAATCGTCCTTGAACTCCGAGGACTCCCGCAAGGCCGCGTTCGCGCGCGTGGTCTCTTCGTAGAGATCCAAGTTGCGCAATGCGAGCGCGAAGAGCGCGCCCAGTTCTTGGAGCAGACGTAGCGCATCGCGTCCGAACCGTTCGCCCGGCGTCTCGACGATCAGATAGGCTTCGACCGCTTCGGGCTCGCCCGTCTCGCCGGACGTGCGTGCGAGCGGAATCCCGACGTGCCCTTCGCCCTCGGCGACGCGGAGGCGACGGCGATCGCCCGCCACCCGCTCTTCGGCGATGGCCCGACTCTTGCGTCGCGCGGCGAAACGTTCGGCGAGTTCCTCGGCACCGACCCCGAAGACGCCGATCGGCACGAACCCATCGGCCAGGGTGCGGACCGCGCACGCCCGCGGAGCGCCGACCAGGTTTGCGGCCAGGCGACACATGGCATCCGCCAGCGGGCGAAGCGTCGTATAGCTCAGGATCGTGCGCGCGGCTTCGGCCAACGTCGCGCGTTCTTGGGCGCGGTGCTGCTCTCGGTCGAACGCACGCGCGTTCGCCAGCGCCAGTTCCAGATGCGAGCCGAGCGTCCGGAAGAACGTCGTGCGTTCGTCGGGTTGCCAGGCGGCGACCGACGAGTCGACCGGAAACGCAAGCGCACCCCACGGAGCGCCCTCGACGTGGAGCGGCACCAGCACGCCCGCTCGACCCGCCAGGACGCGCTCTCGCAGCGCGCGCGGCAGCACCGCCGAGTCGGTCGGCTCGTCGGTATCCAAGAACGGTGCCAGGCTGCCGAGGTCGATCCGCTCGGCCGGCTCCGGCACGCCGTGCGCGCGCATACGGACGGCGCGACGCTGATAGCCGTCGCCGTCGTGTTCGTAGGCCGCACAGTCGATCGGTAGTTCGTGCGTGACCGCGATCACGAAGACCAAGAGCACTTCTTCGAGCGACTGGGTGTCGCGCAGAACGCGTACGATCCGTTCGAGTGCTTCGGCGCGCGCGCGGCGGTCGCGCTCGCGTTCGTAGAGCAGGGTGTTCGCGAGCGCCAAGCCGACGTGGGCCGCGACCGATCGCAGGGCCGCCGCAGCCGACTCGTCGATCGCGTCGTCCGAGAAGCCGACGACCAATATCTGTTCGGCGCGTCCGTCGCGCGCGAGCGGAACCGCGAGCGCGCGGTGCGTGCCGAGCGCCCGCGCGATCGCGTCGGGTTCGAGCTTGAGCGAGACGACCGCGGGTAGCGTCCGCGTGCCGGCCCCTGCGACCGCGAGCGTGCGCGCGCGATTGCCGCCGGCGATACTGCGCTCGAAGATCGCGCAACGCTCGGCGGCGAAGCCCTCGCAGACCGCTTCGGCGATCGTGAAGAGCAAGTCGTCGCTCTCGACCGCCCGCCGGATCCGCTCGTCGACCAGGGCCAGCACGCGGCTGTCGCGCGACTCGCGCTGCGATTGGGAGAGTTCGCGACGCGCGCCGATCAGGCGAGCGACCGCATCCGCGTAGGCGCGCATGGCGGCGATCCGTTCGTCGTCGGGGGCATCGCACGCCACCGCGATAGTCCCGAGAACGCGCTCGCCCAGTTCGATATGGGTGAAGAGCAGACCGCACTTCGAGATCGTTGCTGCGACGCCCGCGAGCGCCCGCGCCTGC
>JBBRTL010000181.1:0-4678 GCA_038244445.1 Vulcanimicrobiales bacterium
ATCGACGTCTGGTCGAAGGCCTCCGACGAAGTCACCGCCGCCATGCAGGCCGCGCAGAACCCGCTCAACCCGGTCTTCATGATGGCGACCTCGGGCGCTCGTGGTTCGATCGCTCAGGTCAAGCAGCTCGGCGGTATGCGCGGACTGATGTCCGATCCGTCCGGCCGCATTCTCGAGATCCCCGTCAAGGCGTCCCTCAAAGAAGGCCTGACGGTTCTCGAGTACTTCATCTCGACGCACGGCGCACGTAAGGGGCTTGCCGATACCGCGCTGCGTACGGCCGACTCGGGCTACCTGACCCGCCGCCTGGTCGACGTCGCCCAGGACGTGATCATCCGCGAGGAAGATTGCGGCACTAGCGATGGCATCACGGTCGCCGACATCCGCGTCGGCAAAGAGATCATCGAACCGATCTCCGACCGTATGGTCGGTCGCCGGTCGGCCGAAGAGATCCGCCTGGATCCGAAGCGTCCGACGACCGCGATCGTCAAGCGCGACGACGAGATCGACGAAGAGAAGGCGAAAGCCCTCGTCGATGCCGGCGTCACGACCGTCAAGATCCGTTCGGTACTGACGTGTAAGGCCAAGTACGGCGTCTGTTCGACCTGCTACGGCCGCGATCTCGCGACCGGCAAGCATGCCGACATCGGCACCGCGGTCGGCATCATCGCCGCCCAATCGATCGGCGAGCCGGGCACGCAGCTGACGCTGCGTACCTTCCACACCGGCGGCGTTGCGACGGCCGACATCATCACCGGTCTTCCGCGCGTCGAAGAGATCTTCGAAGCGCGTAAGCCCAAAGGCCAAGCGACCATCACCGAAGTCGCCGGTAAGGTCAAGATCACCGACGACAAGCATCGCCGCCTCATCCACATCGTGGACGAGACGGGCGAGGAGCACGAGTACGACGTCCCGCACGGCACCCACCTCGACGTCCACGAAGGCGACGAAGTCAAGCCGGGCGATCAGTTGAACGAAGGCTCGCTCAACCCGCACGACATCCTGCGCATCAAGGGCGAGACCGCGCTTCAGAACTATCTGGTTCGCGAAGTCCAGAAGGTCTATCGCTCGCAGGGCGTCGACATCAACGACAAGCACATCGAAGTCATCGTCCGTTCGATGCTCCGCAAGGTGAAGATCGTCGAAGGTGGCGACACGCTGATGCTTCCGGGTCAGTTGATCGAGGTCGCGGTCTTCGCCGAGACCAACGCCAAGATCAAGGCGTCGGGCGGCGAACTCGCGACCGCGAATCCGGTGCTCTTGGGCGTCACCAAGGCGTCGCTTGCGACCGAGTCGTTCCTCTCGGCGGCCTCGTTCCAAGAGACGACCCGCGTGTTGACGGACGCCGCGATCAAGGGCAAGCACGATCCGCTGCTCGGGCTCAAGGAGAACGTCATCATCGGCAAACTGATCCCGGCGGGTACCGGCATGTCGCGCTATCGCAACATCGAGATCACCCCCGAAGGTCAAGACGTCGACGAAGAGGGTCGTCCGCGCACCACCCCGTTCGACCAGATCTACGCCGGCATGCCGATGACGGCAGACGACGCGGCCCTGGCCGAGGTGATGGGCGGCAACGGCGACGGCATGAGCCGTCTGGTGAGCGCGTACGAACGCAATCGGGAGCCGCTGACCGTGCAGTACGAAGGCGACTACGAGGATCACACGGCCGTCACCGCACCGCCGAAGAAGACCCAGTACGACAAGCTCAAGGGCATCAACCCCGAAGACTTGTAGGTAGTAAAGAGGCCCCGCAGCGATGCGGGGCCTCTTTCTTTTCGTGGCGAAGCCGGAACCATATGAGCGCCTCCTTGCGGGTACGAGTCGCCCGGCTCGGCATGTATCTCTGCGGCCTGGTCGCGGTCGTCAACATCAGCGTGATCTATCTCGCGCTGCCCTCGATCGAACGAGCGCTCCACGCGGGCATCGCCGATCAGCAATGGATCGTCAGCATCTATCCGCTCATGGAGGGCGGGTTCACGCTCGCGGCCGGCACGCTCGGCGATCTCTACGGGCGCAAGCGGATCCTCACCGTCGCGGTCGTCGGCTTCACGCTCGCAACCCTGGCCTGCGCGCTCGCGCCGGGCTCGGAACTCCTGATCGTCGCCCGCGGCCTGCAGGGCGTCTTCGGATCCGCGTTGCTCTCGTTGCCCGTCGCGATCCTGGTCGCGATGGCGCCGGATCCCGACAAGCGCGAGGACGCGGTCGCCGGCTTTGCGATGATCGCCGGCCTCGGCGCCGTCGTCGGGCCGGTGCTCGGCGGCATTCTCGTACACTCGTTCGCGTGGCCGTCGGTGTTCTACATCTCGGTCGCCATGGGTGTGCTCGTGCTGTTCACCTTGCCGTTCGTGGACGCCAGTCGCGCGGAGGTCGCGCCGCGCGTCGACTTCGGCGGTCAGCTCGCGAGCATCTTCGCGCTGATGGCGCTCAGTTTTGCGTTGATCGAGGGAAACGCGATCGGTTGGTTCGCACCGCCGATCCTGCTCTCGTTCGGGCTCTTCGTCGGGCTGCTCGCGATCTTCGTCGCGCACGAGAAGCGCTCGGCCCATCCGATGATCAAACTCGCCTACTTCAATATCCCGACCTTCAACGGAGCGGCGCTTACCATCGGCATCCTGAACTTCGGATGGTTCGGGATCATGCTCCTCGCGACGCTCTATCTACAGAACGTGCTCGATAGCGGCCCGCTCGCGGCCGGCTTCTACCTGATGCCGAGCAACGTCGCGTTCTTCGTCGCCAATCAGTTTAGCGCACATCTCGATCGCGCGATCGGTCTGTTCGCGACTTCCTTGCTCGCCCTCGGCGTCAGCGTCGTCGGCATGATCTGGATGCTCTGGTTTACACCCTCGACGCCCGCTTGGGAAGTTGCGGGAGCATTGTTCGTGATGGGCCTCGGCTGGGGTGCCGTCTTCACGCCGGCGCAGGCGGCCGGCATGCGCGTCTGCGATGCGGCCGATCAGGGATTCGCGGCCGGTGCGATGGCGCTCAGCCGGAGCGTCTTCGGCGTGCTCGGGATCGCCGCACTCGGCGCGCTGCTCGCGGCGACGATGGCCTCCGGCGTGACCGCATCACTAGCGGGCACGGGCGATGCGCCCGCGACCGTCCGCGCGGCCGCCGCGACGATCCATCACGGCGGCGCGTTCGCGCTGCTGGCCTCGCCGCCGCCGGGCATCACCGCGGCAACGCTCGAGCCCGTCTTGGATGCGTCGTTCGCCGTCGGCATGCGTCGCGCGATGGTCTTCTGTATCGTCGTGACGGCGCTCTTCACGATCCTGATCGGATGGATGCTCCGCCCGCGTCGAGCTAGAGAACCGGCGTAAAGCCGAACTCCTCGAAGTCGCGGTCGTACGCGAAGACCTGTGTGATTCCGAGACGCCGCATCGTCGCGAAGCTGGTGCAGTCGACGAGGCTTAGTCGTCGTCGATTCTGTGCCAGCAACATCTCGACACTGGCTGAGTGCACGTCGCTCTCGATCCAATGGACGCGGCATGCGCGAAGGGACTGGGAGAGCGCACGGACCGCGCGCATACCGAGACGACGCTGAAAAAGGACGGTCGCCTCAGTCTCGACATAGTTCGTGGTGACGAGCTTCGCGCTCGATTCGAGCATAGAGACCCAGGCGCGGCTGGCTCGCTCGTGCGCGCGATCGTCGCCGTCGTGAACGGCGAAGAATGCCGACGTGTCAACGAAGATCACGCCGATTCTCCATCATCTCGTCATAGAGATCATCCGCGAGGTATGCATCGTGGTTCTCCGATACGTCCCCGAGACCTGAGTTGAATTTGCCCACGCCGGCCAGGGCGGCCGCCTTTATCGTCTCCCAGTCTTCGTTGGACGGGGCGAGCAGTTGGTCGATCCCTTCGCGGATGAGGGCTGAAATCGAGACGTCCCGCAGGCGCGCCATGTCCCGAAGCTGAGCCTCCTGGGCCGCCGTTAGCTGCACTTGGATGCGATGCATGCCATCAGTATAGCATGCATGATGGCATGCATGATGGCATGCATCGCCCATCGGCTGCCTATCCCTGCGCCGCCAGCTCCACGAACAGATCCAGGCCATTGATGAGGCGCATCGCGTCGATGCTGGTGGTCTTGGTCTCGAGCAAGGCCGGTGAATAGACCAGCACCGCCAGGGCGTGCGCGCGCGAGATCGCGACGTTAAGGCGATTGCGTTCGAACAGAAACTCGGTGCCGCGTGGGATGTCGTCGCCTCCGGAGGTCGACATCGAATAGAAGACCACGTAAGCCTCGCGACCTTGGAACTTATTCACCGTGCCGACTTCGATGCCGTCGCCGGCGCGTTCGCGAATCGTGCGCTCGAGCAATCGTCGCTGCGCGTTGTACGGCGTGACCACGATGATGTCGGCGGGCCGGATCGCGCGTCGAACGCCTTCGCGATCGACGATCTCGCCTTCGAGCAGCTGCCCGATTTCGTCGGCGATCCGTTCGGCCTCCTCGACCGATGCGGACTTGTTCCCTTCATGCGGGACGGCGAGCGCACGCAGACCCGTCCCGGAGAGGCCGGGTGAATCGATTCGCTGGTTCGCACAGCCGGCGTCCGGGTGCAGGCGCCCTTCGTAGGAGACGCGCGAGACGAACGTGCAGACGTCGCCGTGCATACGATAGGTCGTATCGAGAAAGACACCGCGATCCGGCGCGACCGTCGGTTCGTCGCCGATCA
>JBBRTL010000182.1:0-4583 GCA_038244445.1 Vulcanimicrobiales bacterium
ACGCCGGCGCCGAGCGCGTGGTTACGAACGCGGAAGGCTCTCGAGAAACTCCCGCAGCATCGCGTTGAACGTCTCGGGCGCATCCGCGTTCGTCACGTGCCCCGCATTCGCGACCACTTCCAAGCGCGCGCCCGAAATGCCCTTCGCGATCTCTTCGCTCAGCGCGCGCGGCGCGACCGTATCTCGCTCGCCGACGATCACCAGCGTCGGCACGGTGATGGTCGACAACACCGCGCGATAGTCGCCGGTCCAGGTCGCACGCGTCGCCGCGACATACGACGGCACCGTCTTGCATGCCATCTCCGCGATCGCGGCCGCCTCGCGCTCCGGCGGTAGACCGAGCCGGCCGACCCGCGCGCGCGCAAACGTCTCCATATCGCCGGCGGCGCGGACCAACTCGATCACGCTCTCCGCGTAGGCCTCGCCGTCCGCATAAGCCGCGAAGCTCCCGACGAACGTGAACGACGCTACCCGTTCCGGCGCGGTCGCCCAGAGTTCGAAGCCGACCACGCCGCCCAGACTACAACCGACGAAGTGCGCGCGTTCGATCTGCGACGCGTCGAGAATCGCGAGCACGTCGCGCGCGTAGACGTTGCGGGTGATCTTGTCGGGTTCGGGGTTCGAGCCGATGCCGCCGTTGCCGCGCAGTTGGATCGCATAGGACCGGTACGTATCCTCGAGGCCGAGCAGTTGCGGATCCCATGCCGCCGCCGTCGAGCCGACGCCGTGCACGAATACGATCGCCGGACCTTTCGCGCCCGAATGCCGCGCTCCGACGATGATGCCGTCGGAGGTCTCGGCGACGATATTGGCGATCATGCGGGTCCCTTTCGTTTGCGCGCGATGCGCGCGAGCAGTTCGTCGAGCGGAAGAGCGTTGATCACATCGCCGGTCTCGATGCCGGCTCGCCGCGCCTGACCGACCGCGAAGTCGATGTCGTCGAGATCGTCGATCGCGTGCGCGTCGCTGTCGAGTGCGAAGGTCGCGCCCGCCGCTTTGGCGCGCCGCGCGAGCGGCGATGGCAGGTCCAGCCGGGTCGCCTGCCCGTCGATCTCGAGGGCGGTGCCGGTCCTCGCCGCCGCTGCGAAGACCGCATCGTAGTCGAACTCATACCCCGAAAATCCGCCGACGCGCCGGCCGGTCGGGTGCCCGATCAGCGTGACGTACGGATTCTCGCAGGCGCGGATCAAGCGCGCGGTCATCTGATCGCGGCTCTGATTGTGGGCCGTGTGGACCGAGCCGATCACCAGGTCGAGTTCGTCGAGCACTTCGGGCGGATAGTCGAGCGAGCCGTCCGGCAAGATATCGACCTCGCTCGCGCGTAGGGTCCGAATGCCGTAGCGGTCGCCGACTTCGGCGATGCGGCCGCGCTGCTCGCGTAGGCGTTCGATCGTCATGCCCCACGAACCGCAGGCCTGTGAGTGATCGCTCATCGCGTGATAGGTGTAGCCGCGCGCGGCGGCCGCCGCGATCATGGCTTCGAGGGTCGCTTCGCCGTCGCTGAAATCGCAATGCATGTGGAAGTCGCCGCGCAGATCGGTGCGTTCGACCAGCCGCGGAATCTCGCGCGCGATCGCCCGGTCGACCTCATCCAGCCCTTGGCGCAGTTCGGGTGGGACGTACTGCATGCCGAGGGCTTCGTAGACGCTCTCTTCGTCTTCGCAGGTGATGACGGCGCCGTTCTCAAGATTGAGGATCCCGTTCTCGCTCACCCGCAGGCCCATGCGCACGGCATGCTCGCGCAACTTGATGTTGTGCTCGCGGCTCCCGGTGAAGTGCTGGAGCAGATTACCGTAGACGCGGTCCGGCAACACGCGCAGGTCGATCTGCAGCCCGCTGGCTAGCCAGATCGAGCATTTGGTCGGTCCTTCGGCGACGACCGCTTCGGCCCGATCCCATTTCGCGAAGTACGCGGTGACGACGGCCGCTTCTTCGGACGTACAGACGATATCGACATCGCCGACGGTGATCTCCTGACGGCGCAGACTGCCCGCGTAGAGCAATCGCTGGAGCGGCGACGGACCGGCCTCGAGATAGGCCATCGCCTCGCGCGCGATCCGGCGCGCGAGCGGCATGGGCGTGCGTGCCTGCCGGCCCTTATAAGCAAGAATCCCGCGTTTCCAGTTCTCGAGCGTCTTAGGGCCGAGCCGCGGCGCTCCCGCGAGCGCGCCGGTCTCGATCGCGCGCTCTAGGTCGGCGAGCGACCCGATGCCATACTGGCTGAAGAGCATGCAGCCGGTCTTGGCGCCGATGCCGCTCACCCCGAGAACTTCGAAGATCGTCCGTGGATAGCGCGTGAAATAGCTCTCGAGGGCCTCGGAAGTGCCGGTCGCGACGATCTGCTCGATGGCCGCGCCGATCGATTTGCCGACGCCCGGGAGCGCCAGCAGCTCGCCGGCGGCGATCAGATCCTCGACCGGTGAGGCGTTCTCCAGGGTCGCGGCGGCCCGCTCGAAGGCCGAGTAGCGATGGAACGACTCGCCGTCCAGCTCCATCAGCGTACGGATATCGAGCAGCTTGCGGGCGACCTCGGCGTTGCTGGGCACAAGGACATTCTTCGTCGCAACTCGATGTTTTCCAGCAAGTGACCACCAAGCAACGCCTCGACCCCGCGATCTTCAACCTTCCCGTCGAAAAGATGCGCGCCGGCTACTACTCGGACGCGTACTTCAACCGTGCGCGGACGATCCTGGAGCGCGACGGTCACCATCCGATCGTGCGGATGCAGGTCTTCCAGCGCAGCGAGGGCGTGCTCTGCGGCATGGACGAGGCGCTCGCGATCCTCAAACTCTGCAGCGACGACTGGTCGAAGCTGACCGTGCGCGCGCTCTACGACGGCGACGCGATCGCTCCGTACGAGACCGTCCTGACGATCGAAGGCCCGTACGAGGCGTTCGCGCGCTTGGAGACGCCGTATCTTGGCGTGCTCTCACGACGCACGCGGATCGCGACCAACGCACGCCGGATCGTCGATGCCGCAAACGGCAAGACCGTGCTCTTCTTTCCGGCCCGCTTCGATCATCATCTCGTGCAGACCGGCGATGGATACGCCGCCCACATCTCCGGCGCGCTCGGCGTCTCGACCGACGCCAACGCCGAATGGTGGGGCGCACGCGGCATGGGCACCGTGCCGCATGGTTTGATCGCGGCATACGGCGGCGATACCGTGCTCGCGACTCGGAAGTTCGCCGAGTACATGGGCCCGGACGTCAACGTGATCTCGCTCGTCGACTACGACAACGACTGCGTCGGCGCGAGCCTCGCCTGCGCGCGCGCGCTCGGCGATCGCTTGTGGGGCGTGCGGCTAGATACGTCCGGCACGTTGGTCGACGCTTCGGTCGTTCCGCAGATGGGCACGTTCAAACCGACCGGCGTCGTGCCGCAACTCGTGTGGAACGTGCGCAACGCCCTCGATGCCGAAGGCTTCACCCACGTCAAGATCGTGGTTAGCGGCGGCTTCAATCCGGCTCGCATCACCGCATTCGAAGCCGAGCGCGTGCCGGTTGATGCCTATGCGGTCGGAAGTGCGTTCTTCGACAACGGCGGGAAGTTCGATTTCACGGCGGACATCGTCGCCCTAGAGCGCGAAGGCGCGTGGAGCGAGTGTCACAAAGTCGGGCGGCCGGAGCGGCCGAGTCCGCGCCTCGAAATCGTCATCTAACCGTGCCGGTTCTCCAGATGCGCGATGCCGCGTTCGGCTCCGGCGCCGACACACTCGTCGGACGTCTGACGCTCGAAGTCAACGACGGCGAGCGGATCGCGCGTGCGTTCGCGACCGGACGCGAAGCCGCGATCGTGGCGCTGATGGCGAGCGGCAGCGTCAAGGCCAGCGGCGGAAGCGTCTTCATCGACGGCTTCGATCCGAAGATCCAGCCGACGCAGTGTAAGCGCCTGGCCGGCTACGTCCCGCACGAGTTGGTGCCGCTCGAGTTCTCGACCTTCGAACGCTACATCGAGTATCGTGCGGCGCTCTGGAACCTCGATGCGGAGCGCGCGCTCGGCCACGCTCGTCACTTGCTCGAGCATCTCGACGGCGTGCACGAGTCGTTCGCCTACCCGTTGGTCGGCGCGCTCTTGGCCGATCCGATGATCCTGGTGCTCGACCGTCCGCAAGCCGCCTACGCATCCCGGATGCTCGCGGTCGCCGGAACGCGCGCGATCTTCTCCACCCACGCAAGCGAGAGCGAGGCCGCCGCATGGGCGTAAACGCCCGCGCGATCGGCGCGATCGTAATGGCCCGCCTACGCGCGCAGCGGCGCGTGATCGCGTCGTGCTGCGTCGCTGCAGTCCTGGTCGCATTCTTGCAACCGCACCGGATCCTGACGGTCGCGAATCCGCTCGAGGCCGATCTGATCACGCGCGGCGTCTGGCTGGCCGGCCCGGCCTTCTTCTGCGGCTTGCTCGGCATCGTGGTCGCGATGATCCAGCGCGGCGGCGAGCGCATGCGTCAGCTCGAACTGCTCGAGAACGCCGCCCCGATCTTCGGCCGCGAACTCGCGCGCGCGACCGCCGCCGTGCCCTGCATCGCCGCGACGTTCGCGACGGTCGCGTACTGGATCGCGCAGTACGCCGCCGGCTTCGCC
>JBBRTL010000183.1:0-4558 GCA_038244445.1 Vulcanimicrobiales bacterium
CGGGCCGAACGTCGAGATGCGCGACGAGACGTGCGAGATGTCCTCATGCGATACCGGTACGTCCGAGAGGTAGATGAAGTCGTTCTCGAACCGCGCTTCGGGCGGCCGCCCCAAATCCAAAACGACCTCGATGATCGATTCGAAGTTGGGCAGGCGTACGAGCGCTTGTCGGATCGGCAGAGGGAAGATATCGAGCAGTTGGGAGAGTTCCCAACTCGGAGAAATGGACTCGACTTTAACCGCCAAGACTGACCCTCTTTCCCTTAGAGCCGTTTGGTCGGACTTATCCACAGCTTGTCCACCGCCCTGCCGCGCTAGCCGGAAGACTTTTCAACGCAGAATTTCGGCGAGGATCGCCTCGGGGGCGGGGAAGTTCGGAGGTACCATACCCCACGACTGTACCCGTTTCCGGATCGGGTCGAGCAAGAGAACATACTTGTGGCCGTCGGCCAAATAGCGCTCGCATTTCCGCACCAAGTACGCGACACGATCGGTAGCCGAAACGATCTCGACGACCACATCGAGATGAAGCGCTGCGTAACTGTTCTGAACGTCTTTTCCCACCGAATCCCAGATCTCTCGAGCGACCAGGGACCCGTCGGGAATCAATACGTCGCCGCCCGACATCGTGAATCCCGTGCTCGAATCAAAGCAGACGAAACCGTGATCTCGTCCCCATGAATGCAAGAACGCGGTCAGCGCGGAGTTGACGATCCCGCCGGACGAATATGTCGGCGTCATGAATAAGCCGCCGTCGACGCGTTCGACCTTCCAGCCGGGGTGCGCCTCGCCGAACAGTAGGAGTTCGTCGTCGGATAGGGTCTGGAGCTCTTCGGCCTTTGCGAGCATGACCACATTATCGCTCTTTTCCGGAGGCAGAACAAGCGCCGCCGTGCATCCATCCCACCGAGGATGCGCGAGTGAAAGAGCTATTGGTTGGTCAACTTACCTTTAACGACGCGGACGGACTTGAGTTGGTCGTCGTAGGGGCCTTGGATGCGGACGCCGGCTTTGATCTCGAGTTTGAGGTACTCGATGATCTCGGGCGTGAGTTCTTCTCCGGGCGAGATGACCGGGATGCCGGGCGGATAGGGCGAGAGCGTCTCGGCGCAGATGCGACCCGCGCTTGCACCGAACTCGACGAACTCGGTGTCGGCCAAGAACGCATCGCGCGGGAGCATGCGCATCGGCGGAATCGCCGGCATCTGATAGGACGTCTTCAACCGGTGTTCGAGGATGCCCGAGGGTGCGAACTGATCGAACTTGCGATCGTCGCGAGCCATCTCTTCGAAAGCGAAGATGAACTTCTCCATCGCTTCGCGGGTGGTGCCGATCGTGAAGAGCGCGACCACGTTGAACAGGTCGGCGAGTTCGACCTGGATGTTGTAGCGCTTGCGCAACAGCTCCGAAGCCTCGTAGCCGGTGTAGCCCAGTCCCTTGACGGTCACCGCGATCTTGGTCGGGTCGAGATCGAAGACACCGTTGCGGCCTTGGATCTCTTCGCCGAAGCAGTACAGACCCTCGATCTCGTTGATCCGGCGGCGGGTCTCTTCGGCGAGCGCGATCGTGCGCGAGAGCAACGCGCCGCCTTCGACCGCCATCTGGCGACGGGCGACGTCGAGCGAGGCGACCATCGGCAGATTCGGCGAGGTCGAGAGGAACATCTTGAGCACGGCTTTGAGGCGGTCGAGCCGGACCCGATCGCCGATCTGATGGAGCATCGCGCACTGCGAGAACGCCGAGAGCATCTTGTGCGTCGAGTTGATGCACATGTCCGCGCCGGCTTCGGTCGCCGAGACCGGTAGCGCCTGGTGGAACTTGAAGTGCGGGCCCCAGGCTTCGTCGACCAGAACCATCTTGTCGTTGGCGTGCGCGATGTCGACGATCGAACGCAGATCCGCCGCGACGCCGTAGTAGGTCGGGCTGACGACGTAGACGACCTTGAGATCGGGGTGCTCCGCGATCGTCCGTTCGACCGTCTCGGGCGTGACGCAGTGATCCATGTGGAGCTCGTTGTCGACCGCCGGCTCCATGTAGATCGGGTGCGCGCCGCTCATCACCAATCCGCCAAGCATCGACTTGTGCGAGTTGCGCGGTACGGCGATCTTCTCGCCCGGGTTGAGGGCGGCCATCATCATGCACTGATTGCCGCTGGTCGAGCCGTTGATCAGGAAGAACGTATGGTCGGCACCGTACGCCTCGGCGGCCAGCTCCTGGGCTTCTTTGATGGCTTCGGTCGGCTGCAAGAGATCGTCGATGCCCGGCATCGGGGTGAGATCGATCGCGCAGATGTTGTCGCCGACGAACTCGCGGAAGGCCGGGTCCATCCCGATGCCCTGGATGTGACCGGGTGTATGGAACGGCAAGACGCCTGCATCGACGTAGTCGAGCAGAGCCTGGAAATAGGGCGTTTTAGTTTGATCCACCGAGGGCACTCCGTTAGCGAAGGGAGACTACAGACGAACGCGTGCGTTCGCTATCCCTTGGCGGTTGCGGAGTGGTGAGCGGTCACGAAGGCGGCGTGTCGCAAGGCCCGGCTCAAGGCGAGCTTTGCCACGTTACGCGAGTACCTCGAAACCCAGCCGGTTCAACATTGCGAAATCATCTATATCGCCTCTACCCGCCGTCGTCAAGTAGTTTCCGAGAACCAGGCCGCTCGCGCCGCTCCGCATGCCCAGGTCCTGAAGCCCCTGGAGCGTGATCTCGCGGCCGCCGGCGAACCGGACGAGCGCCTTCGGGAGCGCCAGGCGGGCCAGGGCGACGAAACGCAGCGCCTCGACCGGCTCGACCAGCGAGCGATCGGCGTACGGCGTACCGGGGCGCGGGTTGAGGAAGTTGATCGGGACTTCTTCCGGCTCCAGCTCCTGAAGGGCGCCCAGGAAGTCGAGCCGGTCTTCGACCGTCTCGCCCATCCCGATGATCCCGCCGCAACAGAGCTCTAGTCCGTGCTCGCGGACGCGCAGACAGGTCTCCCAGCGCTCGTCGTAGCTGTGGGTGGTGCAGACCGAGGCGAAGTAGCGGCGTGAGGTCTCGAGATTGTGGTTGACCTTATCGACGCCCGCCGCGACCAGCGGTGCCAGTTGATCGTCGCGCAGGATGCCGAGCGAGACCGCGACCGTGAGCGGCAGTTCGGCTTTGATCCGGCGGGTCGCATCGCAGACGCGATCGAGCAGCTTCGCCGAGGGGCCGCGGACCGCGACCACCACGCAGAACTCGCTTGCGCCGCGCTCGTGCGCCTCACGCGCGGCGGTGACGAAGCCTTCGACCGACGAGAGGGGTTCCGGGTCGACGTCGGATGCATAGCGCGCGCTCTGCGAACAGAAATTGCAAGCCTCGGAACAGCCGCCCTTCTTGGCGTTGTAGAGCACTTCGACCGCGATCCCGTTGCCGCAATACTTCTCGCGCACGGCATCGGCGAGTTCGAGCAGATCCGTGACGTCGCTCGCGGGCATCGCCGCAAGTTCGGCGAGCAACGAACGATCGGCCGGCAGGCCTTGGTGCAGCACGCGTTCGCGCGCGCGTTCGACGATCGAGTTCGGCATCGGTTCCTTACGCTCTGGCGAGTGGGGCGAAGAGGTGCGCGGCGTCGGCGACGGCCGCGGTCTCGTCTTCCGCGAAGGGCAATATGCCGAGGATGCGCGCTTTGTCCTGCAACGTGCGTTCGACGTCGGCGCGGTATGTCTCGCCGACCGGCCGCCAGCGCTCGACCAACACCACGCCGGCCACCGGCAGGCCGGCCTGCTGACAGAGCGAGAGCGTGAGCAACGCGTGGTTGAGACAGCCCATCCGCAGGCCGACCACGAGGATCGTTTTAAGCTTCGCCCGATCGGCGACGTGTCCGAAGTGCTCCTTCGGGTTGAGCGGCACCATCAAGCCGCCCGCACCTTCGACCACGACCGCCCCGTGAATGCCCTCGATGATCGGAGCGAGATCCGCCGCCCTGGCCAGGGGTGCACTCTCGGCAAGCGCCGCCGACCACGGATCGGCGGCCTTGCGGTAGCGCGCCAGCTCGACGTGACGACAGCCCGCGAGCCGTCCGGCACGCGCGGCATCCCCTTCCATGCCGGGTTCGACGCCAGTCTGGACGACCTTGACGATGGTGGTGTGATGACCGGCCTCGCGCAATGCTCGCGCGACCGATGCGACCACGCGCGTCTTGCCGACATCGGTGTCGGTGCCTGTTACGAAATATCGGTGCGAATGCATTTCGGAACCTCACGCAGGAGCGCGTCGATATCCTCGACGCGGAGATCCGAGCGTAGGCTCACCCGCAAGCGCGACGTGTCGGCCGGGACGGTCGGCGGTCGGACCGCAGGCGCGTAGATATTCTTCGCCGCAAGTGCGGCCGCGACTCCTAGGGCACGCGCTTCGCTTCCGAGCAGGATCGGCACGATCGGCGATGCATCGTCGCCGGTCGTCGCGATGTCGTGGGCCTGCAGTCCGGCGCGAAGCCGCACCGCGAGCGCGCGCAGATGCGCCCGCCGATCCTCGGCCTTGCGCGCGATCACGAGCGCGACCCGCGCGGCGAGCGCGATCGCGGGCGGCATCGCCGTATCGA
>JBBRTL010000184.1:0-4536 GCA_038244445.1 Vulcanimicrobiales bacterium
ACGATCGCCGCGCAGATTCTCGAGCGCCGCCAGCTGTACGTAGAAGTCGCCGCGGACCGATGGGTCGACCGGCTTGGCTTGCGTCTCGAGGCGCGCGAGCGCGGCCGTCGTCTTCGCGCTCCCAGCGCCGCCGCAGAGGAGCGGCCAATCGTCGGTAACGACCGAGTTCCCGTAATCGCGGAGCAACCCGAGTTGCGCCGGCGCGAGGTCCCGCGAGAGCAGACGGATCGCCGCCGCCTCACCGTTGACGTGCGTGCGCGTTAGGTTGACGTTCAACCACAGGTTCGCGACGACGAAGGTGAACAGCAAGGCCGTCAACGCCGCGAGTGCCGTCGACCAGCCTGCCATCACCGGTTGGGTCTTCGCCACACCGGCGCGGCCCAAGAGTGCGCGCGCGACCAGCAGGCCACCGATCGCGTACGCGTAGTAGGCGATCAGGACGAGAAAATAGGCGACGCTCTCGGGAAGTTCGGTCAGCGCGTGAATCAACGAAGCCCCATCATGGGATGAGGCTTCGCAGGGCGGCTAGGTGGTCCCTCGACTACGGCCTGCGGCCTACGCTCGGGATGACATGGGAGGAACGCGGCGCCCCCCTACGACTGTTGGTTACTTGCCGGTGAACTTGGCGGTGCGCTTTTCGTTGTAGGCGGCGATGCCTTCTTTGGCGTCGCCGCTCTTGAAGAGCAGCGATTGCAATTCGCGCTCGAGCGCGAGGCCGGCTTCGAGCGGGAGTTCGGCGCCGGTCTGGACGGCGCGCTTGATGTGCGCGACCGCCATCGGGGCTTTGTTCGGGGTGCAGAACTGCTTGGCGTAGGCCAACGCCTGCTCGCGGAACGAGGCGCCGTCGCCTTCGTAGATATCGCTGATGATGCCCCAGTCCATCGCCTGCTCGAACGAGAACGTCTTGCCGGTGATCATCAGTTCGATCGCACGCGGCTTGCCGACCAGGCGCGCCAACCGTTGCGTGCCGCCGGTTCCGGGGAGCACGCCGAGCGAGACTTCGGGCAGACCGATCTTGCCGGCGTCCTTGCGCGCGATGCGCAGATCGGCCGCCATCGCGATCTCGAGGCCGCCGCCGACGCAATGGCCGTTGAGCGCCGCGATCACGAGCTTGGGCGTCTGCTCCAAGCGCGAGAGCGTCTCGTTGGCGTGCAGGCAGAACATGTACTTGAACTCGGGCGTCACATTGTTGAGCATCGCGATGTTGGCACCGGCCGAGAAGAACTTCTCGCCCTTACCGGTGATCAGAATCACCTCGACGTCTTCGTCGAAGCGCGCGTCCAGAATCGCCTCGTCGAGCTGACGCATCATCTCGTGGGTGTAGGTGTTGGCCGGCGGATCGTCGATCTCGACGACGCCGACATGGCCTTCTTTGAAGAAGTTGATGACGCGTTTGCCATCAAACGCACGGACCTCGCGACCGAAGGGCGTCGCTTGCGTCGTACCGTTGCTGCTCATAGTCGTTCTCTCTCTCGAAAAATGCGATGCGGACAGATGCTTAGTTGAGGTTGCCCTTGGGCGCGATCCAATCGGGATTCTTGAAGAAGTCGGCCAAGAGCGCGTCGTCGGCCGGCATCGGCAGCACGGTCGGTGCGTAGGCCTGCCACTCCTCTTCGGTCAGGCGACGGCCGTCGGTGCTCCAATGCTCCGCGGCGTGCGCGCCGATCGCGCGATTGAACCGGATGTCGGGCACGTAGAACTTCGTCTCGCTGACGTTGACCTCGTTGACGCGCTCGACCGTCTTGGATATCTCATCGTAGAACTGCTCGCGCGCGCGCTCGTTAAGATGCTCGCGATCGGCCACGTCGCCGGTCTTGTCTTCATCCACGCGGCCCTTGATGCCCCAGGCGTAGGCCCACTGCGCCGAACCGGAGTGATCCGTTCCGAACAGATCGAGCGAACCCGAGATCCACTTGTTGTAGTACTTCTGCTGCATCGGCACCGGGATGACGCCGGCCTTGGCGATGCGGCGCAGGCCCGTGATGCCGGTGCCCATGTGGAAGGCCTCTTCTTTGAGCATCGGGCCCATCGACCGCGCGAGCGGCGCGAAGCCCGAGTGCGAGAGCATCGTGAGCTGGAACTTGCCGTCGCGATCCATGAAGTTGGTGTAGGCGAAGAAGTCGAGCCAGTTGGTGACGTCGTCGTTGAACGCGTTCAAGAGACGGTTCTTCTTGCCGAAGGCGCGGCGCTCGAGCATCTTCTGGGCTTCGATCTTGCCCTCGCTACCGAACTGATCGATCAGCAGATGGCACATCTGGAAGCCGTGGCGGGTCTCCTCGACCATGATCCGGATCAGCGATGCGAGATCGTACTCGGAGGGCGCGTTGCCGACCAAGAAGCGCTGTTGCTCGTTCGAAGCGAACTCGGTGTCGCCTTGATAGACGACCATGTTGAGGACCGCGTCGCGCATGCGCTGGTCCGGGATCTCCATCAGCTTGTCCCAACGACGATCGCCCTTGAAGTCGCCGAAGTAGATCTCGTCGGTCGCAAGCTCGCCGTACTTGGCCTCGAACTGGTACCCCGGCATGTACCGGTCGATCAGCTCGCGATCGAGTCCGATGTCGGATTGCCACGCTGTGAGCAGGTCCATCCAGTCGTCGAACGTAGAGATGCGGGTCATCGGGGTTCCCCTTCGTCATTATGACGAAAAATCGCCGTATCGTGAGAATATCGTTATGCTAGCTCCGTCCGCCCGGAGGTGTCAAGCCCGGTGAACCGTCCCGTCACGCGCCCGAACTCGTTCATTTTCACGCTCTACGGTGACTTCGTGCACCGCACCGAGGGCGGCGACGCTGCTATTTGGATCGGGAGTCTGGCTCGGTTGATGGCCTCGTTCGGGATCTCCGAGCCGGCCGTCCGCCAGGCGGTTTCGCGGATGTCTCGCCAGGGTTGGCTCCAAGCGACGCGACGCGGGAACCGGGCCTTCTACACGGTAACCGGGCGCGGCCGCCGGCGGATCGAGCTGCTCAGCCCGCGCATCTACGGGCCGGTCGTCGACTGGGACGGACGCTGGCGGATGCTCACGTACAGCGTCGCCGAAACCAAGCGCGAACGGCGCGATCGTCTGCGCAAGGATCTGAGCGTGCTCGGCTGGGCGCCGCTCTCGGCTTCGACCTGGATCTCGCCGAGCGATGCTCTCGACGACGCGCGGGATGCCGCCGAGGCTGCCGGCGTGCTGGCCGAGATCGACCTGTTCGAAGGTGAGTACCGGGGGCCGCGCTCGGATCGGGAACTCCTCGAGCGCTGCTGGGATTTGAACGCGATCGCGGAGGCCTACGACGAGTTCGTGGTCCGTTACCGGCCTCGCCTGGAGCTGGAGCGGTCCTCCTCGGCCTTCGACGACGAGGCGGCCTTCGTCGAACGGATGTGGCTGGTCCACGATTTCCGCAAGTTCGCCTACGTCGACCCCGGCCTGCCGAGCGAGCTGCTGCCGGCGCACTGGCAAGGGAACGTCGCGGCCGCCCTCTTCCGCGAGTACTACGCCGAGATCGCCGTCAAGTCGGCGCGTTTCTTCGAAGGGGTCCTCGAACTCGGGCGGACCTGAGGAATCGCCGAGAGGCTAGCGCACCTCCTCAAACGAACAGGTCGGCGCTATGCCCACCAGACTGATGATTTCCCTCGCGATCGCCGCGCTCACGCTCGCCGCCTGCAGCGGCAAGGGCGTGGATCCGAATGCGCTCGTCACCGCCGCGCCGACCGCCGTACCGACGGCGACGACCACCACCATTACGGCACGGTATCAGGGCGCGCTGCTCTATAACCAGCCGATCGAGTTACACGCCAACTCCGGCACGGATGCCGCGCCCCAAGCCGGTACGCTGATCGCGACCGTGAACACGGACCCGAACACGCTACCGACCGGCGGTCAGGCGAGGTTCAGCGCTCTGAATCCGATCGCGACGTACTGCTGGGTCTACCACTATACGACCCCGGCCCCGGTGCAGAACGTTACCGCGCAGGTTTGCACGAGCAACTGGGCGAGCGGGTTCACGCTCGGTTCGTAGGCGAACCGGTTCGAGATACGAAGAGGGCGCGGATCGCACGATCCGCGCCCTCTTCCGTTTCTCCGTCGCGCGCTAGCGGTTGACGTGCCAGCGGAGTTGGAGGCGGACCGTGCGCGGCTGCGCGGGGATGAGCGGATACGGTAGATTGCCGGCGACGAACGCCGGGCCGTATTGACCCGCGTTGTTCTCGCCGACGAACGGCGAACCGGCGTTCGGACGGACCAGCCCGCCGAACACGTTCGTGTTGAACAGGTTCTCCGACGAGAGGATCACATCGAGGTTCTTGGTCGCCGGATGCTTGATCACGAGATCGTAGATCATGAACGGCGGCTGGAAGTACGTGTTGTTCTTCCCTTCGAAGTCGGCTCCGAGACCGATGTAGTCGCCGTTATCGAACGTGTAGGTCACGCGGCCGTAGCCCTTGAGATAGGGCACGCACACGTTCGAGCCGCCGTCGCTGCACTGCTGCACGCCGTTGGCGGGTGCGCCGAACTGGCCACTGGCCGCGGACGGGTAGGCCGAGAGCGGCACG
>JBBRTL010000185.1:0-4534 GCA_038244445.1 Vulcanimicrobiales bacterium
TCTACCGACTCGTCGAGGTAGAGCGTGCCCCCGCTCGCCGACGAGTCGATGGCGTAGACCGTGTGCGTGATCTTCAACTTCAGATTGGAGTTCACTTGATCGGAGAAGAACAGCGACGACGTGCGCTGGGGAGGCGTCTCGGCCGAGAACGGCACGCCGTTATAGGTCGTGAACGAGTGGTTGGCGTTACTCCCGGTGCTCACGCCGAGGAACGCCGTATGCCGACCGGCCGAGACCGAAGCGCTCACGCCGATATTGAGCGAGGAGAAGGTACTGCTCGATCGATAGGGGTTGACGACGCCGTTCAACGAGCGCCCCGGAGAGTCGTGATCGAAGCTGCTGGAGTAGGCGTTGCCGTACCCGTAGAGACTGACGTTGCCGACCAAGACGTTTCCGCTGAGCGTGATCGTGTTGCCTCTGCCGGTGGACGGATTGTCCGGTCCGAGGCCGCACGGGACCAAGGTCGTGAAGTTCGCGCAGACCGAGCTGCGGCTCTGATTCGAATGCAACCAATAGCCATGGAGCGAGGACTTCGGGTTCAACGTATAGGTCGCGTTGACGACGTCGGCGCTACCGAAGTTGGTCGCTTGATGGAGATACGATTGCCCGCTCTGGTCCGCATAGACGAAACCGTCCAAGGGCAGATCGGCGGTGGTCACGACACCCTGAACGGCGACGGCAAACCTCCCTTTCGTTCCGGAGAACGACGCGGCTTGGGTCGACGCACCAAGGTTGCCGATCGTGTTCGTGAGGCTGTACGTCCAGGACTTGGTCGGACGGTACAAATGATAGTCGATGTTCCCGGCGATACTTCCGGCCGTCGGCGCAAAGCTGACGCTCGCTCCCGAGAACAGGTCGAGCGCGGTCGAAAGGCCGGCAGCGGCCTGGCCCGAGATATTGATGCCGCCGATCGAGATGCCGGTCTGCGATGCATCGTGGTTGCTCAGCGATATCCCGAGCGATGCATTCGGTCCGTAGGTCGTATCGTCGAGAGTGATGCCGGCGAGCTTGCCGAGCGCGTCCTTGAGCGAGGCCGAGACCTTCCGTTCGCTGCTATCGTCGCCGATCGTCGACGTCGTGATCGCGACGCTCGCCTTTGCGGTGACGATCGCGATCGTCTTGAGATCCGGCTCGAGCGCGATCGCTAGGGCGACGCGTTGGCCTTCGCCGACCTCGACCGGCACGATCGCGCTGTTCTTGTAGCCGCTCATCTGGACCTGAACGCTGTAGCTACCCGGATCGAGTTCGGAGAACGTCACGGCACCGATCTCGTTGGTCAGCGTGCTCGTCGGCGTATTCGTACCGAACAGCACCACGCCGGCGTTGGGAAGCGCGGTATGGGTCGCGGCGTCCGTCACCTTCACCACGATCTCGCCGGACTCGAGCACCTGGGCGCCGACCGGGAGCGACGTCGCTAGCAACGTCGCCCACAGGACCAATCCAAAGACGAGCCGCCACACACGCTCGTGCATTGTCCGCGGGCGAAGGTTGTCCCCCTTTCACCTAAGAAAGCGACCGCAATCTCATGCGGGTTGCTATCGACGTCGGCGGAACGTTCACGGATCTCGTCGCCGGCGGCACGGGCCGCACGATCGCGCTCAAGGTCGCGACCACCCCGCGCGCTCCCGAAATCGGCGTCTTGGCCGCTCTGAGCGCGCTCGCCAAGCGCGGCGTGCCGCTCGCGTCGATCGAACGCATCGCGCACGCCACGACGATCGCCACCAATGCCTTGCTCGGGCAGATGCATCTGGAATTACCGCGCGTGGTCTTCGTCACCACCGACGGCTTCCGCGACGTGATCGAGATCGGCCGACAGAACCGCAGCGCCGTCTACGATCTGTTCGTCGCTCGGCCGACGCCGCTGGTCGCGCGCGAGGACCGGATCGGCGCACGCGAGCGGATGGACTATCGCGGGACCCCGCTTCTTCCGCTCGACGACGCGGAGATCGCGCGCGTCGTCGAAGAGGTCCGCTCGCGCGACCCGGGTGCGATCGCGATCGGCTTCTTGCACGCTTACGCGAACGACGCACACGAGGCGCGCATGGAAGCGGCCCTCGGAGCCGCGTTTCCGGACGTACCGATCGCTCGTTCGTCGATCGTCGACCCAGAGTATCGCGAGTACGAACGCTTCTCCACAACGGTCGTCGATGCGGCGCTGCTGCCGATCGTGCGCCGCTACCTCGACGATCTGCGCGCGGTTCTGACGGAACGCGAGATCCGCGCTCCGCTCTACGTGATGCGTAGCGACGGCGGCATGACGCGCGCCGATGCCGCGGCGGCTCGACCGGCCGCACTGATCGAGAGCGGTCCGGCGGGCGGCGCGATCGCGGCCGCGGCGCTCGCGCGACGCCTGCAGATCGCGGACGTGCTCTCCTTCGACATGGGCGGGACGACCGCCAAAGCCGGCACGATCGCGGGCGGACGCGTACAACTGGCCAACGAGTTCGAGGCGGCCGGCGGCACCCACAGCGGACGCTCGATCAAAGGCAGCGGCTACCCGGTCCGGTTTCCGTTCGTGGATCTGGCGGAGATCAGCGCGGGCGGCGGCACGATCGCGTTCGTCGATGCCGGCGGATCTCTCCGCGTCGGCCCGCTCTCGGCGGGTGCCGACCCGGGGCCCGCGTGCTACGGCCACGCGGCGAACGCGACCGTCACCGATGCGAACGTCGTCCTCGGGCGGCTCAATCAGACGCACCTGCTCGGCGGCACGTTCCCGATCGACGCGGAGCGGTCCCGTGCGGCGATCGCGACGCTCGCCGATGCGCTCGGCACGTCGGTCGAAGGGACTGCGGCCGGCATCGTCACGTTGGTCGACGCACAGATGGCCAAGGTCTTGCGGATCGTCACGGTCGAACGCGGACTCGATCCGCGCACGTTCACGCTGGTCGCATTCGGCGGCAACGGCGCGCTCCACGCCTGCGCGCTTGCGGACGACCTCGGTATCGCGCGGATACTGGTGCCGCCGCGCCCCGGCCTCTTCTCGGCCGACGGTTTGCTCGCCGCCGATCTGCGCGCGAGCTACGCGGCGCCGGTGTTGCGCGCGTGCACCGACCTCCGCGCAGCCGACCTCTCCATTGCGCTCGATCCGCTCGAAGCGCGGGCGCGCGCCGACGTCCGCGCGCAAGGCGCGACCGATGCCGTCCTCCGCGTCGAACGCGAGGCCGACGCGCGCTATCGCGGACAGAGCTTCGAACTCACGGTTCCGTGCCCGGACGATCCGCTCGCGATCGCAGAGGCGTTCCACCTCGCGCACGAACGACGCTACGGCTACGCCGTCCGCGCCGAGACGGTCGAACTCGTCAACCTGCGCGTCGTCGCGACTGCGACGCTGGACGGAAGCGACGCCGACTCGGTATCGGACGCAATCGAGCCGGCGACGACGCAGACGCGCGACGTCTACCTCGACGGCGCGTATCGGCCGGTTCCGCTCCATCTCCGCGCCGCACTCCACGACGGTGCTACGATCGCGGGTCCGGCGCTGATCGAACAGTACGATGCCATCACCTTCGCCGCGCCGGGCTGGAGCGCGCGCGTCCGCGGAACCGATCTCGAGATGACGCGATGAGCTACGATCCGATCGTCGCCGAGGTGATCGCCGGATCGCTCGTCTATGCAAGCGAAGAGATGGGCATCGCGGTCCGCAACGCCGCCTACTCGCCCAACATCAAGGAACGGTTGGACCATTCGTGCGCGCTCTTCGACGCGCGTGGCCGCCTGATCGCCCAGGCCGAACACATCCCGGTCCATCTCGGCTCGTTGCCCTGGGGACTCGCGCGGACCCTGGGCGCGATCCGTACTGGCTACGGCGAGCCCGCGCTGGGCGAGATGTGGGTCGTCAACGATCCGTACCTCTCCGGGACGCACCTGAACGACGTTACGGTGGTCCGTCCGATCTTCTTCCGCGGCACGCACGTCGGCTTTGCAGCCAATAAGGCCCATCACGCCGACGTCGGCGGCTCGGTGCCCGGATCGATTTCCACCGATGCCTGCGATCTCTTCGCAGAAGGCCTGGTCGTACCACCGCTCCGCCTGATGCGCGACGATGTCGTCGTCGGCGAGACGGTCGACCTCTTCCGGGCCAACTCGCGCACGCCGGGCGCACGCTCGGGCGATCTGCTCGCGCAGATCGCCGGCAACGTGGTCGGCGAGCGACGCTTCCTGGAACTCTTCGAGCGCTACGGTGTCGCAACGGTCGAGGCCGCGATCGAGCGTGCGCTCGATGCAAGCGAACTCCGGATGCGTGCGACGTTACGTTCGCTCGGTAACGGCACCTTCGACGCGCGCGATGCGCTCGAAGATCCGTCCGGTGCGCCGACCTTGACGATCGCGCTACGCATGACGCTCGCCGACGGCACGGCCGACTTCGACTACGCGGGCACGTGTGCGCAGGTCGCCTATCCGCTAAACGCCGTCTACGGCGTCACCCTCTCCGGCATCTTCTACGCATTGCGCGCGGTCACCGATCCGACGATTCCGATGAACGAGGGTTTCTACCGCCCGATCGAGATGCTCTTCCCCGAGGGCTCGGTGGTCA
>JBBRTL010000186.1:0-4531 GCA_038244445.1 Vulcanimicrobiales bacterium
AGCAAGCGGCCACTCTGCACGATCAGATCATCCGGGGGCAGTTGGCCTACGCTCAGGTGCTTTCCGACGGGAACAGCCTCCGGGCTGCGTCGCTCGAAGCGGCGACCAATCCCGACGCGGCCCGCGCCGCGAAACAGTTGGATCTCGCGAAGACGCTCGTGAAGTCGTTCCCGGACGATGCCCGCAAGATGGTCGATCTGTTCTGCCCGAAGGCGGCCAACGTAACTGCCGACGATACGTCCTCGGCCTGTTCGAAGCGCGGTGATACGATCGGCAAACTCGTCGACGCGTTCAACACCAGCGCGAGCGCCTACGATTTCCAAGCGCTCTCCGCCGTCAGTTCGCTCGGTCAAGGCAAGAAAGCCGAAGCGCTCGTCCAGATCAACGGCCCGTCGTCCGCAGCCTACGAACAGCAGAGCAAAGACGGTCAGGCGCTGTTGCAAGCGCTCAACGCCGCGGCCGACGAGCGGTACGCACAACTAAAGCAGGTCAGCACGTACGGATTGCTCGGCATGATCGCGTTCGCGCTGATCGCCGTCATCATCTGTATCATCTCGTTCGTGAACTTCCGCCGTCGCATGCTCCTCGGTCTCGGCCGTTGCGTCGACGTGTTCGAGTCGATGGGTCAGGGCAACCTGACGCGTCGCGTCGGCTGGGTCGGCAACGATCTGCTCGGTCGGCTCGGATCGTCCATCGACGAACTCGGCGGGCAGCTCGGCGGCATGATCGCGCAGATCCAATCGGCTGCCAGCACCGTGCGCGGCGCGTCCGAGCAGTCCACCAAGGTCGCGCTCCAGGTCGACGCGCGCGTGAAAGAAGAGCTGGCCGCGCTCGGCGAGGCGCTCTCGTATTCGGGCGACGTCGCGACCACTTCCGGTACGGTTGCGGATAGCGCCGAGGCCGTCTCGCGCCGCGTCAGCGATATCTCGAGCGCCGTCGCGCAGATGACCGCGTCCATCCAAGAGATGGACACCAACCTGCTCAACCTCGCGACCGTCGTCGAACAAGCGGTCGCAAACACGCAAGAGATGTCCGCGTCGATCGTCCAGGTCGCCGGTAACGCCGAGCGCGTGCGCGCCGAATCGACCGTCACCGATCAACAGGTCCGCGACGGACGCAACGAAGTCGCCGCGCTCTCCAAGGGCATGGCCTCGATCAGCGAGACCGTCGCCGACGTCGTGAACGAGATGCAGAACCTCGATCACGCCTCGCGCCAGATCGGCGAGATCCTCGGCCTGATCGAAGAGATCGCCGACCAGACGAACCTGCTCGCGCTCAACGCCGCGATCGAAGCCGCCCGCGCCGGCGAGCACGGTCGCGGCTTCGCGGTCGTCGCCGATGAAGTCCTCAAACTGGCCGAGAACTCCGCGAGTTCGACCAAGCAGATCGGCAAGCTGGTCGCCGACATCCAACGTCGCACCGGCGCCGTGCTCGACCGCTCGGCCCGCGCCAACAGTCTCGTCCAGAACAACGCCGAGTCGGCTCGCACGGTCACGAGCATGATCGAGACGATCAGCACCCGCGTCAGCGACATGGCCCACCTGGTCAGCGAGATCTCGATCGCGACCACCGAACAGGCCCGGGCTTCCGAAGAGCTGGCCAAGGCCTCCGAACAGATGGGCGCCATGACCCACGAAGCCGCCGCCACCATGCGCGAGCAGGCCATCACTTCGAACCAGATATTGGAAAGCGTTTCCGAAATCGAGAACCGGACGGCGCAGGTCGCCCGGGCGTCGACCGAGCAACAGACCTCCGTCGAGGCTCTGGCCTCGCGGATCCAGCGCTCGAGCGACCTCGGGAACAAGAACTCGGAAGCCATCGCGGACATGTCCGCGAGCGCCGACGAGGTCCATGCCCAGGCCTCGTCGCTGGGAGATCTGGTCGGTCAGTTCGAGACCGGCCACGCTGCCGTCGCCGGTTCTTCACGAAAAAAAGGCCCGGAGGCCCTAGAAGACCCGGGGGCACTTGCGCTATCATCGTAACCTAAGGTTGCTGCTTCCTTAATCTTCCTACCTGGAGTTAACTCGTGCGTACATCCATCCTCTCGCTCGGCCTGGTGGCCGCGCTGGCTATCCCTGCGGCCGCGCTTGCCGGCACCATCGATGCCACCCTTATCCCCGACGCCACCTACACCGTCAAAGTTCAGAAGGTCGTCGACGCGAAGCACATCTTGGTCTTGATGGACAACGGTTCGGAGACCACGCTCTACGCCGGGCGTCCGACCGTCGACTTCAGCAAAGTGGCCGCCGGTGACTCGCTCAAGCTCTCGACCTCGAAGGGTGCGGTCCTGGTCTATCTCGACCTGAACAAGTAGCGAGTCCTCTCGCACGTAGAACGGCGCCCGGTGAAGACCGGGCGCCGTTTCTATTTGGATTCCTTCGGCAAGCCGTCATCCGGCGTGCGCCTGAAAGTCTCGTCGAGCCGCAGCGGCGGAAAGCCGACGATGTCGTAGGTCGAGGAAGCGATCCTCACTCCCGCCTTATCGAACCCGCTAAGAATGTCGCGCGTCATCGCATCCTTCAAGTCCCGGACGCTCCGATCGTGCGCGAAAAAGCGCAGTGCGAGTTCTAGCCAGTTATCCGTGATTCGATAGAACACTCTCGGTTGAAGATCTTCAATCGGGATTGCGTAGCGGCGGAGCATAAGCTCTATTGCGGACGAACTGAGCTGCTGAATACTTTCAGTGTGCTTCGCCGCTGCATCGAGAAGAATGTGCTCCGCGCGCACACGATCGTCCCCGTACGCGATAGGCACGTGTATCTCGTCCCAGATATACGGGAGGTCGCGGCTGTAGTTGAAGACCGGTTCGTCGAAAATCTGGCCGTTTGAAACGCTGACTAGCCTCCCCGTGTACTGGCGCCCCATCACCCAGGTCGTTGCACCGCCGCGGACGGAGTCCGGCTCGCCCATTTCCATGATGGTCGTGAAGAGAAAGTCCAGCGCGATGACGTCGCCTCTTACTCCGCCCATCGCGATGCGATCGCCGACGTTGAACGTGTTGCCGCGGAGAATGACCAGGTACCCGGCAAGCGATAACACGACCTTCTGCAACGCAAACGCTAGGCCCGCGGTCAGGAAGCCCATCGCGAGTCCGAGATTTGCAGGTTTGTCGAACCAAATAGAGAGCGACACGACGAGGAAGAGAACGGCCGTAACGAGGTTGAGGGCCTGGCGAGCCCAAAAGCGTGCGCGAGTTTGGCCGCGACCGAATAGAGCCGAGCGGGCAATCTGCTGTAGGATCAAGCGCAGAATTGCGACGCCTACGAACAAAGCAATGGTGAAGAGAAGCTTTTCACCGACCTGGGTGTTCACACCGATCAACTTTATGCCGAAGACGTCCATCGACGTTATACCGTCGTGTCGTTCGTGGGCGGCCCTTCTTGAGCAGAACCGTCGTCCGCATCCGGATTTGCGAGCACCGGCACTTCCACGGCCTGCGGCGTAGGTTTTTGTCGCCGTCGAGCGCGTACGCCGTCTACGCCGAACGACATGCCGACGGGTAAGACCACGCATGTGAGCGACAACACGAGCACGGCCGCGTTGCCCGTCGCATAACCCGCGATGGTTGCGAATTCGCCCGACATGAGCCAATAGAGCGCCGCAACCAGTACCCCGCCGAAAGCACCGAAGCGACTGAATACGCCGAGAATCAAGGACAGTCCGATCAGGACTTCGCCGTAGGTCAAAACCGTGGCAAACAGCACGAGGTGCGGCTGAACGGCGTCGACCAACACGTGCTGATAGAGCCCGGAACTCGACGAGATCGACATGGTGACGAGGCGGGCGACGTCTCCGTCCGGGTTGCCGAAGTTCGGATCGATGATCTTGGTCAGCGCATGCGCGACCCAAAAGACGCCCGTATAGACCCTGAGAACGGCAAGCCAAAAGCCGTACGGGCGCGCCGTGGCGCTCATTCGAGTCCTACTTTACATCGGAAGCATACGACGCCGGTCATCGCTATCATCGCAACATGCATTCGAACCCCATCTCCAGGGTGTTAGCCGAGCTACCCCAGACGACGTTGTAGTTCGACGCACACACGGGCCTTCCCGGCCGCTCGAACGGCACGCCCACGCTCGTCGCGTCGCCCTAACCCCGCTCTTTTGGCGACTGTTGGAGGCTATTTGTAGCGGACGACCGGCGTGTTGGGCGCGCGCAGGTCGATCGCGACGATCGGCTTGCCGCGCGCGAGCTGCGCGCGAATCGGGCCGATCAGTCCGATCTTCTTCGGCAGATCTTCGCCGTCGTCGCCGAGCAGCACCAGGACGCCGCCGCGGAGCGTGACGATCAAACTCTCGTACTTGTCGTAGCGCAGGGCGGTCGCGTCGATGTGCGCCGCTCGCAAAGCATCCAGGTCGTCGCGCATCGCGACGACCTGCGCGTCCCGTACGAACGTACCGGGCAGTGCCGAGAGCGTTTTGTTAGTCTCTATCGACGCCATCGAGGCCCGCTCATCCGGATCGGCCGAAAGGACGCGGAGCGCGCGATCGACGAGGACGCGACCGGCCATCGCACCGCGTGCGCCGACGAT
>JBBRTL010000187.1:0-4511 GCA_038244445.1 Vulcanimicrobiales bacterium
CATCCCGAGCGTCGGGAGCGAAGCGACCAGAGTCGAGGGACGATGCCAAGCTCTCCAAGCGTGCCGCCAACCCCCGCGCTTCTTCCGCCACGTTCGCCCCATTCGCCGCGAAGATCTCGTCCCACAACGCTCGATCGCTCTTCGCGATCCGCAACAGCTCGCGCGCGACCGGCCCGCTCGCGCTCTCGCGCAACTCCCCATCCAGCTCCGCGATCCGATCCGCCAGCACGTACCCGACCAACTGCGGCAGATGCGAGGTCCGCGCCAACGCCCGATCGTGCGCCTCCGCATCGACTGGAAACGCACGCGCGCCCATCGCCTCGATAAAGTCTCTCGCCCGCGCATCGAGCGCATCGTCGCCGCTCGGCACGTACGCCCACGGCCGGCCCGCGAACAGCCCCGCCTCCGCGTTCGCGAAGCCACCATGCTCCTTACCCGCCATCGGATGCGTCGCGACGAACCCGCGCATCCCGCGGCCGGCCTCGACCACCGGCGCCTTCACCGAGGCCACATCCACGACCAACCGCGCCGACGTCTCGCCCAGCCGCGGCAGAAGCGCGACCGTCGCTCCGAGCGGCGCCGCGATCGCGATCGTCTGCGCCTTCGTGCACGCATCCGCAAGCGACCGGCTCGCCGGGTCGGCCGGGTCGTGCCAACGCACCTTCCAACCAAGTTCTTTGGCCCGCAGTTCGATCGAGCCGCCGATCAATCCACGCCCGAGGATTGCAAGCCGCACGCTACTTCGGCGCTCCGCTCAAGTCCGGGCGCAAGACGCTCGCGCCGTCGAGATAGACGTGCTCGACTTCCGCCTGCGTGCGGATCGTATTCACATGCATCAGCACGCGGATACACCGCGCGAGCGCGCCCGGAACGGCGATCTCGGTGAAGTGCAGCATCGGTACGAACGTCCAGCCCATCTCGCGCGCGCCCAGCGCCGGGAACGCCGCGCGTAGATCCGCCGTCAGACTGAAGAGCACCGACACGATCTCTTCCGTCTCGATACCGTTCCGCTCGATGATCTCCGAAAGCAGACGTTTCGTCCCGGCCACGATCTCCGCCGCATTATCCGACTCGACCGTGATCGCTCCGCGGACCCCACGTACGCGCAACCCGCTCATGCCGCACTCTCCAATCCCGCAAACGTCGCGAAGAACTCCGGATACGACACGCCGGCACAATCCGCATCCTCGATCACGGTCTCGCCGTCCGCGATCAACGCGGCGATCGAAGCCGCCATCGCGATCCGATGATCTCCGTGCGTCTGGACCGTGCCACCGTGGAGCGGCTGCGGGCCGTCGATCGCGAAGCCGTCTTCGAACTCTTCGACCTTCGCACCGAGCGCCCCGAGCATCGAGACGATGGTCGCGATCCGGTCGCTCTCCTTGACCCGCAGCTCGCCCGCGCCGCGCACGACCGTGCGCCCCTGCGCCTGGCTCGCGAGCACTGCCAGCAACGGCAGTTCGTCGAGCAGATCGGGCACTTCGTCTGCGCCGATCTCGATCGCACGCAATCCACTCGAACGGGCGCGTAGCGAACCGATCGGCTCGCCCGCGCCGTCGTCGTTTCCGGTGACGGTCAGATCCGCGCCCATCCGTGCGAGCGCGCGAGCGAATCCGAGGCGGGTCGGATTGATCGAGATATCGCGCACGGTCACGTCGCTGCCCGGCGCGAGCGCCGCGCCCGCGATCCAGAACGCTGCCGACGACGGGTCGCCCGGTACGCGCACGAACGCGCCGCGCAAGCGTTGCTCGCCGGGAATCAAGATGTCGGCGCCGTCGCGCTCGACCCTGCCGCCGAACAGCGGCAGCATCCGTTCGGTATGATCGCGCGATGCGAGCGCGCCGCGCAGGCGCGTGGTTCCGCGCGCGTGAAGCGCCGCAAAGATCAGCGCCGTCTTCACCTGGGCACTCGCGACCTTCACGTCGCAGGTAGCGGCTTGTAACTGCGTGCCGGAGATCGCGATCGGGGCTACTCCGCCGTCTGCAAGCTCGATCCGCGCGCCGAGATGCGCGAGCGGTTCGGCGACCCGCTTCATCGGGCGCCGCTGCAGCGATGCATCGCCGGTCAGCACCGCGCTCCCGCCCATACCGGCAAGCACGCCGGTCATCAGCCGGATGGTCGTTCCCGAGTTGCCGCAATCGAGCATCGCGCCGTGCGCATCGAACGCGCCCAAGCCACGCCCCTGCACGAGCGCCGCTTCGCCGTTGCGCGAGATCGCGACGCCCAGGTCGCCGAGCACCCGGATGGTCGAGGCGACGTCCTCTCCGCGCGAGAGCCCGGCGATGCGCGTCCAGCCGTTCGCGATCGCGCCGAGCATCAACGCCCGATGAGCGATCGATTTATCGCCCGGCACGCGCACCTCGCCGCGCAACCGCGGATTTCCGCCGATCCGAACGATCACACGCCGGCCCGCGCGTGCATGCGCTCGGTCGGAATGGCGTCGAGTTCGCGCACGATCGCGCCGAAATCGTCGAACGTGAGGGCCTGCTCTTTGTCGCTCTTGGCTTCGGGCGGATTCGGATGGACCTCGAGGATCAACCCGTGGGCGCCGGCCGCCTTGGCCGCGCGGGCCATCGGCATGATCCACCGACGCACGCCGACGCCGTGGCTCGGATCGACGATGATCGGTAGATGGGTCCGTTCGCGCAGCACCGGCACGGCCGAGAGGTCGAGCGTGTTGCGGGTCGCGGTCTCGAAGGTGCGAATGCCGCGTTCGCAGAGCACGACGTGCGGATTGCCTTCCGAGAGGATGTACTCGGCGGCTGCGAGCAGCTCTTCGATGGTCGCCGAGAGCCCGCGCTTGAGCAGCACCGGATGTCCGGTCCGGCCGACCGCCTTCAACAGATCGAAGTTCTGCATGTTGCGCGCGCCGACTTGGAGCATGCTGATGTTCGCCGCCATCCGCTCGACCTGATCGATCGTCATCACTTCGCTGACGGTCGGCATGCCGGCCGCGCGGCCCGCTTCGGCGAGCAGATCGACGCCTTCCCAGCCGAGGCCTTGGAATGCGTACGGGCTGGTGCGCGGTTTGAACGCGCCGCCGCGCATCATCACGGCGCCGTGGCCCTTGACCGCCTGCGCGGTCGCGACCATCTGCTCGCGCGATTCGACCGAGCACGGACCCGCGATGATCGTGAACGTGCCGTCGCCGATCGTCACGTCGCCGACCTTGATGAAGCTGCCTTCGGGCTTCGACTCGCGCGCGACCCGCGGGTAGGCGGAGTTCGTCTCGATGCGCGGCACGCGCGCCGAGGTCACGCGCACGGGCGCGTCGCTGAGCGTCGTCCGTAGGGGTAGATCGACCGCGTCGGTCCCCATCGGCGGCCCGACGTGCGCGTCGTAGCTGCCGAGCACGGTCACACTCCGCGCGACGCTGCGGATGCCCTCCAAAGCCTTGGTGACGTTCGCATCCCGTGCGTCGCCGTCGAGATCGGCATAGAACGTGTGATCGTTCCCCTGACCGAGCAGCGGTTTGGATTCGAGCTTGGAGAGGTTGACCGCGTTCGTATCCAGGTACGCGAGCGCGCGGGCCAAGGCTCCGGGAGCATCCGGCAACGCGAAGATCAGCGAAGTCTTGCGCTTCTCCCCGGGCGGCGGCGCATCCACCGTGTTCAGGCGCGAACGCACTAAGATGAAGCGCGAGTAGGTGCGCGGGTCGTCGGCGCAGTCGCGGGCCAGCTCTTCGAGGTCGTAGATGCGCGCGGCTGAGGTCGGCGCGAGTGCGGCGATCGACGCGTTGCCACCGCGACCGACTTCGCGAGCCGCGATGCCGGTGTCTTCACACGGGATCGCGCGAGCGTGCGGGAGTGAGGCCAGGAAGCGTCCGCACTCGTTGATCACGAGCGGATGCGCGAGCACCTCGCGGACGTCCTCGAGGGTCCCGCCCCGGACGCCGAGCAAACGGTGATCGGTCCGCAAGAGCACTTCGGCGATCGGCTCGAGATCGAACTCGGCACACAGATCGTAGCCCTCGCGGACCGTCCCGACGATCGCGTTCTCGATCGGGATCGCGCCCACGTCGGCCCGCAACCCCGCCAAAGCGGCCGCCACCTCGCGGTAGGTCGAGGCCCCGTGCGTCTTGATCTCGAGGCCGCGCCCCGCCGCCCAGCCCTGCAGCACCAGCTGCGAGTAGGCCCCATCGACCCCCTGATAAACCGCCGCGATTTCCATATGCTCTTTCTTGGTGGTGTAAAAAAACAAACCCCCGCCGGTCGGCGAGGGTTTGCGATCTTGCTTAGTGCTGACTCGTACTATGCGCGCAAACGGCCTCAGACCGACCCGACGGGACGGCTAAAATACCAATATGCAAACGTGGCACGAACGAGCATTGCAGCGAGTTAACCACGAAGTCCCCGGACCTGTCAACCCAACGAGTCGCGCCACGGGAATTCTTACCGAGTCGGCCATCGTCGCGCCACGAAGAATCTTACCGAAGGGCTTCTGCGGCGAAGAAACCCCCATGGGACCGCAAGCCTGCCGCGAGTACCTCGCGGAAATCCGCCCTCGTTATA
>JBBRTL010000188.1:0-4480 GCA_038244445.1 Vulcanimicrobiales bacterium
AGGGCGCTTCGATCGCTTCCTGGTGCGCCCGCTCGACGCGCTCTTCCAAGTGCTGACCGTGCCGTCCCAGCAGTTCCCGGACGGACTGATCCTGGCCATCATCACGCTCTGCGTCGCGACCTCGGTGGTCGGCGTGCGCGTCGACTGGCTCTTCATCGTGATGGTCCCGTTGATCGCGATCGGCGGCGCACTGATCGACTTCGGCATCTCGCTCCTGGTGGCGGCCCTCTCGTTCTGGTTCGTGCGCGTCGACACGCTGCGCTGGATGGTGATGTCGCTCGAACAGGAGTTCACGCGCTATCCGATCAGCATCTACCAGCGCGGCGTCCAGTTCGTGCTGGCGTTCATCCTGCCGTTCGCGTTCATGAACTACTTCCCGGCGACGTACTTCTTGCAGAAGACCGACCAAGGGCTCCATCTCAATCCCACCGTCGGCCTCCTGACGCCGCTGGTCGGCCTGGCCTGGTTCGGCGTTTCGTACGCGGTCTGGCGCGTGGGCGTCAATCACTATCAAGGGACCGGTTCGTGAAGCGAGGCCTCTTCCTGGCGGGAGCCGCCGCGCTCGTCGCAATGCCGCGCATCGCGTCTGCGGCCACGCTGCACGCGCAGCTCCTCGCGATCGCGCGCCGGATGCCGGCGACCGCCGGCATCGTCGCGATGACGATGCAGAGCGAGACGCCGGTCTTCGCCTACAACGCGGATCTCTCGTTCCCGACCGCCTCGATCATCAAGCTGGTCATCATGCTGACCGCTTTCAACCGCGAAGCGAGCGCGCCAGGCGCGCTCTCCGAGCGCGTCGTCACGCATCGCGCAAACCTGATCGGCGGATCCGATTTCATGGCGACCCAACCCGACGGCGCCGCGCTGGGCGTGCTGGAACTCATCCATCCGATGATCACGCTCTCCGACAACACCGCCGCGAACGCGCTGATCGGCCACTTCGGCGTCGGCGCGATCAACGCGACCGCCGTCGCCGCAGGCCTGCACCACACCCATCTTGGGCGCAAGTTCCTCGACTACAGCGCGATCGTGCACCATCACGACAACCGCACCACGCCGTCCGATATGGCCCATCTGCTCTTCGCCTTCGAGCGCGGCGCGCGCGAGGGCATCCCGACGGTCGCATCCGCGACCGCCTGCCGTTCGATGGTCGAGATCATGCTCGGCCAGACCGATAAGGAAGGCATCCCCGACGGCGTACCCGGCATCCCCGTCGCCAACAAGACCGGCGCGATCGACTATACGCGCAACGACGTCGCGATCGTCGACCCGTTCGGCAACTCGCCGTTCGTGCTCGCGATCCTCACCGAGAACGCCCGCAACTACGGCGGCGTCTATCTCGGCATGCGCAACCTCGCCCGCACGCTCCAGCACCACCTGGCCGGATCGAACGCTTGACTCTGACGCAGAAGAAAACGGCTATGAAGCGTGAAGCGGGCGAGGTACGGGGACGTTGGTGAGGCCGACGCGTACGACAGACCTGTCATCCCGAGCGTAGCGAAGCGTAGTCGAGGGACCGCTCAAAGCAGTGCTGCGTTGCGCCCCTCGACTTCGCGCTTCGCGCTACGCTCGGGATGACAGAGAGGCCCGTGCGCGAAGGAACCTACGAAGCGACCGCCTTCGGTTCGATCGTGATCTTCTGCATCGCATCCCCGACACGGATCGCATCGAGCGCCTCGAACCCGTCGGTCATCTGCCCGAACACCGTATACTGCTTGTCCAAGAACCGCGCGTCGTCCAAGCAGATGTAGAACTGCGACCCGCCCGAATCCGGCTGCGCGGACCGCGCCATCGCCACCGTCCCGCGCACGTGCGGACGTTCGCTGAACTCGGCCTTGAGTCGATACCCCGGCCCACCGGTGCCGTTGCCGTCCGGATCGCCGCCTTGGATCACGAAGTTCGGCTCGACGCGGTGGAACTTCAATCCGTCGTAAAAGCCGGCTTGGACGAGCTTGATAAATGCGGCTGCATGTCCCGGCGCGTCGTCGGGGTAGAACGTGAAGACGATATCGCCCTTGTCGGTCGCCAGACGAGCCTGCGAGGTACGCGCGGTCTCGACGAGCGCGGGGAGTTCGTCTGCCTGCGGGGGCTGGTGCGACGCCACGATGTTGCCTTCTTCCGGTGCGATGGGATAGTTGAGGGACGGTGGTTTTAGCATGCGGCGCCCGAAGGCCTCGTCGCCGGCGAGCAAGCGGTCTTTCTCGGCCCGCGAGTAGCCTTTGAAGAGTGCTTCGGCCGACCGCGCCTCCCGCGCCTCGTCGGCAAACCACCAGGCGGCAAGCCGAACCGGCAGGCGGGATCGGGTGTATTTGGAGGCCACCCCGCGGCCGTGCGCCCGGAGCCTCCGGTCGAGGTCCGTGGTATAGCCGGCGTAGTACGAACCGTCCCCACAGGTGAGAACGTAGAAGGCGGGACGTTTAGACACGCTGGAATGCGGTAGAATTGACCGAGATAATGCTGGGAACGGACTTTGAGGACGGCGCGACGGTCGAGGACACGAGCGTCCTCCGTTTACGTGTGCCCCCGAACCCTCGGTTCGGGAAGGTCGTGCGCGATGCCCTGACCGCCCATGCGGCCCGTTTCGGCGTTTCCCCGACCAGCCTCGAAGACTTCCTGTTCGCTATCGGTGAAGGCCTCGCGAACGCGGTCGAACACTCCAGCACGAGCGACGCGATCGACATCCGCTGCCGGATCGACCACGAGAAGATCGTGGTCACGATCGTCGACTCGGGTTGCGGTTTCTCGGCGACCCCGGGCGACGACATCTTGCCGGCGGGTCTAGTCGAGCGCGGGCGCGGGCTCCCGATCATGCGGCGTTGTAGCGACATCTTCGCCGTCCACAGCGTTCCCGGGCGCGGCACGGCCATCGTCATCGGCCGGTACATTCGTCCGCGGCTTGAGGAAACCTCAGTCGCGTCTTAGAAAGGCGGACGGATGGATTCGAAGTTTCTCGCCATCCCGTTGATCGTCTCGATGGTCGCCGGCGTCTCGACCGGCCACGTTCGCTCCACCGACACCGCGCTCGTCGGTTTCGGAACCCGTAACGACTTCTCCGAGACGACCTCGACCGCGACCCACGGCGTCTTCGGCGCGCGCGATTGGATCGTCGCGCAGTTCGAGACCATCGCGGCGACCAGCGGCGGGCGGATGACCGTCCGGACCGACGACTACCTCCAGCCCAAGACGGCGCGCACGCCGCGCGACGTCACCGAATCCAGCGTCGTCGCGGAACTCACGGGCGATGAGCCCGGACGCACCTACATCATGTCGAGCCACTACGACGACTGCCACGGCGACTGCACCGACGGCACCGGCATCGCACCGGGCGCCGACGACAACGCCTCGGGTGTCGCCGCCGTGCTCGAAGCGGCGCGCGTGATGGCACCGCACCACTTCAAGGGCACGATCCTGTTCGTCGCCTTCGACGGCGAGGAACTCGGACTCTGGGGTTCGGCACATCTGGCCGACGAACTCAAGGCGAAGAACGAGCCCGTCCTCGGGATGCTCAACAACGACGTGATCGGCAATACCACCGGCGGCAGCGGCATCCACGAACCCAATGCGATCCGCGTCTTCAGCCAGGGTCTCCCGGCCGGCGTCGATCCGAAGGCGTCGAACCTCTACGGCAGCGAGAACGATTCGCCGTCCCGCGAACTCGCGCGCTTCGTCGGCGACACCGTCCCGGCGTACGTTCCGAACTTCACGCTGCGCCAGATCTATCGCGCCGACCGTAACCTGCGCGGCGGCGATCAGGAGTCGTTCCAAGCGGACGGGTTCGCGGCGATCCGGTTCGTCGAGCCGCACGAGAACTTCATCCACCAGCATCAGAACGTGCGCACCGAGAACGGCATCGCATACGGCGATCTGCCGCAGTACGTCGACTTCGACTACATCGCGCAAGCGACGCGCGTAAACGTGGCCGCCCTCGCGACGCTCGCGCTCGCGCCGGCCGCACCGGCGAAGGCGAATCTGCTGCTCAAAAGCCTGGGCTACGACGCGAAGCTCCGCTGGGCCGCCTCGACCGGCGCGACCGCCTACGAGATCGTGTGGCGCGCGACCGACGCCTCGATGTGGCAACACGCCAAGAACGTCGGCAACGTCACCGAAGCAACGCTCCCGGTCTCCAACGACGACTACATCTTCGGTGTCAGAGCCCTCGACGCAAGCGGTCTCCGCAGCCCCGCTACGTACGCATTGCCAACGAGAGAACGCTAGCGGGTTCCCCGCCGCCGCGGCGGCTCGAGACCGTCGAACCGTTTGTCGACCGCGACGAATCCTCGGCGCATCTCGTCCTCGAGGCCGTCGAGCCGTACCGTGAGGCGATCTTCCATCCGCGCCATCCGGCTCTCGACGGAATCGATCCGCTCGCCCAGGCGCGTCTCGACGGAATCGATCCGCTCGCCCAGACGCGTCTCGACGGAATCGACCTTCGCGTCGAGCCGCCGTTCCATACCGACCATCGAATCCCGAAAATCGAGGA
>JBBRTL010000189.1:0-4474 GCA_038244445.1 Vulcanimicrobiales bacterium
CTGTTCGAACGCTTCGGCTTCTTCGATGAAGAGCTGACCGTCACCGACGATTGGGAGATGTGGTTGCGTGCGTCGCGCGGCGGCGCCCGGATCGTTCACGTCGACCACGCGACCTGCGAGTATTCGTGGCGTTGGGATCCGGCCCGCGGAAACATGACCCTCAGCCACCAGAACGAGTTCGCACACTTCTACGAGGTCATCACCAAACGCTACGCCGCCGATGTCGCCGACCGGCCGTCGATCGGCGCGATCCAGGCCCAAGCGCTGGCCTCGCAACGGGCCCGGGCCGAGGCCCTCGCGGCGGCACCCGAACGGGCCCGCGAGATGGTCGCCATCCCGATCGTCGTTCCGGCCGCTCCGGTCCCGGAACCGACAAAGACTTTCCGGAGCCGGGTGTAAGAGAACGTCCCGCATGTCTTCGTACTTCCGCGCCTTCGGCCTCGAACGCGATCCGTTCATCGACACGGCCGATCCGTATTTTTATTGCGAACTCGGGACGCTCCGAAAGGCGCGCGAGCGGGTCGCGGGCGCGATCGGTGCATCGCGTGGGCTGACGGTCGTCTTGGGCGAGCCCGGAACGGGGAAGACGAGCCTCTCCGGAGCGATCGAACAGACCTTGCTCGCGGACGACAAGGTGGTCCTCGGCAAGATTCTCGACCCGACGTTTGCGAGCGAGACGGAGTTCTTGATCGCCGTCGGGCGGGTCTTCGGCCTCGCGCTTCCGCCCCGCTCGAGCGCGGCCCTGAAGAACGCGCTGAAGAACTTCTTCTTCGAGACGGCCGTCCTCGAACACCGCACCCTGGTGCTGATCGTCGACGAAGCACAGAACCTTAGCGACGAGAACCTCGAAGCGCTTCGCATGCTCCTCAACTATCACGTGCCGCAACGCAAGCTGCTCAACATGTTGCTGTTCGGACAGAGCGAACTCGAAGCGCGGATCGAGGGGCGCGGAAACCTCGGCGACCGGGTCGATAGTTGGGTGCGCCTCGGCCGACTGGACGAGGCGATGGCCGGCGCCGTCCTCGACTATCGGCTCGAACGCGCGGGTCTCGCGCCGGGCACGCCGGTCTTCTCTCCGAACGCGCGCGCGCTGTTGATCGACGCTGCTGCGGGGCTACCGCGTCGCCTGACGATGCTCGCCCACCTTTCGATGGAAGAGGCTTCCGATCGGGCCTCGACGCTGGTGAACGTCGACCACGTTCGCGCCGCGCTCGCCGCCCGCGGCATAGATGAGAGGCGCATCGTTCGCATCGGCGTTGCGAACCGCAACGACGGGGCGCAGCGCTTCGACTTCGTCCGTCGGCTGTTCGCTCGCCGCGCCGCGAAATAACGTGCGCGAACCGGACTTCTACCTGAGCGCCGATATGCGGTTGCTCGAACTCCAGCGCTCTGCCCTCGGTCTCGAAGCACCGGACCGACCCGACTGGGAAAATCGCGCGATCGCCGAGGGCCCGACCGTTCCCGACGATCCGATCGCCGCCCCCACGGGCGCGATCATCCACGTTCAGGCGACGGCCGTCCCGGCCGAAGGCGTGATTCCCGGCGCAATCGTCACTCTGACGCTCTCCGTCGCAAACGAGGGCATCTCCCCCGCGCGGAACGTGCGCGTCGCGGTGCCGCTTCCGGGCGGCGCATCCTATCGCACGGGCTCGTTCGTCCGCGACGGCGCTCCCGCGTTCGACGAGATCGCCGAACGCTTTCTCGGCGCCGGACTCGATCTCGGCGATCTCGCCGCGAAATCGCGCGCCACCTTTGCCTGGAAGGTCGGCGTGCGCATCGGCGCGCGTCCGCTGGTCGTGGTCCCGCAGATCCACGCCTCGGAGGCGGCCATCATCGGTGCCTCCGCCATCTCGATCTCGCGCAAACAGCCGTCCGCCGAAGCGGTCGTCGCTGCCTCGATGGCACGCGCCGCGACGCCCACGCCCGCGCCGGTCATTCCGGTCGAGATTCCGGTCCCCGACGTTCCCCTCGACGATCTCCCGTTCTACGAACTCGATGAGGTCGAGCGCGCGGAGTACGTCCGTGCGGAGCCGGTCGCGCCTTCGGTGCTCCCGCCGCCACCGAAAGCGGCAGAGACGCCGCTTGCACCGCCTCCCGGGACACGAGAAGCGATCGTCCTACTCGGCACGTTCGATCGGCCGACCCTCTCGTTCTTCGAGCGCGTCTTCCGCGGTCCGAAGGCCCCGACGATACTCCAGCACTGCATCTTCGGCGCGGCCTTGGCGTGCACGCGCGGCTACGACGACGGGGAAGATACGGCCGGGCTGCGCGAACACTTCGACGCGCAGTCCCAGATACTTCACCGCATCGTCCTCCACGAAAAGCTCGGGAAGAAAGAGCCGATCGCCGAGTACGCGGGCGCGTTCCGCGCGCAGATCTCCGCACTCGTGCCGCGTCCGCTCGGTACGCCCGCGCTTGCGAGCGACGAAGCGCGGATCGTCTTCGAAGTAGAACTGGGCGAGCCATCACTCGCCGTGCTCCGTTCTCTCGATGTGGAGAGCGCGCGATGGGACTTCGTCAAGGCTCGGCAACTGACGCTCGCGCTACAGGCGCAACGAATGAGCGGCGGTTCGACGACCGCGGCGCACCGCGCGTCCTTGGAGAACGCGCTGCGGATCTATGGGCAAACGGCCATGACGGCACTCCAGCGACTGTTCGTGCGGATCCGCATCGACCGGACCACCGGCACGCTCTCGCTGACCGACTCCGAACTCGATCGACGAGCGCTCGAACTGTTGGACGCGCTCGCCCTGTGCTTCCCCTAGCTTAGGCGGTCGAGCGAGCCGAGCCGGGAGGGCGCGTTCTTCGCCCCGATGTTCTTCGCAAATCGCTTGAGGTTGCCGATCTGTCCGAGCTTCTCGGCGACAGCTTCGTTATAGGTCCGAAGTCGCTTGAGCTGATTCTCGCGAATCGCATGGACGCGCCGCGCGCGACCGAAGATCGCCTCGTCGAAAGCCGCGTCTCGCACCGGGGCGGCGGTGTCCATCGCGTTCTGCATCGCATGGGTGACGCGGCGCGAGTCGGCCATCGCTACGGCAAACGCGTCCCAATCGCGCGCCATCAGCGCCCGCTCGATCTCTGCGCAGAGGCCCTCGAGGGCTTCGACCTCGCGTTCGACGGATGCGCGCAGGGCGGCGTCTTCAGCCGACGGCGGCAAACGAGGTCACCGTCGAGACACCGGCCGCGGCTGCGGCGGCTGCTACGCCGCGCTGCTGCGACTTGAACTGCGTGATCGCGATCTGCCAGGTCGCCCGATAGTCCTTGAAGTCCGGTAAGAGCCGTTCCACGCGCGACGCATCCTTCTGCATATTCGCCATCACCAACTCGTGATGCCAGAACTCGTACACGCGGAACAGGTTCTTGGCGAGGTCGCCGCCGATCTCCATGTTGAGCGAGCCCATCAACAGACAGATCGCGCGCTGAGCGCGCAACAGCGCCTTATGGGTTCCTTCGATGTCGTTGCGCTCGTACTGGAGCTTCTCGAGCGCCTGTTGGGCGGACAGGATCAGCGCGTCGTAGACCTTGACGATCAGGTCTTCTTTCGAAGCGGTTGCGATCGAGGTTTCGAGATACTTCTGTTCCGCCGGCGAGCGCATCATCACGATCAGGCGTTCTTGAAGAATCCGGCGAGTTGCGATTGCAAGGACTGGTAGACCGCCAACTGTCCCTCGGTCGCGGTGAACTGCGCCCGAAGCAGATCGGCCTGCGAGTTGGCCGAATCGGTGATCTGTTTCACTTGCTGCTGCAACGACGAGATGTGATCCGTGTTGGAGTTCTGGAACCCTTGGATCGTCGAGATCTTGGGGATCTGGCCGACGATACCGGTCGAGATCAGCGTCGGAGCACCGGTCACCGTGGTCAGATAGGCGCCGAGCCTGTTGGCGAGGCCCGAAGCACCGCCGAACAGACTCGAGACGGCCGTCGGATTGGCTGCGAGCGCGGCCTGGAATTTGACCATGTCGAGCGCCTGCAACGTGCCGTCGGTCCCTTGGAAGGTCGTAGTCTGGACCGGCTGGCTCCCATTTCCGCTACTGTCCGCGGTGCCGTTGTTACCCGTCGTCAACGTCGAGAACGAATCGCTGATCGAGAGTCCGATCTGCGAGAGCGAGTTGTACGTCGAGCCCGATCCGAGAAATCCCGAGACCAGATTCGTCAACGCGTTCTTGACCGAGTCGACGTCGTTGTTGCCGTAGAGAACACCGCCGCCGAGCGCCGTCACGGCGCTGTTCTGGAGTCCGCCGAGTCCGACCGCCGGTACGACCGGCGGCGCGCTCGCCGAATTGATCTCGTCGATCGCCGTGTTGTAGGCCGAAGCGAACGTGTTGATCGCATTGACCAGGCCGCTCGTGTCCTGCGAGACGTTGACCGTGAACGGCGTGCTCGTGTTGCTCACGACGTTCAGCGAGATGCCCGGAATCGCGTTCGTAATCGTGTTCGAGTTGGAGTAGATCGTCTGGATCGCGCCGCTCGGGCC
>JBBRTL010000190.1:0-4465 GCA_038244445.1 Vulcanimicrobiales bacterium
ACGGGTTCTCGCACGGTACGTCGGGACGCTTCAACCTCGGCTTCGATGGCCCGACCGCGGATCTGGGCACGATCGGGGGCGGCCGCCTTCGACTCGAAGGCGTGCAGTCGCGCGTCGGAGATGCCTACGCGGCATTCGGTACGAGTACGGGAGATGCGACCACCAGCACCCGCGCCGACGTGGTCGCGCGCACCAAGATCGGTAAGACCCGCGTCCTGTTCACCGCCGGCTCCGGCTCGTTCGATGACATGACCTCGTCGCCGACGAAGCTCTCGCAATACACGGGTGCGAAGCTCCGTCTCGAACTCCCGATCGGAGGATCGAGCCTGCGCTTCGAAGCGGCGACGAAGAGCAAGAATAAGACGCCGATCGCGGACTACGTCGAGGATGAAGCGTCCTCGGACGTACAGATGCTCTTGCGTCATAAAGGCGGTTCGCTTTCGAGCGAGTACGGGTTCGAGCAGACGCTGGCGACCGGGACGCGCGACTACGTCGGCTCGCACACGAAGCACTACACCGGCGTCGTCCGCGGCGGCCGGTTCTTCACGAGCCAGCAACTCACGTCCGGGCGATTGACCGCGACGGCTTCGCTCGCGTCGTACACGCTCTCGGCGAACGGAACGACGAAAGACACGCCGGCGAACGCGCAGAGCGCGGCCGGACCCACCTTCGGGCTCGCGACGCAGTGGGACTTCGACGATCATCTGCGTCTGCAAGTCGCGCATGCGGCCAACGAAGACTCCGCGAGCGCGTCGTTCTACTTCGGCGATCCGATCCCGAGCTTGATCCTCGACATCAGCCAGACCAACGAAGCGACCCTTTCGTATCGCACGCGCCGCGGGTTCGTCGCTTCGGCGACGATGGTGGGCGAACGATACGCCAGCTATCTCGGGACGACCACGCTCTTCGGACGGGGCCTGAGCATCGACTGGCCGATCGACGATCGGTGGCGCGTGCGGGCGTGGACGTTCGGACTGAACGACCAATCGGCCGCGATCTCGGCCGTAACGCTCGGGTCGTCCCGCGGGCGCGACGTTGGCTGGCTGACCTACTATGCGTCGCCGGGCATGCGCTTCGACGCGATCTATCGGCGCGAGACCGACCCGATCGAGTTCGGCCGATATCTCGACGGCGATGCCGCGTTCGTGTTGAATAAGCACGTGATGCTGATCCTGACCGACGAACGGCATGCGACCAGGTCGTCGTTCGGTCTTTCGCTCCGCTTCGGATCCGCAGACGGCAAGTGAAGCGTTACGGCAAGCTCGCGTTTCACAATGCCGGCGTCCCGACGCAAGGACGACGGAACGATCTTCGCGGTCCCGCTGTAGCGTCGGCTAGTTCTTGAGTTCGTGTCCGAGCGGGGCGAACGAGCCGCTTTCGAAGGACGGCGTCGCGTGCATCGTCGAGAGACGCAGACGGCGCGTCCGCGGATCGAGCGAGCGGACCGAGACTTCGACGGTCTCGCCGATCTCGTAGTCGCTCGGAATCGCTTCGTTCTCTGAGATCGTTCCGACGATCCCGGGAGCGAGTTCGATCTTTAGCTCGGCACCGTTCTCGATGACCTTGCCTTCGACGACTTTGCCGCGCTGCAAGAGCGCCGCGTGGTCGCGCCACGGATCGGGTAGCATCGCGCGTCGCGAGACGCCGATCTTCTTGCCGCCTTCGTCGACGCGCAGGACCTTGACGGCGAACTTGTCGCCGACCTTGACGACGTCCGCAACCTTCTCGACGCGCTCGAGCGCGAGTTCGCCGATCGGTACGAGGGCGTCGACGCCGCCGAGATCGACGAATGCGCCGAAGTCCGCGAGCCGGACGACGGTCGCTTCGCGTTCCGCGCCGACCTTGAGGTTTGCGAGCAGCTCGGCCCGGGCACCGCGGCGCTGCACTTCGAGGGCTTGGCGGTGCGAGACCACGACGCGTTTCTTGGCGTCGTCGGCGTCGAGCACGATGGTCGGGATCTTGGTCCCGGCGAGCTGCTCGGGCGCGATGCCGGCAAGACGCGATTGCGATGCGGGGAGAAATCCGCGGAACGCACCGATGCTTACCAGGTAGCCGCCTTTGACGGCGCTCTTGACGGTCGCCTCGATGATCTCGCGGGTGGTCTTACCGCCGGCCAGAGCCTTCCAGGCTTCCTCGGCCTGGGCGCGACGCGCGGCATCGGCGGCGGCCCGAGCCGCAGCTGCGGCCTTGGCGCGCTCAACGGCCTCGGGATCCGGCGCGACCGGCGGCGTCGGAACGGGCACCGGAGCGGCGACCACCGCTTCTGGCGTCGCTACAACGACCTCCGGAGCTTCGGGCTCAGGCGGCTCGACGGGCGTCTCGGGGGCCTCGGCGGCGATGGATGCAGCGGGCTCGACCGGTGCGGGAGCAGCCTCGACGGCGGTGGGTTCGGGCGTAGCAGCCTCGGCCTGAGCGAGTTCGGGCTGTGGTTGAAGATCGTTGTCCATGGTGCGCACTCGCGTTTCGCGCATTTTCGCGCGATTTCTTGCCTCCGGCTAGATATCCGAGCGGGAGAGGCTCGGATCGATCAGCGGGATGTGAGCCGCCGGATCGATGCTCTTCTGCAGATGTGCGGGAAGCTCGTCGAGCATGACCTCGAGTGTCGGCCGGACGATCGCACGCAAGAGGTGTCCGCCGCTGACGCGTCCTCCGCGATGCCCGACGGTCACGTGCGCGTGGACGACGGGCCGATCGCCATCCAGCGCGATGTCGCCGAGCACCGAGAGCACCTCGACCTGTTCGTCGATCGGGATCGGTTCGTAGTCGCGTTTCTCCCACACGAAATATCCCAAGGTCGCTTCGCTGAAACCGCCGACCGCGGTGAACCGGGCCGCGCTGATACCCTGCTCGACGGCGAACGCTTTGAGAAGTGAGGCGACCTCGTCGCCCGTTTGAAAGACCAGCGCGAACGTGCGCAACTTCGAACCGGTGGCGATCTCGATGAAGCGCACTACGGTTTCATATCGTGGAAAGCGTTTTGGAGCGGGGCGACATCGATCTGGAGGAGGCCGCCCTTGGGATGATCCATGTCGACGATCGTGAAGACGGTCGCGGCGAAAAGCACGCAGAAGATCACCGAGAGCGCGCGATTGGGCGAACGCACGCGGCCGAACGTGAGCCCGAGAAGCGCAGCGCCGACGAGCGTACAGAGGATGACGATGCCGAGGATCGGCGGCGGGATGTGGTTATTGACGGCGGCGACCTGATATTCGGCGATATCGCCGGCTTTGTCGATCTCTTCGGCGAGCGCGAGATACGCGACGTTGTGGCGGTCGGCGCGGACGTCGGCCGTCGCCATATCCCAGAGCCGTTTGTAGTAGCCGTTCGCGGCTCGTGCGTTCGGGCCGTCTTCCCACGTATACGAGACATCGGCGAGCGCGCGGATACGCGCGTCCGTATATTTGCGCACGAGATCGCGTTCGATGTCGCGCCGCGCAGGCGGCAAGTAGTCCATGTGGTCGTACGCCGCGGCGACCCCGTCGGCTTCCTCGACGACCAGTGCGCGGCGCGCTTCGAAGCGCTCCGCCGCGAACGAGAACGAGAAGGCGAGGATCAGGACGATCAGACCGAAGATCGCGGTCTGCCCGAGACCGAACGCGCTCTCGTCGCGCCCGTCCCTCTGGGGGGCGTAGCGCGCCGCCAGCGCGTAGCTGCCGAAGAGCGCGACCAACGAGAGCACGAGCGTCAGGACGAGAAAAAAGGCCGCAGGCTGGTCGGTAAGCGTATCGATCATGCGCCTAGCGTACGACCGCTCGGACGAGGCTCCCTGGAAACGCAGCGAACTTCCCGCGCCTCCATAGAGGGGCGGTCACGGCAAGAAGGTGAGGCCGTTCGGGTCGTTGCCGGTCGGGTATTCGGCGACCACCCGTCGCTCCGGTATGTCGATGACGCTGACCGTCGAGGCGCGTTCGTTGGTCACGGCGGCGCGACGACCCGATGGGTCGATCGCAACGCCGTGCGGACCGAGCCCGGTGCGGACGAATGCAGTGAGCGTCATCGTCGCAGCATCGACGATCGCGACGCGATCGTCGGGCCGTTCGCGCGTGCCTTGATCCGCGACGACGAGCGTCTTGCCGTCGGGCGTGATCGACAACTGCACCGGATTTCGTCCGACCCTGACGCGTCGGAGCACCCGCGCCGTCCGGAGGTCGATCGCGACGACGGCGTTCTGCGGCCCGAGCGTCGCGTAGACGAAGCGGCCGTCGGGAGCGACGGCGACCTGTACCGGCGATCCGCCGACGGGAATGCGCGCGATCTCGACCCGGCGGCGGACGTCGATGACGCTTAGGCTGGACCCCTCCGCGTTCGCGACGTAGAGCCGTCGACCGTCGGAACTCATCCGCATGCCGTGTGGATGGTTGCCGGTCGGGATCTTGTGCAGGACCGCCTTCGTCTGCAGATCGACGACTGCGACCGCGTTTTCCTGAGCCAGCGTCACGTAGGCGAGATGGCCGGTCGCATCGCA
>JBBRTL010000191.1:0-4406 GCA_038244445.1 Vulcanimicrobiales bacterium
GGACGTCGTCGCGGCCGGCGCCGCACACGAGAGTGACGGCTATCTGCCGATCGATCTGCGCGACGAGCAGACGTTGCGTGCGGCGCTCGACATCGCTCAGCCCGACGTCGTCTTCCATCTCGCCGCGATCGCGGCCGTGCCGGATGCGCTCGCCGATCCGCTCGGTGTCTACGACGTGAACGTGCTTGGGACCGCGCGCCTTGCTCGCGCCGTTCGTACGTACCGCGACGACGGCGGCCGCGCGCCGCGGATCGTGTTCGCGAGTTCCGCCGACGTCTACGGCCGGCGCGAACCGCACGAGTATCCACTCGTCGAAACGCTCGCACCCCAGCCCGAGAATCCGTACTCGGCAAGCAAGGCTGCGGCGGAAGCGATCCTGCTCGGCGAAGCCCGCAGCTTCGGACTCGACGTGACGATCGCGCGCGCGTTCAATCATATCGGCCCGGGTCAGAGCGACCGGTTCGCGATCGCATCGTTTGCGGCGCAATTGGCGAAGGTCGCCGAGGGCGGTTCGCCCATCATGCTGGTCGGAAATCTGGAGGCCAGGCGCGACTTCCTCGACGTACGCGATGTGGTCGCCGCGTATCTCGCGCTTGCGACCGGTGGTATCTCCGGCGAGATCTACAACGTCTCGAGCGGGACCGCGATCTCGATGCGCGAGATGCTCGGCGGTTTGGTCGCGGCCGCGCGGGTACCGGTCGAGATCCGCGAGGACCCGACAAGGATGCGCCCCTCGGACACGCCCGTCTCGTACGGTTCGTCCGCGAAACTGCACGCGGCGACCGGCTGGACGCCTGCGTTCAAGCTCGTGCGCACGCTGCGCGAGACGTACGAGGACGCCCGCGAGCGCGGTCGAATCCCGCCCTCGTGAACGACTCGGAAGAACTCAAGGCCTTCGTCTTCAAGAACCGTGGCGCGCTGCTGGCGGTCCCGGCCGTGGTGCTCGCGGTCTTCGGCAAGCCCGACGCGCTCGGCGTGACGATCGGCTTGCCGCTCGCGCTCGCGGGCGAGTTGGTCCGCTGTTGGGCCGTCGGCTACTCGGGCGTCACCACCCGCGGCGATCACGTGATCGCGCCGGAGCTGGTCACCGCCGGGCCATACGCGCACGTGCGCAATCCGCTCTACGTCGGCAACTTCGTCACCGCCCTCGGCTTCGCGATCGCCTTCACCGGCAAGAACGTGCCGCTCGAGAAGTTCGGCTTGATCGCGGCCTCGCTCGCGACCATGATCGCGGTCTACGCGACCATCATCCCGCACGAAGAGCAGTTCTTGCGCTCGCAGTTCGGTGAAGAGTTCGACGAATATTGCGCCGCCGTACCGCCGCTCGTCCCGCGCGTGGAACCCGCGCCGAACGGCAAGGGCGAATGGAAGCCGGACGTCATCCGCGAGGCCGAGACCAAGACCCTCGGCTTCTTCGGCGTCATGCTCGGAGTGCTCGCCCTCAAGGCGTTCATATCCAGGTAGAGCGATGCTCTCCCGAGCGCGCGACACAGTCATTGTCCCGCCTCCCCTTGTCATGCCGAGCGTAGCGAAGCGTAGTCGAGGGACCACCACACCGCAATTGCTTCGAGTCGTCCCTCGACTACGGCGCTTCGCGCCTACGCTCGGCATGACAAGCGGGGAGATGCTCGCCGTGACAAGCGGAGAGGTGCTTCGCGCGCGTCTTCGCAACGATCGCGTTGCGGTGACTGCATGACCAAGCGTGGGCGGCTTGGGATCGCGTTTGTGCTGGTCGCGTTTGTCGCGGTGCTCGAGTTCTGGGGAGGGGCTCGATCCGGATCGCTTGCACTCGTCACGGATGCGGTGCACGTGTGCATGGATATGTTCGCGCTGGCGATCGCGTTGTTCGCATCGATCGGCGCGACCCGGCCCGCGAATGCAAGCCGGACGTTCGGCTACGGGCGGGTCGAGATGCTCGGCGCGCTTGCGAACGGCGCGCTCTTGATCGGTGCGGTCATCTTCATCGTCTACGAAGCGATCGGGCGATTCGCGCATCCGTCGCTTCCGCAGGGCGGGCTGATGAGCGGCATCGCGGTCGTCGGCTTGATCGTCAACGTCGGCGCCGGGCTCTTGCTGATGCGCGACGGCCATCACGATCTGAACGTCCGGGCGGCGCTCTTCCATATCGCCGGCGACGCGGTCGGCGCGATCGCGGTCATCATCGGCGGCTTCGTCATCCTCGCGACCGGAGCGTCCTGGATCGATCCGCTGCTCTCGCTCTTCGTCGCCGCCGTGATCGTGCTCGGGGTCGTGCGGGTCCTACGCGACGCGACCGACGTGCTGCTCGAGTCGGTCCCGCGCGGCATGGATACGGCCGCGATCTCTGGCGCGATCTGCGCGCTCGACGGGGTCGTCGCCGTCCACGACCTGCACGTCTGGACGATCGGCTCGGACGAACACGCCCTCTCCGCCCACGTCCAGATCGACGACCGCGCGGTCAGCGAAGCCGACGCCCTGCTGCGCGAGATCGACGCCCAACTCCGCACCGCCTACGGCATCACCCACGCCACCCTCCAACTCGAATGCGCCACCTGCGAGCCCAACGCCAGCGCCGTCTGCACCCAAGCCCCCAAGCCGTAGCTTCCCGCAGTCCCTCGACTCCGCACCGCTATGCTCGGCATGACAATTGCAGGCTGCCCCTCGCCGCGACACCATTCCTTAGGTGTCATCCCGAGCGTAGGCCGGAGGCCGGAGTCGAGGGACGAGCGAAACCGAGGCTGGCTATGCCCACCGTCATTCTTTCCACCGCCCGGACGCCGTTCGGGAAGCTCGGCGGCGCCCTTGCGCCGCTGACCGCTACCACCCTCGGCTCGGTCGCTCTGGCGGCCGCCATCGAACGCTCCGGCGTCGATCCGTCCGATATCGAGCACGTCGTCTTCGGCGAAGTGCTTCAGGCCGGCGTCGGTCAGAACCCGGCACGCCAGGTCGTCCTCAAGTCGGGCCTGGCCAAGACCGTCACCGCGGATACCGTCAACAAGGTCTGCGCTTCGGGCATGCTCGCGGTCGTGAACGCGATGCGTTCGATCGATGCGGGCGCGAACGTGCTGATCGGCGCCGGCGGGATGGAATCGATGTCGAACGCGCCGTATCTGTTGCGCGACGCGCGCTCCGGCTATCGCTTCGGCGACGGGACGTTGATCGACGCGATGATCCACGACGGACTCTGGGACCAATACTTTCCGATGACGATGTCGACCCAAGGCAGCTTCGTCGCCGACGAACTCGGGATGACCCGCGAAGATCAGGACGCGTTCGCCGCGCAGAGCCATCAACGCGCGTACGGCGCACACGAAGCCGGCCGACTCTCCGCGGAAATCGTGCCGGTCAAGGTCGCGACCAAAGCCAAGGGCAAAGTCGTCGTCGACAAGCTCCCGACGCGCGGTGAAGTGCGCGGTTCCGGTCCGGCTCCGTCGGAACGCTTCACCCTCGACCAAGACGCCTACGCACCGTTCGTCACCGGCGACGTTCCGTTCGCGCTGGTCGATCGCGACGAAGCCGTCCGGGGCGACTCGACCGTCGAAACGCTCGGCAAGCTCCGACCGCTCGAGAAGAACGGCACCATCACGGCCGGCAACGCGCCGGGCGTCAACGATGGTGCGGCCGCGGTCATCGTGGCGGACGCCGCCTGGGCGAAGGCGCACGGGCACGCCGCCCTTGCGACCATCCTCGATCACGTGACCGTCGCCTGGGACTCGCCCTACATCTGTATGACGCCGGCGCTGGCCGCGCAGAAGCTGCTCGACAAGCACGGGCTCAAACACGATCAAGTCCACGTCTGGGAGATCAACGAAGCGTTCTCGGCGGTCGCGCTGACCTCGTCGCGCAAGCTCGGCCTGGCCGAAGGCGCGATCAACGTCAACGGCGGCGCGGTCGCGATGGGTCATCCGATCGGTGCTTCCGGCGCACGCCTTATCGGCGCGGTCGTCAACCAACTGCGCGCGCGTGGCGGCGGCCTCGGCATCGCGTCGATCTGCTCCGGCGGCGGCCAAGGCGACGCCGTCCTGATCCGAGTCGACTAACACGTGAGCTATCGCATCGCCGTGATCGGTGCCGGACAGATGGGAGCCGGCATCGCGCAGGTCGCCGCCCAAAGCGGGCACGACGTTCTGCTGAACGATCGCTCGACGGAACTCTTCGACCGCGGCCTCGCCGGCATCGCGAAGCAACTCGCGCGTTCGGTAGAGAAGGAGCGCATCACGTCGGCACAACGCGACGCGACTCTTGCGCGCATCGCGTTCGCGCCGGCGATCGAAGCACTCGACGTCGACATCGCGATCGAAGCCGCGAGCGAGAACCTCGAACTCAAGCTCGAGATCTTTCGCATGCTCGCGGCCGCGACGCCGGAACGCGCGATCCTCGCGAGCAACACCTCGTCGATCTCGATCACGACCTTAGGCGCCGCGACC
>JBBRTL010000192.1:0-4403 GCA_038244445.1 Vulcanimicrobiales bacterium
TGCAAGCGCCCTCAACCCGCCCGAGTTCTATCGGCGTCAGACGTTCCTCGCACTCGATCCAAGCACGCGCAAACATCTCGAGCTGACCAAAGCCCAAGGCGCGAACCCCAAGGCGACGCTCCTCGCGACGCTCGACGAATGCTCGACCTCGATGGGATCGCGCATGCTCGCGCGTTGGTTGACGGCACCGTTGGTCGACCCGGTCGCGATCTCCGCGCGCCAAGATGCCGTGCAGATCCTGGTCGACGATCACGCCCGCCGGGACGCGATGCGCGAACTGATGCGCGGCTGCTTCGATCTCGAACGGATCGCGCAGAAGGTCCGGGTCGCCCGAGCCGGGCCGCGCGACCTGGCTTCGCTCCGACGGACCCTCGACATCCTCAAACCGCTCCGACAAGTGACGCCGCCGGCGCTCTCGAGCTTCATCGAGCGGATCGGCGATTTCGGCGAGATGTTCGCCGATCTGCAGCGCGTGCTCGTCGACGAGCCGCCCGCGCTCCTGGGCGACGGCGGCGTGATCCGCCCCGAGTCGGACGAAGAGCTTGCGGAGTGTGTCGCCCTGCGCACCGACGCGCGCGGCAAGCTTTCGGAACTCGAAGAACGCGAACGCGAGCGGACCGGGATCAAATCGCTTAAGGTCAAGTATGCGAGCGCCTTCGGCTACGCGATCGAAGTGACCAAGGCGTACGTCGGTAGCGTTCCGGCCGACTACGTGCGCAAGCAAACGCTCGCGAACGGCGAGCGCTACATCACGCCCGAACTCAAAGAACTCGAACTCGCGATTTCGACCGCGCAGTCGCGGCAGTTGCGCTTGGAAGAGAAGCTCTATGCCGACTTGCTCGCCCGGATCGCCGTACGGATCGACGACCTGCTGCGCGCCGCCGATGCGCTCGCCGAGATCGACGCGCTCTGTTCGCTCGCCCAGTGCGCGGCCGAGCGCGGCTACGTCCGGCCGATCGTCGACGATCGCCCGCGCGTCGAGATCAAAGACGGCCGTCATCCGGTGATGGAAGCGGTCTTGCGCACGAACTTCGTGCCGAACGATCTCGCGCTCGAGAGCGAGGCTCACCGCTTCATCTTGCTGACCGGTCCGAACATGGGTGGCAAGTCGACCTATCTCCGCCAGGCCGGGCTACTCGTGATCATGGCCCAGATCGGTTCGTTCGTTCCGGCCCGCTCGATGGCGCTCGGCGCGGTCGACCGGATCTTCACCCGCATCGGCGCCGGTGACGATCTCGCTTCGGGCCAATCGACCTTTTATATGGAGATGGCCGAAGCGGCCAACATCCTGCGTCGCGCGACCCGCCGCTCGCTCCTGTTGATCGATGAAGTCGGACGCGGCACGGGCACGATCGCCGGCCTTTCGATCGCTCAGGCGATCTGCGAGTTCTTGCTCGGGCTCGGAGAAGAAGCGCCGATGGCGCTCTTCGCGACCCATTTCCACGAGCTATGCGCGCTCGCCGATCATTGGCCGCTGGTCGCGAACCACCACATCACCGCGGTCGAGAACATGGCCCGCGGCGGCGCCCCGATCTTCTCACATCGCGTCCAGCCGGGGTCGTCTTCGCGTTCCTTCGGCATCGAGGTCGCGCGCATGGCCGGCCTCCCCGACAGCGTGATCGAGCGCGCCCAAGAGATCGCCGACGTCCTGGCCGGCAAAGCGGATCTCGAAGAGACCGTCCCGCTCCGCAAATCGCTCCAGAAGACCGTACAATCCGAACGTCAACTCTCGTTCCTCCAACACGCGGAATGATCCACCAACTCGATCCGGTCACCATCGGGCAGATCGCGGCGGGCGAGGTCGTCGAGCGACCGCTCTCGGTCGTGAAAGAGTTGGTCGAGAACGCGATCGATGCCGGCGCGACCCGCGTGCAGGTCAACGTCGAGAACGGCGGACTCGATCTGATCGAAGTGATCGACGATGGCGCCGGAATCGCGCCCGATGAACTCGAGATCGCGGTCAAGCGCCACGCGACCAGCAAACTCGCCGCGGCCGACGATTTGGAATCGATCGGGACGCTCGGTTTCCGCGGTGAAGGGCTCGCCTCGATCGCCGCCGTCGCCCGCGTCGAAGTGCTCTCGCGCCAACCGATCGCCGAGATCGGCGCGCGCGTCCGCACCCACGCAGAAGAAGCCGGCGAACGCGAACCGGCCGCCGCACCCGTCGGAACGCGCGTGCGCGCCGAAGGGCTCTTCGAGAACGTCCCGGTCCGACGCGAATATCTGCGCGCCGCGAGCGCCGAGTTCAACCGCATCTCGGGCTGGCTCGAGATGTTCTCACTCGCCTACCCGCACGTCACCTTCGTCCTGCGACACGACGGCAAAGATGTCTGGACGTTTCCCGCTTCGCCCGACATCGTCCAACGTCTCGTCATGGTCTTCGGTAAGGCCGCGGCCGACGCGCTGATCCCGCTCGGCGCCGACGCCCCCGGACTGAACGGCACGCTCTCCGGCTTCATCTCATCCCCGGGCAACGATCGCGGCGACCGTCGGATGCAGATACTGTTCGTCAACGGACGCCTCTTGCGCAGTACGCTGCTCGCAGGCGCGTGGACGGCCGGCTACTCGACTTTCGCGATGACCGGCCGCCATCCGTACGGCGTCCTTTTCCTGAACGTGCCGCCGGATCACGTCGATCCGAACGTGCATCCGACCAAGAGCGACGTGCGGCTGCGCTTCTCGACGCAGATATTCGACGCGGTCAAGCGCGCCATCTCGACCACGCTACGCGATCGTGCGGGCGCCCGCTTCGAGAGCAACGTCGGCGGAACGGGCGTCTCGTTCGCGCCTTCCGGCATCGATGCGAGCCTCGAACACGTCCAATCGCTCTTCGAACACGTGCGCGGCGATGCCGACGAAGTGCCCGGGCGTCGGATGCGCGTGCTCGGCCAGATCCACCGTACCTACATCCTCGCGACCGACGGCGACGCCATCCTCCTCGTCGATCAACACGCCGCCCACGAACGCATCGCCTACGAGAGCCTCGTCGCCCGCGCAAGCGAAGTCGGCCCAAGCGAACCGCTCCTCGTCCCGATCTCTGTCGAACTCGACGCCGGCGAGAGCGCCGCGCTCGACCGCGCCATCGAACCGCTCCGTGCCGGCGGCCTCGAGATCGAAGCCTTCGGCGATCGCGCCTACCGGATCACCGCACCCCCGGCCGGCTACGGTTCACGTCCGTTCGATCTGCGCGGCTTCCTCGAAGACCTCACCGAAGACCGCAAGCAACGCGACGTGCGCGAACGCATCTGGGCCTCGCTCGCCTGTCACTCCGTCACGGTCGCCGGCGAACGCCTCGAACCCGACGAGATGACCACCCTGGTCGACCGCCTCCAACGCTGCCTCAACCCGATGCACTGCCCGCACGGCCGCCCGACCATGGTCCGCCTCAACCCGGACGACATCGCCCGCATGTTCAAGCGACTATGAGCAGACCCAGAGAAGAGCCTCAGGCCGTCATCCCGAGCGCTTCGACTACGCTCAGTATACGCTCCGCGAAGACTCTGGTCGCTTCGCTCCCGACGCTCGGGATGACAAGCGGCGGCTTGTCAGAAGGCCGCTGATGCAGGGCGTCCTGATCCTCGCCGGTCCCACCGCCTCCGGCAAGAGCGCCCTCGCGATCGAACTCGCCAAACGATTCGACGCCGAGATCGTCGGTGCCGACTCCCGCCAGATCTACCGCTACATGCCGATCGGCACGGCCGCTCCGACCGACGCACAACGCGCAGCCGTCCCCCACCATCTCATCGGCTTCCTCGACCCGAATGAACGCTACTCGGCCGCACGCTTTGCCGACGACGCCACAACCGCCATAAAAGAAATACACGCGCGCAACAAACGCGCCATCGTCGTCGGCGGCACCGGCTTCTACATCCGAGCCCTGACCGGTAACATCGGCCTAGCCCCCCAATACGACCAAACGCTACGCGACCGCCTAGCAAAAGAAGCCACGCTTCACCCACCCGACTTCCTCCACGCCTGGCTAGCGTTGCGCGACCGACGCCGAGCCGACATGCTCGCCCCCACCGACACCTACCGAATCACCAGAGCCCTAGAAGTAGCCCTCTCCGACCCAACCTCAACCCGAGACGACGCGCCCCTGAAAACTCTCACCGCCGCAAACATCCCCACCCTAAAGCTCGGCCTCGACGTTTCGCTCGAACAGATCGACGCTACCATCGAACGCCGAACCGCGCTGATGCTCGCCACCGGCCTCATCGAAGAAGCCGAGCGAATCGGCGCAACCGCAGTCGCCGCCGACGCCGTCGGCTACCCACAGGCGCTCGCATATCTACGCGGCTGGTCCTCGCTGCCCGAGACACACGCCACACTCGCGCGCGCAACCCGCCGCTACGCTCGCCGCCAACGCGCATGGCTACGCTCCGAACCGAACTTGATCTGGGCCA
>JBBRTL010000193.1:0-4241 GCA_038244445.1 Vulcanimicrobiales bacterium
GAGCGGAGCCAGGATGGCGGGAGCGACGACGAGGCGAGCAGCTTTTTCGCACGATGTGAATAAGCGAGCGTCTGCGGAATCCCAGGCTGCCACCCTTTCCACGGGGACCCCTCGAACATCGCCACCCACAAGGCAACCGGAACCGCAGAGGAAGCGGTCGAAGCGAGCGATATGGAACGCGTCATCATCATCGGATCCGGCCCCGCCGGCCTCACCGCAGCCGTCTACGCCGCACGAGCAAACCTCAACCCGCTCGTGTTCGCGGGCGGCATGTACGGCGGCCAGCTGATGCTGACGACCGAGGTCGAGAACTACCCGGGCTTCCCCGAGGGCATCATGGGCCCGGACCTCATGATCAAGTTCCGCGAACAGGCCGAACGGTTCGGCGCCCGCATCGAGAACGTGGACGTCACCGCGGTCGACTTCAGCGGCACGCCGCTGATCGTCCGCACGAACGACGACGAGTATCACGCACGCACCGTCATCATCGCGACCGGCGCGAGCGCCCGCTGGCTCGACATCCCGAACGAGACGAAGCTGCGCGGTCGCGGGGTCTCGACCTGCGCAACCTGCGACGGCGCGTTCTTCCGCGACAAGCACATCGTCGTCGTCGGCGGCGGCGACTCGGCGATGGAAGAAGCCCTGTTCCTGACGCGCTTCGGCCACAAGGTGACGGTCATCCATCGGCGCGAGAGCCTGCGTGCGAGCAAGATCATGGCGACCCGCGCGCAAGCCCATGAGAAGATCGACTTCATCTGGAACACCGTGCCGGTCGGCGTACTCGGCGACGAGACGATGACGGGCCTGCGCCTCAAGAACGTCAACGACGGCAGCGAGTACGATTTCGACGCGGACGCGCTCTTCATCGCGATCGGTCATACGCCGAACACCGACATCTTCAAAGGCCAGATCGACCTCGATGCGACGGGTTACATCGAATCGGCCGACGGTACGACCACCAACGTGGAAGGCGTCTTCGTCGCGGGCGACGTGAACGATCTGCGCTACAAACAGGCGATCACCGCCGCCGGCGCCGGCTGCAAAGCCGCGATGGACGCGGAGAAGCACCTCGAAGCGATGGAGTTCTCGGCGGTACTTTCCTAGCTCGATCCCTTAGGGAGTAACGGTCACCGGGACGGCGAGCGTATCGCTGGCGTTCGGGGTCCCGAAATGCAGCGTGCACGCGCCGACGAGCTGCCCCTTGACCCAGACTATCAGTTGCGTTACCGACGCGGTCCCGCGGGTCACTTCGGTAATGCGCACGGTCGCGATGTGGCTCCCCCGGCAGCCGCTCGAATGGATATGGATCGGTCCGCCTCCGATGTGCGTGATCATCACGCTCGCGCGGTCTTTCTTGGAGAGCGAGAGATCGAGTTGGGCGGGATTCGACATGAGGTTTCCGGCCGCAGGCGACCCGACCGGCAGAAAGGCGAGTGCCGCAAGCGCCGCGATCCAGAGCTTGCGCATCATGGCGTCTCCGGCTCGACCACGACGCTGATGCTCGACGAGTCGCGTCCACTGGTGAAGACGATCGTGCAACGTCCGGCCTTTTGCGCGCGGACGTCGAAGGCCATCTTGGCGCCGCGCTCCGTGTCTTTCTTGCGCATGCCGGAGATGCGCAGAATATCGTGGCTTGCGGGGGTGGCCGAGAAGCAGGTCGACTCGCCGAGCGCGATGTTCATGCCCTTGGTCGACGCGGAAACCTCGCCGAAGACGCGCCCGCCGATCTTCAGAGTGAGGTGTTGGGGGACGGCCTCGACCGGCGTCGCGAAGGCGGCGGAGGGAGCCAGCATCGCTGCGACGAGGACGGCGTACGAAAACGGTTTGATCACGAGCGTGCTCCTCACTTCGGACTACTTGGTGACGGTGACGTGGACGGTGGTCGATTCACCGCCGGCGCTGAACGTAAACGTGCACGTGCCGGGATTCTTCCCCCACACGTCGATCGCGATGTAGGAGCCGTTCGGGCCTTCGGTCTTGCCGAAGTACTGCTTGCGCAGAATATTGTGCGCGGCTTCGGGTTCCGTGTAGCAGGTCGTTCCGTCGAACGAGATCCTTCCGCGCGGAGTGTAGGCTGAGATCCGGCTCATCGCTCCGCCGATGCGAATCGTCCGATTCAGCGGCGACGCGTCGACGCCGCCTCCGGCCAAGGCGGCAACCGGCACGAGTGCGGCGAGCAAGAGCGCGGCAAGGACGAACTTCAGCGATTTCATGCCCGGGTAACGTTGCAACCGAGCCGGCGGTTCCCTGCGCTCAGGCGACGGCTTCGGCCAGTGCCGAGTCGATGGTCGGGTACTTGAAGGCGTAGCCGAGTTCTTGGGTGCGCTTGGGGAGGACGCGCTGGCCGTTGAGGAGCGCGTCGGCGCCCTCGCCGAGCATGGCGCGGAGCGCGAACGTCGGCACGGGTAAGAACGTCGGGCGGTGGATAGCCTCTCCGAGCGCCTTCGTGAACTCGGCGTTGGTCACCGGGTTCGGTGCGGTCGCGTTGAGCGCGCCGTCGGCGCCGTCGATCGCGAGCAGATAGACGCCCACGACATCGTCGACGTGGACCCACGAGAACCACTGCTTGCCGTTGCCGAGGATGCCGCCCGCGCCCATCTTGAAGGGCGGCAACATCTTCGCCAGCGCCCCGCCGTCGCGCCCGAGTGCGACGCCCGTACGCACGCATGCGACGCGCATCTCCAGATCGTGCGCGCTGCGCGCGGTCGCTTCCCAGCGTGCGCAGACGTCGGCCAGGAAGTCGCTTCCCGGGCCATCGCTCTCGGTGAAGTCGGCGGTCAGACTGTAGCCGTAGTACCCGGTCGCCGAGGCCGAGACGTAGGCGGCCGGCTTGTGCGGCTGCATCGCGAGCGCGTCCAAGAAGCGTTGCGGCAGGGCCGTGCGACTCTCGAGGATCTCGCGTTTGACTTCGGCGGTCCACTTCTGCGCGACCGACGTACCGGCGAGATTGACGACGACGTCGCAGCCGTCGGAGGCGCGCGCCGCGGCTTCCGGATCGCGCATCGAGAGCGGCCGGATATCGTCGCCGCGCGCGGCGAGCGCCTTGGCGAGATGGCCGCCGAGGAATCCGGTCCCGCCGAGCAGCGCGATCTTCATGCGACACCTGCGCGGACGTCGCTGCCCACCAGGGCTTCGATCTCGACGATCGTCTTCGGGATCGCTTGCGTGAGGTTGTCGTTCCCGCTCGCGGTCACCAGGACGTCGTCCTCGATCCGAACGCCGATCCCCTTAAAGCGTTCGTCGACGTCGAGGTCGCGTTGGACGTAGATGCCGGGCTCGACCGTCGTCACCATGCCGGCCTGCAACAGGCGCGGTTTGTCTTCGGCGTCGAGGTAGTCGCCGACGTCGTGCACGTCGAGTCCCAGCCAATGCCCGGTGCCGTGCATATAGAAGTCCTTGTACGTCTCGTTCTCGATCGCTTCGTCCGCACCACCTTTGAGCAGGCCGAGATCGATCAGACCCTCGGTAATGACGCGGACCGATGCCTCATGGAATGCGTTACGCGGCATCCCTGGAGCGACGCACGCGATCGAAGCTTCTTGAGCGGCGAGCACGATCTCGTAGAGCGCGCGCTGCTCGGCGCTGAACTTGCCGTTGACCGGCCAGGTGCGGGTCACGTCGCAGGTATAGCAATCGACTTCCGCGCCGCTATCGACCAAGAGGAGGTCGCCATCCTTGAGGACGTCGCGGTTGGTGACGTAGTGGAGGATGGTCGCGTTTTCGCCCGCTCCGACGATCGACTCGTAGGCCGGGCACTGCGCGCCCGCGCGCGCGTATTCGTATTCGATGGCAGCTTCGATCTCGTACTCGTGCAGCCCGGGGCGGGTCGCGCGCATCGCGGCGACGTGGCCTCGTCGGGTGGCCTCGGCCGCACGGCGCATGATCGCGATCTCGTCAGCCGTCTTGAAGAGCCGCATCTCGTGGATCGGGATGGCCGGATCGGCGAAGCGCGCCGGTGCGTGGCTGCTGCGGCGCGTCTTCGCGCGCGCCACTTCGAGTGCGGCATGCACGGTGCGATCGCGCGCTTCGTCGGCGCCGAAGGTGTAGTGCAAGGTCCGCGCGCCGGCGATGTACTCGGGCAGGCGCTCGGCGAGTTCCTCGATCGGATAAGCGGCGTCGATGCCGAGCGCGCCGGGCGCGGCCGTCGAACCGAGCCGACGTCCGTTCCAGATCTCTTTTACGCGATCGCGTTCGCGCAGGAACAGGATGCTTTGATGCTCGGCGTGGTGCGGCGCGAGCAC
>JBBRTL010000194.1:0-4227 GCA_038244445.1 Vulcanimicrobiales bacterium
CATCGCCGGCACCCCGCTCGAGGGCGAAGAGTCGATCTCGGGTCCTTGGGCCGTGCTCTACGCGCTGACCCGCTATATCCGCACCCTGAAGCAGATCGTCGCCATGGGTCGGCCCCAGATCCCGGGCAAGCGCGTGCGCGTGCGCCGGGACGGACGGACGGTGGTCGACGTGTTTCCGGAGACGGCGTACGATCGCTTGCTGTTGAACGGCGTACGCGCCGAAGTCTGGATGCAGGACGGCGTGACGCCGGCGACCCTCGGCCAGACGCTCGGCACGTGGTACGCGCAGGTCGATCCGGCGCCGCACGTCGCACTCGTCCTCGGGGCCGGCAACATCGCCTCGATCGCGCCCCTCGACGTGCTCTACAAACTCTTCGCCGACGGCGCCGTCTGCCTGCTCAAGATGAACCCGGTCAACGCGTATCTGCTGCCGATCTTCGGCGAAGCGCTCGCCCCGCTGATCCGCGAGGGCTACGTGCGGATCGTCGAGGGCGGCGCGGATCTCGGCGCGCGCCTCTGCACGGATCCGCGCGTCGACGAGATCCACGTGACCGGCAGCGCCAAGACCCACGACGCGATCCTCGCGGAGTTGCGCGCGCACGGCCTCGAGAAGCCGCTGACCAGTGAACTCGGCAACGTCAGTCCGACGATCGTCGTGCCCGGCGATTGGATCGACGACGATTTCGCGTTTCAGGCCGAGAACATCGTCACGCAGACGCGGCACAACGGAGGCTTCAACTGCATCGCGGCGCAGGTGCTGGTGCTCCCCGCCGAATGGAGTGGAACGCCGAAGCTGCTCGCGCATATCGGACGGATCCTGGGCGGCCTGACGCCGCGGCCTCAATACTACCCGGGCGCAAGCGATCGACACGACGCGCTCACCGCCGGACGCGCGGCGGTCGGCGATAGCGCGGTCCTGGTGCACGACGGCGACCCTGCGTTGCAGACCGAAGCCTTCTGCGACGTGCTCGCGATCGTGACGCTTCCCGGCGAAATCGAGACGTATCTCACCTCAGCCGTCGCATTCGCGAACGACAAGCTCGAGGGAACGCTCGGTGCGAATCTGATCGTCCATCCGAAGACCGAAGCGGCCTTCCGAGATGAGATCGATGCGGCCATCGGCGCGCTCCGCTACGGCTGCATCGGCGTCAACGCCTGGACCGGCGTCGGCTACTTCATCGCGGAGACGCCTTGGGGCGCATACCCGGGGCACACGCCCGACAGGGTCGGCTCGGGCATCGGGGTGGTGCACAACGCGCACCTCTTCTCCCGCAGTCTCAAGAGCGTGGTCCGCGCGCCGTTCGCTCCGTTTCCGCGTAGCCTCGTCGGCTACGGTAGCAGCACGCTCCTGCCGAAGCCGCCGTGGTTCGTCACCAACACCATGGCCGCGCGCGTCGGTGAGGCGCTGTGCGCGTTCGAGACCAGACCGTCACCAGGGAAGGCGGCCCGCATCGCGGCGCTCGCGATGCGTGGCTAGACCGCTGCGCTGATCCCAGCGCTTGAGCACGAGAATGATCAACCCGACCACGCCGACGATCAAGAGTGCGTCCATCATCTACCTCCAAGATCCCCGCATCGAGCGAACCGCGGCCGTCACGGCCGTGATCACGTCCGGACCGTCGAAACCCATCGCCCGCGCCTGCGCTACGAAGCGCTCCGCGAGTTCGACGAGCCGGTGCCTGTGCGGCGCGCGCGACGCGCGGGCTCGCTCGGCAACGTAGGTCCCCCGGCCCCGCTCGACCACGAGCACGCCGTCGCGCTCGAGTTCCGCGTAGGCCCGGTTGACGGTATTCGGATTGACCCGCAGCGTACTCGCGACGGTTCGCACCGCCGGGAGTCTGTCGCCGCCCTTGAGCGATCCCCGCGCCAACGCGTGCAGTATCTGGTCTCGCAACTGCACGTAGACCGGCACCGGGGAACGATCGTCGAGTCGTAGTTCGTTCGTCTGCATAAGTGTCCTAGTGCCCTAAGACACTATGACACTATCAGAACCGACAAAAAAAAGCAAGCCCTCGGAAGGGCTCGCTTTCGTGACCCGTCGACCGCCTAGGCTTGGACGGAAAGCTCCCAGCGATAGCCGTCGGGATCGTAGAACCAGAGGCCCATGTTCTTCGAGCCCGGCCCTTCGGGACCGATCTCGTCTCCCGGATCCTCCAACTTCACGCCGCCCTCGCGCAAGGTTTCTAAGGCGTAGCGCAATGCGTCCATATCCGCGACGTGAAACGACATGTGATCGAACGTTCCGGGGTGCGGGACGCCGCGATGCAGGGCGATCGTGATGGCGTGGTTCGAGATCGCGATGCCCTCGTCGTACCGGAAGATCTCTTTGAGGTCGAAGTGCTGCCCCCACCAGGCCGCGCTCGCATCCGGATCACGAACCGAGAGTCCGAAGTGGCCGACCTGACCGAGTTTGATGTTCATAGGTCCTAGATACCCGGCGCGCGGGCGACGTAACGCAACATGTCGCGCTTGTACGCGCGCGCGACCCGGTCGAAGCGCATGCCGAGCCGGTTCGCGACCGCGATCGAAGCCCGGTTCTCCGGCACCACCAACGCATAGACGGTCGTCAGGCCCGCCTCGCCGAGGGCGTAGCGGAGGACCGCTCCGGCCGCTTCGGTCGCGAAACCTTTGCCCCAGGCCGCTCGCGAGAAGAGCCACGCGATCTCGACGTCCGCGGTCTCCTGGATGTAGGTGATACCGCACTCGCCGATCACGCCGCCGCTGCTCTTCTCCACTACCGGCCAGACGCCGAAACCGTCGTGCGCGTCGCGTTCGATCATCCGTTGCACGACCCGCGGCACGACATCGGGCGCGAACGTCCCGGCCGGAATGAACCGCATCACGTCCGGATCGCAGAAGATCAGGCGGGCGCCTTCCTCGTCTTCCGGCCAGCGCCAGTTACGGATCTGCAATCGCTCGGTCTCGAGGGCGATCATCGCGATCTCAGCATCTCGAGGACGCGGTCGACCGGTAACCCGTAGTACGTCACGCCGCCTTTCCCGGTCATCGTCTTGGCTTCGAAGAGCGCATCGTAGATGGCGGCCTGGGTCGCTTCGGCGGTCGCGCCGTAGAGTGCGTTCAGCGTCTCTTCGTTCTCGGGCGTCGCGATCGCCGGCGCGAGGATATCGAAGTCCGCGTTGCGCCGGTAGACGCGCGAGGTCGAGAACGCGAGAAAGAGATCGCCGCTTCCGAGATCCGAGGTGAGACCGGTCCGCCCCATCCCGAGCGCGGCCCGCAGCGCGAGCGCGTGGAGCTGGCGCGAATCGAGCGGCGCGTCGGTCGCCACGATCACGACGATGCTGCCCGAGGCCATGCGGCCGTGCATCGCGACGCGTTTCGGAAAGATCGGCCGGAGCTCGCCCTTGAGCCGCGCACCGACCGGGACGCCATCGATGGTCAGCTGTTCTCGCGAACTCCCCGTATTGTCGTTCACCAGGACGCCGACGGTGTAGCCGCCCGCATCCTTCGAGATCACGCGCGATGCAGAGCCGATGCCGGCTTTGAACGCGAACGCCTTCATGCCGGTGCCGGCGCCGACGCTCCCGCGTGCGAACTGTCCCGCGCGGGCGTTGCCGATCAGCGCCTGCACGTCGTTCGCCGTGACGGCGCGCGCGCGGATGTCGTTGAGGGCCTGGTCGTCGCACTCGGCGACCACCGGCAACGGCACGTCGTCGGTCACGCCGACGCGCGGATAGCGCGCGATCATGTAGGACTCGACGCCGTCGGCCGCACGCGGCACGTCCATCGTATCCGTCAGCACGATCGGCTCTTCCAAATAGCCGGACTCCTGGATCCAGTGCGTCCCGGTCATCTCGCCGTTGCCGTTGAAAGCGACCGTCGCGGCGGCGACCTTGCGGTTCCAGGGGTCGTCGTTGGGCATGATGACGGTCGCCCCGGTCCGGATCGAGGCCCCCTCGATCTTGGTCAGGTTGGCGACCCGGACGCCCGGGACGTCGGTGATCCCGTCGAGCGGCCCGGCCTCGAAGAGGCCGAAATGGAAGGGCAGGACGGCTTGACCGGTGCCCGCGAACACGAAGCCGAGCACGACTGCGACAAAAGTGACACGGAGGGTGATGCGCATACTCCAAGTGTACCAACCCATCCATCGGCGAGCCTGCAGGCACCCAATGTGGGCTCGCCTAAGGGTGATTGCGTGATTACCGTCCCAGAACGCATTCGCTCCGCCAAGACCTACGAGAATCTTTCGGCCGCCGAACTGAACGAACA
>JBBRTL010000195.1:0-4180 GCA_038244445.1 Vulcanimicrobiales bacterium
AGCAGCGTGCCGTGATACAGGCCCCACAGCGCGAAGTTCCAGCTCGCGCCGTGCCACAAGCCTGACACCAGGAAGGTCGCGAGGACGTTGGTCTCACGCTGCGGTGACGGCACCCGGCTGCCGCCGAGCGGGATGTAGACGTAGTCGCGGAACCAGGTCGAGAGCGAGATGTGCCAGCGCCGCCAGAAATCGGTCGGGCTGTGCGCGATGTAGGGATGGTTGAAGTTGACGATCAGCTCGAAGCCGAACCAGCGCGCCACCCCGCGCGCGATGTCGGAGTAGGCGGAGAAGTCGGCGTAGATCTGCACCCCGAAGGCGAAGACGCCGGCCCACAGCAGCTCGAACGACGGATCCTGATGCCCGAAGATGCGCCCGGCGATCAGAACGATGCCGGTCGTCAGCGGCGCGATCGCGCTCGGGAGCACGACCTTGCGGATCGTCTGCCAACGCGTCGCACCGATCGCCATCGAGGCTTCGCGGTAGGATGCAGGCACCGACGCGAGCGCTTCTTGCGTGACGCGCATCAGCGCGGGCAGGTTCAACAGCGTCAAGGTCAGCGCGCCGCCGAGCGCGGAGAACCGCCACCCGAGCAGATTGACGAAGACGATCAACCCGAACAGCCCCATCACGATCGACGGGATCGTCGCGAGCGATTCGGCGCAGAATTGCACGGTGTTGGTGAAGATTCCCGGGCGCGCGTACTCTTGCAGATAGATGCCGCCCGAGATCGCGATCGGCGCGGTGAAGATCAGGGTGAGCACCAGGATGTAGAACGAGTTGTAGATCTCGGGCCCGATACCGCCGCCCGCATCGACTTCGCTCGGCGGCGAGGTCAGGAAGTGCCACGAGACCGCGTCCCAACCGAGATAGACGATGTACCCGATGAAGAACGCGAGCAGCACGAGCACGCCGATGGCGGCGGCCCAGAGCAACGCGGTCGCGATCCGATCGGTGATGCGACGCATCTAGGACGCTCGCCGCGCGGCCATACGCACGGCCAGGATCAAACCCATCGCGATCAGCAACAACAAGAACGCCATCGAGAAGAGCGAGTGGTAGAGGCTCGAGCCGGTCGAGGCGCTGCCCATGTCGGTCACGAGTTCGGTCGTGAGCGAGGCGGTCGGACTGAACAGGTTCTTCGGTAGCACGGCCGCATTGCCGATCACCATCTGGACCGCCAAGGTCTCGCCGATCGCGCGCGCGATTCCAAGAATGACGGCGACCGTCAGGCCGCTCCGCGCCGACGGTAACAACACGCTGAAGATCGTCTGCCAGCGGGTCGCCCCGAGCGCCATCGAGCCTTCGCGCAAATTGTCGGGCACGGCCCGCAACGCGTCTTCCGAGAGCGATATCACCGTCGGCAGGATCATGATCGAGAGCACGATCGCCGCCGTCAGCAAACCGAAGCCGGTCAGACTCCCGAGGTGAATGCGTATCAGCGGCGCGAGCAGCGTCAGACCCAGCCAGCCGTACACGACCGACGGAATGCCGACCAGAATCTCGATCGCCGGCTTCATGAACGCGGCCAGGCGCTTCGGCGCGAGTTGCGAGAGAAAGACGCCGACCGCGATACCGAGCGGGCCGCCGATGAAGATCGCGAAGAGCGTGATCGCAAGCGAACCGATGATGAAGACGAGCGCGCCCGGATGATGGTCGTCCGGCGCGAAGTTCGCGGAGAAAAGGAACGTCAGCGGCGAGACGTGGTCCGTAAAGAAGAGTCGCGTTCCTTCGATCGCGAGATAGAACAGGATCGCGCCCATCGCGACGATGACAAACGCACTCGCGGCGAAGAGCACCGCTCGCGCGACGGCTTCCTGAGCGTGGGCGCGCGTCCGAACCGAGATCAAAGCGTCTTTATCCTAGCCCGCCCTACCCTAAGCCGGCGTTAACCGAAGCTTAAGGCAGATTAAGAGGAACGGCTGTGGAGCATCGGAAGCCGGACCGTGAAGGTCGCGCCGCTGCCGAGGAGCGATTCGGCCGAGACGCGCCCACCGTGTCCGTCGACGATTTGCTTGACGATCGAGAGGCCCAGGCCCGCGCCCGAGGACTTGCGCGCGCGCGACCGATCGATCACATAGAAGCGCTCGAAGATATGCGGCAGATCCTTGTACGGGATACCGGCGCCGGTGTCGCGCACGCGCAAGATCGCATCGCCGCCCTCGGCGTCGACCTCGACGTCGACGCTTCCGCCCGAGGATGTGTGACGGAGCGCGTTGTCGACCAGATTGACGACCACTTGAGCGAGCCGGTCCGGGTCGACTTCGAGGCCGACCGGGCGGAGCGCGGTGAAGTTGAGGGTGACGCCCCGACCCGCGGCCTGCGGCTCGAGCGAGGAGACGATCGGACGGACGACACTCTCGAGATCGACGTCGCGCACGCGCAACAGCAGTTGGCCGGATTCGACCCGCGCCTGTTCGAGGAGCTGTCCGACCAGCTCCGCCAGCCGGTCGACCTGGGCGAGCGCCTGCGGCAGGAAGAGATCGCCGACCTCGTCGTCGGGTGACGAGATGACCGTCTCGAGCATCAGCTTGATCGACGAAAGCGGCGTGCGTAGTTCGTGCGAGACGTTGGACATGAAGTCCTGACGTGCGCGCTCGATCGCCAGATACTCGGTGCGATCCTCGGCGAGGACGATGACACCGTGCACGTCGCCGGTCAGTCCGGCCATCGGATAGGTGGAGATCGCGTAGGTGAGATTGCCGCTCTTGCCGGCGATCACGAGCGGCGAGGCGACCGCGCCGCCGTCGAGCACGTCTTCCGCGCGCCGTTCGAGTTCGACGTTCGGCACGGTTTCGATCAAGTGCAGACCTTCGGCGCGCGAGGCGTCGAAGCCGAAGATAAATCCGGCGGCGGCGTTGGCGACCGTGACGCGCAGGTTGCGATCGAGCAAGAGCACGCCTTGCGGCAACGCACGCGCGAGTCGCTCGATGGCTCCGTCACCCGGTGTCCGGTTGGTACGCGCGGTGCTACTCCTTGAACATGTAGCCGCGACTGCGCACGGTGATGATGTGGCGCGGATTGCGTGAATCCGGCTCGATCTTCTCCCGCAGCCAGCGGATGTGGACGGAGACGGTCTGCTGTTCGCCTTCGAAGTCGTAGCCCCAGACCTTGTCGAGCAACGTCTGGCGGGTGACCACGCGGCCGTTGTTCTCCATTAGGACGCGCAGCAGCGCGAACTCTTTGGGCGCAAGCGCCACGTCCTCGCCGCGGACGCGTAGCGACTGACGCGAGGGGTCGATCACGATACCGCCGAGGGCGATCGCGTCGTCGACGCCGGGCGCGATCGGCGACTGCCGGCGCAGGCGAGCTTTGACGCGCGCCAGGAACTCGTGGAGCGCGAACGGTTTGGTGACGTAGTCGTCGGCGCCGAGTTCGAGCGCCAGCACCTTGTCGATCTCCTGATCCTTGGCGGTCAGCATGATGATCGGGACCGATGAAAACTTCCGGATCTCTTTACAGGTCTCGATGCCGTCGAGGATCGGCAGCATGATATCGAGGACCACCAGATCGGGCTGCTCGCGCTGCGCCATCGCGACCGCGCTCCGCCCGTCGGTCGCGGTCACCACCGCGTAGCCGCTCCGCTCGAGATTGAAACGCAACGTCTGCAATATCGACGACTCATCGTCGACGACCAGGATCTTCTTGTTGAAGTCGGGGCTCTTCGTAAATGTGCCCCGATTAATCGTTGTGTCCGACGAGCCGTTCATAGAACTTGGCAACGGCGCTGTAATCGAGCGCGCCGTCTCCTCCTGCAGATTGGGCGGTGTAGAGTTGGTAGGCGAAGGCCGTCGAGGGCATTGCCGTTTTCATCGCGCGCGCCGCATCCAGTGCGGCGCCGAGGTCCTTGCGGAGGAGATCGATCGCAAACCCGCCCTCCAGATCCCCCGCAAACAACGTCTTCGGCATCCATTGGTCGAGCAGGTAGTTCGCACCCGTCGCATTCGCGATAACCTTGCGGACGATGTCGATATCCGCCCCGGCCTGCTTGGCAAAATTCAACGCCTCGACGTTGGCAACCATCACCGAGCCGATGATGACCTGATTGACCAGCTTGACGGTCTCGCCCATCCCTACGCCACCGACGTGGTGGGGTTCCCCCAGAACCCTGAATATGGGCGCGGCCCGGTCGTAGTCGGCGGGGTCCGCGCCCGCCATGATCGCAAGCGTCCCGAGCGCGGCC
>JBBRTL010000196.1:0-4175 GCA_038244445.1 Vulcanimicrobiales bacterium
AAACTACGGCGTCTACACGGATCAGAACCATCCCGGTCAGATGGTCGCGCTCGATCCCCATGAGGCGAACATCCCGCCGAAGGCGATGTGGACGGCGCCCGATCGCATCCCGCCGCATTGTTACTTCATGATGGGCGACAACCGCAACGACTCCGACGACTCGCACATGTGGGGCTTCGCGCAGAATGCCGGCAACTTCGCGTCGGGCGAAAAGGCCGGTAAGCCGGCCGGCTTCACCGGACACGCGTTCTTCATCTTCTGGCCGTTGAATCGCGCGCACGGTATCTAGCCTGCGTAGCCGTTGTTCGGCTAGGCATCTTTGGGAGCGTGTCGAAGCGCGTTGCTCGTGCGTTGGAAAACGTTTGCGAGCCTGACGTTGCAGGTCGCGGTGCTCGTCGCGCTGGTCGCCGCCTTCTTCGTGCGTGCGCCGCAGGTGTCCGGGCTCTCGATGGAGCCGCGGATCGCATCCGGTGAGACGGTGTTGATCTCGACGCTCGGCTATCGCTTCCATCAGCCGCAGCGCGGTGACATCGTCGCGTTCCATCACGACGACGGGGCGCCGGAGGTCTACATCAAGCGCGTGGTCGGTCTGCCCGGCGATCGTATTCGGATCGAGCATGGGCGGGTCTTCATCAATGACGTTCCTCTCCCGGAACCGTACGTGCAGCATGCCGACGAGCGGTCGTTTCCCGAACTGACGGTTCCGGCGAAGACGCTCTACGTGCTTGGGGACAATCGGATCGTTTCTGATGACTCGCGATTTTGGGGGTTCGTGCCGGACGATCAGGTGATCGGGAAGGCGCTTGCCGGGATCTGGCCGCTCGGATCGTTCGGGCTGCTATGAACGACGATCTCGAGCGGGCGGTCCAATGGTATCCCGGCCACATGGTGCGCGCGATGCGGCGCATGGGCGAATATCTCAAGCTGATCGACGTGGTGGTCGAAGTCGTCGATGCGCGCGTTCCGCGCAGCGGACGGAATCCGATGCTGGATACGATCATCGGCACTCGCAAGCGTCTCTTGATCCTCAATCGCGAGGATCTCGCCGATCCCGCGGTTACGAGCGCGTGGCTCGAGCATTTTGCCGCGACCGGCGTGGTGGCAGGAGCGACCGACGGACGCGCGCAGCCGAGCGTGAAACGCGCGGCGCAGTTGGTCGCCGAGCTTGCAGACGGTAACAAGACGACCTCACGCGCGCTCGTCGTGGGCTTGCCGAACAACGGGAAGAGCGCGATCATCAACGGCCTCTTGCGGCGCGCTGCGGCAAAGACGGAAGACCGAGCGGGCGTTACGCGGCAACTGCAGTTCTTCCGCATGAACAAAAAGGTCGAGGTCATGGATACGCCAGGCATTCTGGTGCCGAAGATCCCAAATGCGACGGCGCAATGGAAGCTGGCGCTGACCGGTGCGGTTCCGCGCGGACGCTACGATCCCGAAGAGATCGCGGTCCTATTCCATCGCTGGCTCTCGCATCGGCCGCAAGGCGCAGGCGACGTGCCGGATCTCGAAGCGTTCGCGGCGAGTCGCGGATTCGTACGTAAGGGCGGCCAGGTCGACTATCATAATGCGGCGCAATCGTATATCAGCGCGCTCGGAGCGGGTACGTTCGGGCGCTTCTCGTTCGAGTCTCCGGATGACGTTACGCGAAGCGAAGCAACGTAAGGCCCGCAACGCCTACGAACGCGAACGCCGGCGCCTGCACCGGATGCACGCGTTCGAAAGGGCCGCGCGCGCGAACGGTTTCCTCCTGATCGGCGGGGTCGACGAAGTCGGACGCGGACCGCTTGCCGGACCGGTGGTCGCGGCGTGCGTGATCGCGCGCGAACCGCTGATGCTCTCGGGGCTCAACGACTCGAAGCAAGTCCGTCCGAACGCGCGCGCCGAACTCGATGGCGAGATCAAGCGCCAGGCGACGGGTTGGGCGATCGGTCTGGCGACGGTCGAGGAGATCGAGCAGCTCAACATCTATTGGGCCAGCGTGCTCGCGATGGAGCGCGCGATCGCCGCTCTGCCGCTACCACCCGAGTATCTGATCACCGACGCCGTCCGGATCCGATCGTTCGCCGGCCCCCAAGAGCCGCTGATCAAGGGAGACGCCCGCTGCGCTTTGGTCGCTGCGGCCTCGATCGTGGCCAAGGTCTACCGAGACGATCTCCTCGATGCCCTGGATCGCGAGGACCCGCGCTACGGCTTCGCCGAGCACAAGGGCTACGCCACCCCTCGACATTTGAAGGCCCTGGCCGAGCACGGGCCCTCGATCTTCCATCGCCCCTCTTTCTGTCGGGTCCGCGATGCACAGATGGTCTTGGGATTCGAAGATGCAGCGCCGGAGATGGAACCAGACCAAGGGCCGTGAGGCCGAGCGCCGGGCGGAAGCCTATCTGCGCGATGCCGGGTATCGTGTTATTGGCCGGAACGTCCGATTACCTAATGGGGAATTAGACCTGGTCTGCGTCGACGGAGCAATGCTTGTTTTTGTTGAAGTGAAGGCCAGGGGTACGAAGGGATACGGGTCGGCCCTGAGTGCCGTCGATGCGAACAAGCGGAACACCCTACGGCAGCTGGGCGCGGACTACGCCCAGATCCTCGCTCCGGGCGCCCGTTTCCGGTTCGATATCGTCGCAATTGACGGAGAACGCATAGCCTTGTACCGAAACGCCTTCTAATCGTGGAACTCCAAGGACGGACCCTCGGCGGGCGATACGAGATCGTCGAGCTGATCGGTCGCGGCGGCACTGCAGACACCTACCGCGCGATGGATTCGCGGTTGGGTCGCGAGGTCGCGGTCAAAGTGCTGTTGGATCGCTCGGACGACGTCACCCAGCGCCTGTTGCTCGAAGCGCAGGCGATGGCTTCGCTCAACCATCCGAAGATCGTGGCGATCTACGACGCCGGCGAAGACGGCGGGCTCTCGTACATCGTCATGGAGCTGGTCCGCGGCAAGACCCTGCGCGAACTCGAAGGCGGCGCGCTCACCTACAAACAAGCTCTCGGCTATCTGATCGACATGCTCGAGGCGCTCGACTACGCACACGGGCAAGGCGTCGTCCACCGCGACATCAAGCCTTCCAACGTGATGACGGTTCAGGACGGCGAAATCGTCAAGCTGACCGACTTCGGTTTGGCACGCCGATCGACCGACGTCACTCAGACCACCCGCACCGGCCAGATCGTCGGAACGATCGCCTATCTCGCGCCGGAACGGTTCCTCTCGAAGCCGGCGGACACCCGCAGCGATCTCTATTCGGTCGGCGTCGTGATGTACGAGATCTTCACCGGAACGGTGCCTTTCCGGAACGATCGCGACGACATCGTCGCCACGATGTTCTCGCACGTGCACGATCTGCCGATGCCCGCGCGCGAGATCAACCGCGCGATCCCCGAGTATCTCGAGCGGGTCATGATGCGCGCGATCGAAAAGGATCCGCTACGCCGCTACCAGACTGCGCGCGAGTTCATCGCCGACCTGCGTACGCTCCAGACGCCTCGACCGCACCAGCCACAGCAGGCGCTCGAACCGCGAACGCCGCGCGCCGTCGCCACCCGCGATCAAGCGTCGTCCAGCACCGATCCGTCGCTACGCGAAGCCCTCGATCGGGCGCTCGCGCCGACGCGCAATCGCAGCGATGCGCTCGAAGCCGTGCTCAAAGGCATGATGGCGACCCGTCGCCGCCGCTACACCGAAGCGAAAGAAGCCTTCGTGGCCGCACTCCACGAACTCTCGACGATCGGCAACGACATCGAATATGCGAAGACCGCGCTCAAGTACGGCACGATGCTCTTGCAGAAGGCTTCGGACGGGATGCGCGATCGTGCCGAGCTGCGCGACGGCATCAACCGCTTAAACGACGCCCTACGCGTCTTCCACGATCACGCCTTGCACGATCAGTACGGCGAGGCCGAACACCTGATCAACGCGCTCGAACGCACGGCCATCGGACTCTACTAGATCCGCGTGTCGCTCGCCCAGGTACCGGAAAAACAGGAACAACTCCGCCGTTCGGTGACGCCGTGGGGTTCGTATTCGTGGGGTTACGCGGACGTCGGCGCGGACATTTTCGTCGCGCTCGGCCTGGTCTTCGGTGCCGCCGCCGGCGCGACCAACGTCGCGTTTCTATTCGCGGGCCTCGTCTACGTCTGCGTCGGCCTTGCCTACACCGAACTGGCCGCGGCGT
>JBBRTL010000197.1:0-4170 GCA_038244445.1 Vulcanimicrobiales bacterium
CCGTGTTCTCGCTCACGCCGTGCTTCCGGCCGAGCTCCTTGGCTGGGACGCCGGCATCGTACTCGCGGACCACGCTGACGATCTGCGCCTCGGTGAACTTGCTCTTGCGCATGGGGCGGATCTCCTTACTGCCCTCTTGGGCGGAAATCCGCAGTTATCCCTGGCGCCCGATTCAGGACCGATCCCAGACGCGCATAACCGCAAAATTGACGACCTTTTATCGCTAACATCGTAGTTGCATAGGACACACTCTTAGCCCCAAAATTAGCGTTAGTACGCTAAATTTTGGGGCAGAGCGGAACTTTGGTGGAGCTGTCGGGGTGCTGCCCCCCGAGTCCGAAAAGCCTAACCGGTGCGTTCTCCAGGCTCAGCTTCGATTTTTTCTTGTTCGACCGTACGCCTCAAAGCGGGGCTTACCGGTCGCCGCAGATCCGTTGTCTCGTACGCTCGCCGGATCACACGACCGTACCAGCCCGAATTTTTGGCGGGACACCAGGGTGGCTCGGGCCGACCCCCTGGGTCCCGTCGCTAACCTAGTTTAGGCAGCGAGGGCGTATTCGTTGTTCGCAGTTATGCGATTGCGATCGTTTTAGGAGGGCTCGCAACTCCGCCTGCTGACACCGACCACGGATCTCCTCGTCGAACCTATTTCAGCCCCGTGACCAGTCCGCTCACTATAACACACCCGCGGGGGCGTTGGATGCAACCGGGGTGCCCGGGTCACACCGTACGGCGCGCCACGAAGACGGTGGAGTCGTCGCGCAGCGGCGCCTCGGTGTACCTCTTGACGGCCTGGAACATCGCCATCGCGAGTTCGTGCGCCGGAAGATCCCGGTGGCGGACCAGCTCCTGCTTCAACCCTTCGATCGTGAACATCTCGCCCTGCGTGTTGGTCGCCTCGGTCAGGCCGTCGGTGTAGAACAGCGCTATGTCGCCGGCGACGAGCGAATACCGCTCCTCGCGGAAATCCGTATCCTTCGTAATGCCCAAGACGATGTCGTGCAAGTCGAGCGTGTGCGCCGCAGCCGCGCCCGCCGCCAGCAATATCGGCGGCTCGTGGCCGGCATTCACAATGCGGAGCAGGCCGCTCTCGAGTTCGAGCGTTCCGAGCAAAAACGTGATGAAATTGCCTTCCTCGATGTCTTCGGCGAGCACGTCGTTGGCGTGGGTGATGATCTTCACCAGATCGAGCGGTCCCAGGGCCTTCGCGAGTCCCCGCATGAGGTAGCGCAACATCAGCGAGTTGAGAGCCGCCGCCAGCGACTTGCCCGAAGCATCCCCAAGACCGAAGAGCAGAACGTCGTCGCTGTAACGGTAGAGATCGATGTAGTCGCCGCCCACCAGCATCGCGGGTTCCGCATAGACGCCCAGATCGTACCCCTTCATCTCGGGTACGACGACGTCGAGTAGCGCATGCTGGATGCGGCTCGCAGCCAGTTCGAAGTGACGTTGCGCGTCGTCGTCACCGCCCGTAAAGGCGGTGATCGTCCGACCGAGTGAAGACCACATAGGGAGCCTGTTCCCATCTCGGAGGAAAACGTCCCACCCGAAGGATGCGTCCGGCGGCGCCCCAAAGCAAAAACCATGTCCTCGAGCTTCCCTCCGATCACCTTCGTTGAAACGCGGCGAGGATACCGGCTCGAGATCGGGCGTTTCTCGCTCAACCAGAGCAGTTTCTTGCTCGTCGCCGCCGTACTCGTGGGCCTCGGCGGCGGATATGGGGCGGTGGCGTTTCGCTGGCTCATCTCGGCCGCCCAAGCGCTCGCATTCGGATATCTCGCGCCGGCTCTGCACGTTCTCGGTCCCGCGAACGTCGTCGCGATCCTGATTCTCGGCGGCGTCGCGACCGCGTTGTTCGTCGGGCGGTTTGCCACGGAGGCCCGCGGACACGGAGTCCCCGAGGTGATGGCCGCGGTCGCGTTGGAGGGCGGGATCATGCACCCGCGGGTGATCGCCGTCAAGAGCCTCGCGTCGGCGATCTGCATCGGCTTCGGCGGTAGCGTCGGACGCGAGGGCCCGATCGTGCAGATCGGCTCGGCCATCGGCTCGATCATCGGTCAGATCGTGCGCGCGCCGGCGCCGATCATCCGCACGCTCGTCGCCTGCGGAGCCGCGGCCGGAATTTCCGCGACGTTCAACGCCCCGATCGGCGGCGTCTTCTTCGCAAGCGAAGTGATCCTCGGCGACTTCGCACCGCGTTCGTTCGCGACGATCGTGGTCGCGAGCGTCGTCGCAGCGGTCATCGGCCGCGCCAACTTCGGAAACCACGCATCCTTTTCCGCCGCGCAGTTCGCGCTGGTCTCGCCGGCGGAACTCGCGCTCTACGCCGTTCTCGGCGTCATCGCCGCACTCTGGGCGGCCGGGTTCGTCAAGTTGCTGTACTTCGTCGAAGACCGCTTCGATGCGGGACGCATCCACCCCGCGTTCAAAGCCGCGCTCGGCTTCGGAGCGGTCGGCGTCATCGGCATCTGGTTTCCGCAGGTCTTCGGCGTCGGATATGGATCCATGGACGCGATGCTCGCTTCGCACGTACCCGGGGTGCATTCGTTCGTCCTCGCGATCCTCAAACCGTTGGCCACGTCGTTCACGCTCGGAGGCGGGGGGAGCGGCGGCGTGTTCGCACCTTCGCTCTTCACCGGCGCGATGCTCGGCAACACGTTCGGGTCGATCGTCCACGGCGCGTTTCCGGCGTGGACCGCCTCGGCCGCGGCATACGGCCTGGTCGGCATGGCCGCCGTCTTCGCGGCGGCTTCCGAAGCGCCGATCACCGCCATCATGATCGTCTTCGAGATGTCGGACGACTATACGATCATCCTTCCGCTCATGGTATGCACGGTCATCGCGACCATTCTCGGACGACGATTGTTGGGACATACCGTTTACGAACTCAAACTCGTGCGGCGCGGCATCGACTGGGCTCGGGCGCGCAAGCCGCGCCCGTTCTCACGCGTGCTCGTCGGCTCCGTCGACCGGGTCCCAGAGATCGTCGCGCACCGAGGAGATCGGCTCGACGAGATCGCCAAGCGGATGGAACAGGCCGCGGAGTTCGCGGTTCCACTGGTCGAGGGTATCCACTTTCTCGGGATCGTCACGGCGGCCGATGTCGCCGCGGCCCTGGTTCGCAACCCCGAAGGGACGGTCGACGAGATCGTCGTGGCCACGTCCGCCGTCCTGCGACCGGAGGACACCCTTGAAGAGTGCGCGATCGCTCTATCGGACCCGGCCACGCCGCTTCTGCCCGTAGTCGATGCGGCAAGCGGCTCGCTGCTCGGCATCATCACGCGGCGCGACATCCTGCTCGCCTATAGCAGCCGCGTCGATCTTTGAAAAAAGAGCGACACGAGTCATAAAACCGTCGGAAGTCTCATCCGATTCTCATTCTTGTGGGATTGGCATTGGTGCGCGCATAACGAGGCAGGCAGAGGTACATGTTGCTCGATATAGTTCAGTCCTTGCCGCACCCCGGGCGTCGGGCTTCGGCGCTGCTGATTTCACTCCACGCGGACCCGACGACGACCGTCGGCGCGCCCGAAAACGGCGGCGTCACCATCTACGTTCGTGAACTCGCGGCAGCCCTGTGCGCGGACGGCTGGGCCGTCGACGTCGTCACCCGGCGCGCATCGGAGAAGGCCCCTAGTTCCGAGCAGTACAACGGATTCCGGGTTCTGCGCGTCGACGCGGGGCCCGCCCGTCATATTCCCAACGACGCGCTCGCCGCCCATCTCCCCGAGATGACCGAGGCCGTCCGGGCGATCTGTGCCACGAACGACTACGCGCTCGTTTCAAGCCACTATTGGCTCTCCGGAGTCGTCGGCGAAGGCATCACATCGGAGTTCGACTCGGCGCACGTCCACACGCCGCATTCGCATGGGGTCGAGCGACGCCGTCGCGACGCGGTCACCCTGGAACGCATCGAGATCGAACGCAGGCTCCTGCGCACGACGCCGATCGTCACGCTGAGTTCGGGCCACATCGCCCTGTACCGGGAGCGCTACGGCGTCGAAGCAGGCGACGTCCACATCGTTCCCGCCGGCGTCGACAAGCAGCGCTTTCATCCCGGCGACCCAGCACGTGCTCGCGAGGCGCTCGGCCTGCTATCCGACGGCCCGTGGATCGGCTACGTCGGAAGACTCACGAAGGAGAAAGGCATCGACGATCTGCTCTGCGCCG
>JBBRTL010000198.1:0-4163 GCA_038244445.1 Vulcanimicrobiales bacterium
GACCAATCGGCGATCGGGATGACGTTGCAAGCACCGCAGGCCAATACGCTCTATCTCGGGTTCGATTTGACGACCCCGGTCTCTGCAGTCAACACGAACACGTTCGTCTCGGTCTCGATGGGCGGTATACCGATGGTACCCGGCAGCGACGGGAACAGCTTTCAGGCGGCGAATACGCCGTTGCTCGGCGATGTCGAGATGACCATCCATCTCAAGAAGGCGCCTGAGAAGTTGCTCGACGCTCAAGGTTTCCTCGATCCGGCGCAGGTGCGCAGTATGCTCGCGATCTTTTCCTACACCGCGACCGTCACATGGTAGGAGCGCAGATGAACGCCCGGTTTTTCATGACATTACTGGTCGCTATCTCCCTGGTCCATCCGCTCGGCGTGAGGGCCGACGACCCGATCAAACTTGCGATCACCCAGGGTGGGAGTCAGACCGTTGCGGCGCGATCGGGCACCGCCGCCGTCTTCGCGCCGATCATCGTCACCGCGACCGATACGATGACCGGAAATCCCGCTGCGGATGTCGCCATCCTCTTCACGACCGGTTCGGCGTCGGCGATGGTGTGTTCCATAGCGGCCGACGGCAACTCGGCAGAGCCGGTCGTGGCGACGACCGATACCAACGGCGTGGCAACGCTTGCGGCGACGCCGGGTGCGAAGTCCGCGAGTTGCCAGGGTTCGTCAGGCACGGCGTTCGTCGTCGCGGAAGCGGGAGGCGTGCAGACCTTCGCCGATCTGACGGTCGTCAGTAACAGCACTCCGGCCTTTGCGTTGACGCCGGCCGTGGCGAACCAGAGCGTTGCGCCCGCCTCGATGACCTGCTGCGCTTGGATCATCCCGTCGCTGACGTTCACGATGACGGACGTGGCTGGGGATCCGGTAACCTCGCAACCGGTCGCCCTGATGTACCTGACCGCGCCACAGGGCGTGTTGTGCTACATGGGCAACGGCGGTGGCGCATTGCAGGCGGTGACCGATGCGAACGGGGCGGTCACGGTCCCGACGCTGTACGGCCTGAACTGCGCTGGATCTCCCCCGTCCACTTCGATCCCGATGCCGATGGCGGTCGCTGCGTGTAGCGGCGACATCTGGGGATACGCCGTCGTGAACCTGTTGTTGCCGCCGCCGGGATCGAAGCAACGGCGCGGGTCGCGTCCGGTACATCGAGCGTCCTCCGCGGCGGTGAGTCCCGCGATCTGTTCCATGCCGCAGGTCCTTTCGCGGCCGAAGCGGGTCGGACGCCCGCGCCCGGTCCGAGGCTCGGAAGCGACCGTGACGATCACCGCCGGCAACGATCAGTCGCGCACCCTGACCGGCAAGACGGTGGCGTTCTCGGCGATAACGGCGCGGGTCACGGATTCGGCCGGCGATGCGATCCCCGGTGCCGACGTCACGTTCAGCGTTGCCGCGGTCCGTACGCCGAACGTGATCTCGTGCAGCATCAGCAGGACGAACAGCGCCTTCAAACCGGTAGTCGTCGTCACCGGGAGTGACGGTACGGCGACGTTGGATCAGGCGAGTGGACGGGCCAGTGCGACCTGCGGGCATGGAAGCGGCGATGTCGCCGTCATAGCGGCCACCACGCACGCGCAGGCGACAGCGGCGTTGCATATCGATCCGACGAGCGATCGCATCTTCACCATCGTTTCGGGCGACAACCAGAGCGTGCCGCAGGTCAACGGCAGCTGGCCATTCGCTCCGGTAGTGGTCAACGTTTCGGATGCAGCGGGAAAGCCGCTTGCCGGGCAGTCGGTATCGCTCTCGGTCATCGCGCCTTTCGGACAGTTCTGCTTGCACGGAGACTCGGGTGATCCGCCCCAAGATATCGGCACGACCGACGCTAACGGCAACGTCACGCTGACGAGCAATGGCTCTATCGGGTTTATATGTTTTGGCCAGGATGGTGACAGCCGCTTGACGCCCTCGACGGTGATCGCGGTGGTCGCTGGTGGCGTGCTTCCTGTCGCAGTGATCACCGGAACGGAGCTTCCGCCCACCCGGTCCAACGCAGGTCGCCGCAAAAAGCTCTAGTTGCCGTCGACCTGCCAGGGCCAGCCGGACGGGCCCTGGTATACACGCCGCCATGAGCCTCTCTCAAGAAGCCTTGACCGGCCTTCGGGTCAAGGCCAACGACGTCCGCCAGGGTATCATCCGCGCGCTCGAATCGGCCGGTTCCGGGCATTCCGCCGGCTCGCTGGATATGGCCGATATCTTCACCGCCCTGTACGGCAGCGCGATGCGCCACGATCCCAAGAACCCCGACTGGGCGGATCGCGATCGTCTGCTGCTCTCGTGCGGTCACATCGCGCCGGTCCGCTACTCGGCGATGGCCAACTTCGGCTACTTTCCGGTCGAGGAGCTGCTGACGCTGCGTAAGTTCGGATCGCGCCTGCAAGGCCACCCCGAGCGCGTGACGCTGCCCTCGGTCGAGACGACCTCCGGCCCGCTCGGCGAGGGCCTAGCGCAGGGCATCGGGATGGCGCTCGCCGCCAAGCTCGACAAAAAAGATTGGCGCGTCTACGTGGTGACGTCGGATGCCGAACACCAGTGCGGTCTCCATATGGAAGCCATGATGACGGCGCCCAAGTTCAAGCTCGACAACCTGATGTGCATCATCGATCGCAACTTCATCCAGATCGACGGCAGCACCGAAGAGATCATGCCGCTCGAACCGCTTGCGGATAAGTACCGCTCGTTCAACTGGGAGGTCTTCGAGTGCGACGGCAACGACATGTCCGCGATCCTCGCCACGATCGAGAAGGCCAAGGCCGTCAAGGGCAAGCCGACCGTCATCATTGCGAACACGATTCCGGGCAAGGGCGTCTCGTATATGGAAGGCGACTACACCTGGCACGGCAAGCCACCGAACAAAGAGCAGGCCGAGGTCGCGTTACGCGAACTGCAAGCCGATCGCGAAAGGATCTTAGCACATGCCTGACGTGACGATGGACGGCGAAACGTTGCACCTGCACGGCTACACCGATGCGGCGTCGGTCAAACAGGTCCCGACGCGTAACGGCTTTGGCGAAGGCCTGATCGAGGCCGGACTCAAGAACAAAAACGTGATGGCGATCTGCGCCGACCTGGCGGAGTCGACCCGCATGGAAGGCTTCAAGAAGGCCTGTCCCGAGCAGTACCTCGAGATCGGCGTCGCCGAGCAGTTGCTCGTCGCGATGGCCGGCGGCTTGGCCGCGGCCGGCAAGATCCCGTGGATCGCGTCGTATGCGATGTTCAATCCGGGCCGCTCGTGGGAGCAAGTCCGTACGATCATGGCGCTCAACGAGACCAACGTGAAGATCGCGGGCGCGCACGCCGGCGTCTCGGTCGGTCCCGACGGCGCGACCCATCAGGCCATCGAGGACATCGCGATCATGCGCGTGATCCCGCACATGACCGTCGTCGTGCCGTGCGACTCGATCCAGACCAAGAAGGCGACGATCGCGCTCTCGGAGATGTTCGGCCCGGTCTACCTGCGCTTCGCGCGCGAGAAGTCGGCGGTAGTCACGACCGATGCGACGCCGTTCGAGATCGGCAAAGCGCAGACGTTCCGCGAAGGCAAGGACGTGGCGATCGTCGCGTGCGGCATCCTGCTCTACAACGCGCTCTTAGCAGCGGAAGAACTGGCGAAAGACGGCATCGACGCTCGCGTAGTCAACAACCACACCGTCAAACCGATGGATACCGCGGCGATCGTCGCGGCGGCCAAGGACTGCGGCGCGATCGTGACCGTCGAAGAGCATCAGGTCCACGCGGGCATGGGCTCGCGCGTCGCGGAGATCGTGGCGGCGAACTATCCGGTGCCGATCGAGTTCATCGGCGTGCAAGACAAGTTCGGGCAGTCCGGCGATCCGGTCGAACTGATCGAACACTACGGCATGGGCACGACCGCGATCGTCGCCGCTGCGAAGAAGGCATTCGCCCGAAAGCAGTAGCTCCTAGTAGCGCGACACGCGGGTCGTGAACCAGAAGTTGCCTTTGCCGTCGGTGTGCAGGGTGCAACTCGACATGTTGTGGGGTGCGACTTCGACCGTCGTGTCGAAGATGCGTCGGTTGCCGGTCGGCGAGTCCATCACTTCGGCGCGGACGAAGTAATGCTTGTCCGTGTCCATGGCGTACCGGAACGCGTCGCCGGCCTTCATCCAGCCGCTCTCGACGATC
>JBBRTL010000199.1:0-4105 GCA_038244445.1 Vulcanimicrobiales bacterium
CGACTACGCGCTTCGCGCGGAGTTTATGCCGAGCGTCGGTGAGGTGCCCGGTATGACAAAGAGGGGCGCCACCCTCGGGGGGGTGGAGCGCGCGATGCTCCGCCGGGCGACCGAAATTCATAGTGCGGCGATCTCGTCGTAGAGGTGTGCCATGGTCTTTATGCCGCCGAAGAGTTGGGTCAGGTTGAACTTCTCGTTGGGGGCGTGGATCTGGTCGTCGGGGAGGCCGACGCCGATCAGGATTTGCGGGAGCTTGAGGATGCGGTCGAAGGATGCGACCGGACCGATCGTGCCACCGGTGCCGATGAAGACGGGCGGCTTGCCAAAGCCGGCGTGCATCGCGCGTGCGGCGGCCGCCACTGCCGGATGCGTGCGCGAGGTCGTGACCGCGCGAACGTCGCCGTCGGATTCGATCTCGACGCGCACGCCGGAGGGCGCGATCGCGCGGATGTGCGCTTCGACCGCGCGCTTGATGGCCGCCGGCTCTTGATCGCCGACCAGTCGCGCCGAGAGCTTGACCTTCGCCCAGCTCGGGATGATCGTCTTGCTGCCCGGGCCCTGATAGCCTCCCCAGATGCCGTTGCACTCCAGGGTCGGTCGGAACCACATCCGTTCGAGCGGCAATCGTCCGCGTTCGCCCGCGAACTCGGGCAGGCCGAGCGCGCTCGCCTCGTGGGCCTCGTCGAACGGCAACGCGCGTAGCTCCGCCATCGCGTCCGGCTCGATCTCGGGCACGCCGTCGTAGAAGCCCGGAACCGTCACGCGCCCATCCGCATCCTTGAGCGAGGCGACGATCTGCGCGAGCGCCTCGATCGGGTTGCGCACGATGCCGCCGAAGTAGCCGGAGTGCAGGTCGTTGGTCGGACCGCTGACGGTCAACTCCCAATGCACCAGGCCGCGGATCGAGGTCGTGAGCGACGGCACGTCTTCGGCAAAGACGGCCGTATCGGAGATCACGGCCAGATCCGCTTTGAACTCGTCCTTGTAGCGCGCGAGCGCAGTCTCGAAGTTCGGCGAGCCGATCTCTTCTTCGCCCTCGATCACGACCTTGACGTTGACCGGCAGCGAGCCGCGCGTGCGCAAGTGCGCGTCGATCGCCGCGAAGTGCATGAGCACTTGGCCTTTGTCATCGACGGAACCGCGCCCATAGATCTTTCCGTCGCGGATCGTCCCCTCGAACGGTGGGCTCTTCCATAACTCGATGGGGTCGACCGGTTGCACGTCATAATGTCCGTAGATCAGCACGGTCGGCTTGCCGGGCGCGCCGAGCCATTCGCCGTAGGCGAGCGGGTTGCCGGCGGTCTCGAGGACGCTTGCCTTCAGACCGATCTCGTCCATGCGTGCGACCAGCCGCTCGCAGCACGTGCGGACGTCCGCGCGATGGCCCGGATCGGCCGAAATCGACGGGATCGCGATCCAGCTCTTGAGTTCGTCGACGTGCGCGTCGCGCCGGGCATCGCAGTAGGCCGCAAGTTCGGGATCGATGTTGCTCATGCTCTCACTTTATGATGGGCTGAACGGGGTGCCGAGTTGGAGATCGAGGGTCTTGCCGGCGCGCTCGACTTCGAAGCTGTGCGGCTTGCCGTCGTAGGCGCGCGACTGCGTCTGAAAGGTGCCGTACTCCCACCAGAACTTGCCGTCGAGTTTGTCGACGATGTCGTTGGTGCGCATGCCGGCTTCATATGCAGGCCCGCCGCCGCGCACGAACGTTCGCATGTAACCGTCGACCGTCTTGAAGAGCGCGTAGTAGTAGGTCGGCGCGTCGTCGGGCGCGTAAGCCAGGCCGTCGTGCCAGAGGTGCGTGGCCCGATCGGGATGGGTTCGAACCCATTCGCGCATCCGTGCGACACCATCGCTCGCGAGGGCGCGCGCGTCCGCATCGGTCGGAGCGCTTGCAAAGACGTTGTGGTCGTGCCATTCGCCGACACCCCAGCCGCCGCAGTCTTCGAGCACGACCCCGATATCGAGGTCGGTGCCCTCCGTCAGCACGAACGAGGTCGACGTTACCTGGACGTAGGCGGCGAACGGCTTGCCCGCGCAGTCACCTACGTTCGGATCGATGCGACCGCGCGACGCGCGCAAGTCGCCGCCGTTCAATGCGCTTGCGACGCTGTCGGCGGCGGCCTTCGCCGGCGCGCTGCCGTCGTCGTCGATCAGCACGCGGCCGGACGCGTTCGCGGGTGCGAAGAGTCCGGTACGCGCGTCGAGCGTGTCGGCTCGCGCGGCCGGAATCGCGATCCGGAACGGACTGCTCCCGAAGAACCACGACGCGCCGAACACGATCAGGAGCGTGCCCACGATCGCGACGCCGACCTGGTACGGCAGCGTCCGTTTGGTGATCTCGTCGATCGGCGTGCCGGTGAAGTTCGCGACCCAGACGTTCGCGGTATTGGTCGGATCGCAGACGTTCTGGACCTGGACGACCGCCATGATCGCCGCGACCAGCACGATCGGCGGAAGCGCACCCGACGAGAGCAGGACGGTGAAGATCGCGATCCCGACCCCGAACGGATTGAGCGGGCCGCGGTAGAGCGCAAGCGGACTCAGGATGCCGAAGATCGCGACGAACGCGATCGGGTTGTGCGCCCAGCCGCCCGCGACCAACGGTTCCAGCGCCGCTTTGAACGCCGGCGCTTGCGTGAGGGTGAAGAGCATGCCGATCCCGATGAACAGGATCACCGCCGGTGCGACGTCTTCGACGCCGCGAATGGCGGCGGCGACGAGCACCTTCACGACCTCGCGCGGGCGCGCCGCGAGGGCTGCATAGATCGCCGAGATCGCGAACGCCAGAATCGGATCGAGGTGGAGCACGAAATAGAGCACGATCGGCAGGATAGGCGCGATCAACGCCCACGGCGGGACGCGCGGCGCGGCGGGCTCGTCGGCGCGGACGGCCCAGGTCGCGTAGTCGCGCTCGCGCCGGAACGAGATCGCGGCGTAAATCACCAGCGCGAGCAGGTCGATGACCGCGAGCGCGATCGAATACCAGAGCAGTTGCCCTTGGGTCACACCGAACAGGCTGGTGTAGAACTTCCAGTTCGCGATATTGAAGATGAAACCGAGCGCGAAGGCCATCAGGAAGAGCGTCGCGGCGACCTTGCGCGGCACGCCGGTCGTCATCATGATCGGCAGCACGATCGAGCCGACCATGATGATCGCGCCAAGGCCGTTGAACGTCACGAAGAGCAGGGCCACGACCGCGCACAGGATCATCGAGAGCAGGAACGGATTCTCGCCGCCGTACTCGGCCGCCAGGTTGACGAGCGCGCGCGCGATTCCGGTATCCAAGGTCACGCGCCCGAGCAACGCGCCGAAGATCACGGCCACGATGACCGGCGCGAGCTTGACCGATCCCAGCACCATCACGTCGCCGAGGGCCGGAAGCGGCACGCCCGCGACGATTCCCATCGCGACCGCCATCACCGGCACCGCCAGGATGGCCGGGATGATCCGCAGATACATCAGCGCCGCGAATCCGAGAAAGACCAGGAGGATCAGCACGGCCGCGATCACGGCGAGACCAATGTCTCGAAGGCGGGTAGCGTCTTGTTCGGCACGTATTGTTCGTAGATCGCGCGATTGACCGCATCCGCTCGCGCGATGTTCTGCTGTGCCACCATATGGTAGCGCTCGAGGTTGCTCGCCAGATGCGATTCGCGATCCTCGTACCGCCAGGCCGAAGCGTAGAGCGGCGCCAGTTCTTCGTAATCGTCGCGCAGTTCCCAGAACCAGTACTTACACCAGTAGAGATCGCGGATCGTCGGCGAGTGCGGCTGTCCCGCATGTGCGACCGCGTCGGCATAGTAGTCGCGGATCTCTTGGGCCGCCTGGAACTTGCGCGCGATCAGATCGTACTTGCGCGCCGCCAGAAACATCACGAACGCGGCATTCCGATGGAGCGGCGGCCGGTCGGTGAGGAGATGTTCTTGCACGCGTTCGGATTCGAGGCGAACCGCACGCAGGTCGACGTTCGCCATCCGGGCCGCGATGCTCGACACGAACGGATCCGCCCACATCAGATAGTCGGTCGAGTCGTAGCCCTTGCCGGGCGCCTCGAGCTTGGTGAGGGCATCCGAGAGCGCGGCGACGTCCGCGCCGTAGCGCG
>JBBRTL010000200.1:0-4086 GCA_038244445.1 Vulcanimicrobiales bacterium
ACGACGCGTTCGTGACAAATCCAGTACAACCGCCGATCGTGCTGCCTGGGTGCGCCGCCTTACGCCGCGGCGCATCGATCCTACGTAGCCCGCCAGACGCGGGCTGAAGTCCGCGCCACGATGTTCAAGAGTCTCCGGACACCCGGTGTGGCAGGCATCGCCGTCCACGGCCCCGGACGACCATCATCAGCCCACCGCTTGTGCTACTATCGCGACGGCGGGGCAAGCATGGAAGCGGGGTCGTGTGAAGTGGATGCTCACAGCCGTCGCCGTCGCGCTGCTCTGCGCGACGCTCTCTACCCACGCGGCATCAGCACAGACGCTTTCGGGTGAGCCGCTGATCTCACCGGCGACCGGCGGCGCCGGCTCGCTGTTCCAGATCGTCGGTCAGGACGGCTGGTCGCCGGGCGAGACGGTGATGCTCGACTTCACCTTCTCGGACGTGCCGGTGACGCAGATCAACGGGCCAGCGTATCACGAGCGGCAGGTCACCGTGCTGCGGGACGGCACGTGGAGCTTCCCGCTCGTCGTCAACGCCGATCTATTTCCGTTCCCGCTCTATCGCCCCGGCTACATCGTCGTGCGAGCGCAGAGTGCGACGAAGAGCGCCGTCAACGCATACATCTACACCGTCGATGGCCGGCCGCCCGCCGCGCTGCCGCCGCTCGCCGAGCTTGGCACGGGGCCGCGCGGCTCGAACGTCGCCACGTTCGCGGCGACGCTCGCGCTTTTCGTCGCCGCTGCCGGCGCGCTCCTCGGCGCCGCCGGCGCGATGCGTCGCTAATGCCCGCGTCGAGTCACGGATCGCGAAGAGTCGCGAGTCGTCCCTGCGGACTCCGATCCCGACGGTGCCGACTACCGCAGCTTGTACTTCGTGAGAGGCGAGACGCGGCGCGCCGCCGACGTCGCGATCTTCGTCGCCCGGCCATCCGGCAGCGCGGCGACGAGCGCCCACGGAAGCAGCCTGAGGATCGTGCTGCGCATCGTCGATGGGCGGGCGCGGGCCGTGAACGTGTACCCAAGCGGCAACGTGAAGCTCTTCTCATAGATCGGTTCGGGCTGCGCCATGCCTCAACCTACCACGCGAGCATTCTCTTCGCCGACGTCTGTGATCGCCCGCGCCTATGCCTCGTAGCGTCGGAAGATGACGCAGGCGTTGTGTCCGCCGAGCCCGACGTTGTTGGACAGCGCGACGCGCACGTCCGCGTGGCGCGCGACGTTGGGCACGTAGTCGAGGTCACATGCCGGATCGGGAACCTCGTAGTTGATGGTCGGCGGAATGATGCCGGTGCGGATCGTCTGGACCGAGGCGATCGCCTCGAGCGCTCCGGCGCCACCCATCAGGTGCCCGTGCATCGATTTTGTCGAGCTAATCGCCAGCTTGTACGCGTGTTCGCCGAACGCGTCCTTGATCGCCGCCGTCTCCGCACGGTCGTTGAGGGGTGTCCCCGTGCCGTGCGGGTTGATGTAATTCACCTCCGACGGCCCGATGCCGGCCTTCCGCATCGCCCGCGTCATCGCGACCGACGATGCGCGGCCGGATTCGAGCGATGCGACCATGTCGTAGGCATCGTTCGTCGTCGCGTAACCGATCATCTCGGCGTAGATCTCTGCCCCCCGCGCTTGCGCGTGATCGAGGCTTTCGAGCACGAGCGAGGCCGCGCCTTGCCCGACGACGAACCCGTCGCGCCGCGCATCGAAGGGCTTGTTCGCCCGCTCCGGGTGCTCTGAATCGTTCGCGAGCGCACGCAGCGCGTGGAAGCCGGCGAGCAGCACCGGCAGCAGGGGATTGTCCGTACCGCCGGCGATCATCGCCTCAGCGTCACCGCGCCGGATCGTCTCCCACGCCTCGCCGATCGCGCCCGAACCGGTCGAACATGCCGACGCAATCGCCATGTTCGGCCCGCACGCCCCGATCGTGATCGCGACCTGCCCGGAGGCCGCGTCAGGCAGGATGTTGCTGATCAGGAACGGGCTGACACGCCGGTACCCCGATGCCTCGAAGATCGCGTTCTGCTCAAGCAGGAAGCCATAACCGCCGCCGGCAGACCCGAAGATCACCCCGACGTTGTCGCGGTTCGCATCGTCGATCACGAGTGCGGCATCCGCCACCGCCTCGAGAGCCGAGACGACGGCGTACTGGCCGTTTCGGTCCATCCGCCGCAAATCCTTCGTCGGGATCACTTCCTCCGGATGGAAATCCTTGACCTCGCCGCCGATCTGCACCTCGAACTGACTCACGTCGAACTGCGTCAATCGCGCGATTCCAGACCGGCCCTGCGTCATCGCATTCCATGCGTCGCGCCAGTTGTTCCCGAGCGGGCAGACGGTGCCCATCCCTGTTACAACGACGCGCCGATTCGGCAGCGACTCGATGCGGCTCATCGTTTGGTTGCCTCGCGCAGTCGCCGGCGCACTGTGGGAGTCGCGTCTGCGGCCGGCCATGCTGCGACAAGCTCCTGCCACTGAGCCTCGTCGAACACGTCGATGAACTGCGCCTCGCGATCGACACGCTTGCTGATATTGCCGAGTACGTGGCCCGGCCCGACCTCGAAGAACGTCGACGCGCCACCGGACCGCATCGCGAGGAACGCACGCATCCAGTTGATCGCCCCGGTCATCTGGTCGCTCAGTTCCTGTCGCACTTCCTCCGCCGTCGTCAGAACGCGACCGGTCAGGCTCGAGACAACGGGAGACATCGGGTCGCGGAACGCCGTGGAGTTGATCGACTGCCGGAGTTCTTCGCGCGCGTCGGACATCTTCGGGAAGTGCCCCGGCACGGAGATCGGGAGCTGCACGACGCGACCGCCGCGCTCCTTCACCGACTCGATCGCCCGCCCGAGCGCGGCGAGCGTGCCGGAGATCACGGTCTGCCCCGGTGCGTTGACAGCGGCGACACCGACATCGCCGTCCGGCGATGCGCGTTCGCACATGTCACGGACGTCGTCATCCGTCGGGCCGATGACGCTGGCCATGCCGCCCGGTCGCTGTTTCGACCATTTCGTCATGATGCGGCCGCGCTCGGCAACGAGCCGCAACGCGTCGGCGAACGAGATCGCGTCAGCGGCGGCAGCAGCGGAGAACTGGCCGAAGCTGTGGCCCGAGACGTGCGACGGCAAGAACTGCCGGCCCATGTCCGCCGCGCGTTCCCTGATATACGCGAGGTACGCCCAACTCACTGCGAGGATCGCCGGCTGCGTGTTCGCTGTCTTGAGGAGATCCTGTTCCGAACCCTCCATCACGATCTTGGTGACGTCGAACTTCAAGATCTCGTCGGCGCGAGCAAAAATCTCGCGCGCGCTCGCCGACGCTTCGGCGACGCGGCGGCCCATACCCGCGTGTTGCGAGCCTTGTCCTGGGAAGATGAGCGCGAGCTTGCGCTCGCGTGGCGGGGTCTGCTCCATCGGAGTTGGCGTGAACTCCTGCTTTCGGCGGTTATTACAGTATACCATCGCCAGTTGTCGTTGTTAGTTCGTCGTTCTCGACGACTCGTTTGCAGTGACCGTTCGTACTGAGTCGTCGCATAGGTCAAGCCCCCTTTCGCGCTCGGCGGTCTTCCCGAAGCGCTCGCCCCTGACCTCCGACCTTCAACTTCCGACCTCCTACCCCCGCACACGCTGGCGGTACTGCACCGCCTCGGCGACGTGGTGCGAAGCGATGATCTCAGCCGCGTCCATATCCGCGATCGTGCGCGCGAGCTTGAGGATGCGATGAAACGAGCGCGCCGACAGCGACAACTGTGCCATCGCCAATCGAAGCAGCGACTGCGCCTGCTCGTCGAGGCGCGTCTGGCAGAACTCCCGTACCTCCGTCGGCGTCATCTCGGCGTTGCACACGAACCGCGTCCCGGCGAAGCGCGCGCCCTGGAGTCGTCGCGCATCCTCGACGCGCTCCCGCACGATTTCGGACGTCTCGCCCGTCGCTTCCGAGGAGAGCTTTTCGTACTCGACGCGCGGCACCTCCACAAAGATATCGATGCGATCCAGCAGCGGTCCCGAGACGCGCTTCTGGTAGCGTGTGATCGTCGATTCGGAGCAACTGCACTCCTTCGTCATATCGCCGGCAAAGCCGCACGGGCACGGGTTC
>JBBRTL010000201.1:0-4064 GCA_038244445.1 Vulcanimicrobiales bacterium
AGAGTGGAAGCTACGACCTCGGCGTCCAGACCGTTCGCGGAGAATCGATCACGAAGCTCTCGGAGCAGATCATCCGCTCGTACGACGACGGCGGCAGCACCTCGTATATCAAAGTCCGTGCGATCGTGCCCGCCAAGCGCACGAGTTTCGGGCTCGCGCACAACCTCGTCGCGGCCGCCCTCAAGCGCTACGGCGAAGGCGAGGCGTTCTTCGCCGCCGATCCGGACGGCGTCGTCGCCGTCTATCGGGTCGCCGATATGACGGTGCGCGGGCGGGCGCGCTGCTGCTATCGCGTCCTCACCCCGACCGCCTCGCGGCTCGTCGCCGAATGGATGCCGCACTATCGCACGGACGAGTACCTCGAGGATGACGTGGCCAAACTCGCCTGGGACGCCGAGCTCGCGACTGCCGGCGATAAGACCGGCACGATCGTGCACCTTATCTGCGGCCGCATCTTGCCGATCTACGACCTGCTCCCCGAGACCATGGCGAAGGTCGTGACCGCGACCCTCGACGACGGCGAACGCCTGATCGGACGCGTCCTCGCGCCCGAAGAGATCGAGAAGTTTCTCGCTAAGCTCGATATCACGTTCGAGCGCTCGATGAGCGACCTGCTGGATGAAATCAAGAGCGGTAAAGTCATCCTCATCCAGCGCGGCGTCAAAATCAAGAAGAGCTACGTCGACGGCGTCCTCAAAATCGAGGTCGTCCCGCCGCGCCACATGGTCTACGATTGGACGACGGTCGTTCGGAACGCCGGCGGGACGATGGAGCGCATCGACTATCAGGCTCGCCTCTTCCTCAATGACGCAGATCCCGTCTCGTCGCTCGAAGCACTCCGCGACAAGATCACCGACGTCGCGTATGCGGCTTAACTAGAACCCTACGGGTTCGTCTCACACTTGCACACGCCTCACGGGACGAGAGGGCGACGCTCCGCGCCGCCCTTCCCTTCAGCGCGCCCAAGCGTGAGACCACATCGGCGTTATCACTCTCGTCTATGAGGTACGCCCCACATGGCCCGCAGTTTCCACGACAAGCCCCGCTACGACAAGCGCAAAGGCGACCCGCTTCGCGCCTACCGCAACCGCGCCGAGCGCCGTGCGATCCACGTCGCGCTCCTCGCGAAGCCGGAGGAACTGTAACACCATGGTGCACGACGACAGTCTCACTCTGTTCGAGTCCGAACGCTCCTACGTCGGCGAGATGAACTACTACCCGACGCCGGCGTGGTTCGCGCAGGCGATCGTGGAACGGTTCTTCCCGAACCTCGACGCGACGTCGAACGTCATCGAGCCCTGCTGCGGCGACGGCCGCTTCCTCGACGCACTGCCCGCCGGCGTGCCGCACCTCGGCATCGAGCTACAAGCGCCCCTCGCCGCGATCGCAGCGGCCAAAGGCCACAACGTCGTGATCGGTGACGTCACGACCGTCGCGCTACCCGCATACGCCACGCACGCGATCGGGAACCCGCCCTACGTCTCGGAGCTCGTGTGGACTCTGCTCGACCGCTTCCATGCGGCCTACGAAGACGGCTTCCACGCGGGCTTCCTCTTGCCGACCTATATGCTCCAACGCGCCGCGCGCGTGAGCGAAACGGCCGACAAGTGGTCGATGCGCGTCGACCTCGTGCCCCGGAACGTCTATCCGGAACTTTCCAAACCGATTCTCTTCGCGCAGTTCACGAAGAACGCCGAGCGCCGCATGGTCGGCCTGGCCTTCTTCGATGAAGCGACCGACGTCCTCGGCCTCCGCAAGCGCTTGCGCGCGATCGCCGAGACCGAGCCGAGCGCATGGCGCGCCGTCGTCCGGGCCGCGCTCGAAGACCTCGGCGGCCACGCCACCGCGGCGCAACTCTATCGCGCCGTCGAACCCGTCCGGCCCACCAAGAACCCCTGGTGGAAAGAGCAGATCCGGAAAGTTGCCAATGCACACTTCTCGACCACGAGCGTAGGCCACTACGCTCTGGCCGCATGAGGGCCGCAGCGATGAAAGACTGTGTCGTCGTCGACCTCTTCTGCGGTGCCGGCGGAAGCTCCAACGGTCTCCTGCGCGCCCTCGAGCGTAGCGGCATTACCGCCGCGTCGCTCGCCGCCCAAGGCCGCCGTCTGCGCCTCATAAACGTCAACCATTGGAACATCGCGATCGAGACGGTGCGTCGCAATATCGCGTTTGCCGAACTCTACAACGCGTCGATTGAAAACCTCTCGCCGGAGAAGGTGCTCAAGGGCCTCCACATCGACTTGCTGATCGCCTCGAGCGAGTGCATCATGTTCAGTCAGGCTCGCGGCGACAAACCGATTCGCGATCAGAGCCGCTCGAGCGCGGCCTTCATCCTGGATTGGGTGAAGATGAAACCGACCACGCTCTTCTTCGAGAACGTCCCGGAGTGGAAGACGTGGGGACCGCTCGGCCCCGATATGCGCCCGCGTGCGGAGCACAAGGGCGATTACTACCAGGCGTTCCTGGCGGAGATCCGCGCTCTCGGCTACTCGGTGCAAGACCACGTGGTCAACTGCGCCGACTACGGAGATCCTACCATCCGGAAGCGCCTCTTTGTCGTGGGGTCGCTCCAATATGCGGCTTCGTTCCCGATGCCAACGCACGGGAAGAATCCGAAGGCCGGACAGAAGCCCTGGGTTCCGTGCTCGACGATCATCGACTGGAGCCGCAAGGGCGAGCCGATCACGTCACGCGAGCGTGGCCCGCACTCGCCGCCAACGCTGCGCCGCATCGGCGCGGGTTACGAGAAGCAAGACTCGTTCGCCGCGCCGATCCTGGTCGAACTTATCAAACGCCTCGCGCCGATCGCGACGCGCTTCCACAGTCTGCTGGACGTACGCCCGTCGGAGAAAGCGCTCGGGCGCAAGCTCACCAAGGACGAGAAAGAGTCCAACAAGTCGATCCGTACGATCGCGCTGCACGAAGCCCGCATCGCCATCGAATCGACGTTCTCGACGGCGCTCGCGGCACTGCAATGGTCCGACGTCGACGAGACCGACATCGCTTCCCTGCGGATGGTCCTCGGACAGCAGGGCGGCGCGACCGCACGCGGCGTCGACAAGCCGCTTCCGACGATCGCTGGCGCCGGCGCCATCGGTCTGAGCGAAGCGCTGATCGTCAAAGCCAACGCGTCCGAGAAATCGTGCTGGAAGGACCAGACCCAACCCGTCTCCGGACCGATGACCACCATCGTCGGCAAGAACGACAAGGCGCTGGCCGAGCCCGTGCTCACCCACGCGACGTTCGAGAACAGCAACGTCGACCTGGGCGCGCCGCTTCGGACGCTTCGCACCGGCAATAACCTCGGACTCGCCGAACCAACCCTGGTCTGCGTCGCGCACGGCAAGGATGATCGTCGCGAACTCAACCTTGGCTCGCCGATGCAGGCCATCACCGGCAAGAACAACACCGGGCTCGCGCAACCCGTGCTGCTTCACGTCCTACGGCCCGAAGGCCCGGACGACAACCGCATCGTCGACCTGGAGAAGCCGATCCGGACGGTCTGCGGTAGCAACATCTTTGGACTCGCGCAACCGCTCATCGCCCAGCTCTACAGCTCGAACGTCGAGAAGGGCGGGACCGACGCGGTTCACGATCCGCTCTCGACGATCACCGCCGGCGGCGTCCACCAGGCGCTCGCGGAGCCCGTCATCGTCTCGCGTAACAACGCGCGCACCGGCGACCGCCGCGCGTTCACGATGGGCGAACCGGCCCCGACGGCCACCGGCAGCGGTGCCGGCTACCTTGCGGAACCGATCATCATCCCGCAACAGAGCGTCGCCGAGGCCCGTCCCGTCACGCGGCCCATGCCGACCGCTACAGGTATCGCGCGCATCGGCCTGGCCGAGCCGTTCCTCGTTCCGCAGTTCGGCGAACGCGAGGGCCAGGAGCCCCGCAGTCACCAACTCACGGCACCCGCGCCCGCCGTGACCTCGCACGGGGCTGGGATGCTGGTCGTCGCGGCCTTGCAGGGCATCGACGGGCCGTTCTTCACCATCGGCGACGACGTCTTCGGTATCAACATTCTCTACCGGATGCTCTACAGCGGGGAACTTGCCAAG
>JBBRTL010000202.1:0-4012 GCA_038244445.1 Vulcanimicrobiales bacterium
AGCGCCGGTGATCTTCACCAGGCGATCCATTCCGCTCTGGATCAGGGCTTTGTTGTTCGCGACCGAGAGGTTGATCCCGATCGAGAGGGTCGCAAGCTCCGAGAGTCTCGCGCCCATCTGAAGGGCGATCGGGCGCGGCGCGTAGCCGCAGACCTGACGGAGCGTCATCTGTCCGAAACCGCGCGCCTGCATGCCGCGACGGACCGAAGTGGCGCGGGCGTAGGCGATGCGCTGGCCGTCGAGCTTGCGTTCGACGCTGTTGATCGCGAGCGGCTCGCCGCCGACCAAGGCGCGGGTCATCTCACCCGCAAGCTCCTTTACGAGCGCGAGGGCCTGGGTCTCGTCGACCAGTGCCTGTACGAAGGCGTCCCAGGAATCCGTCGACACGACCTTAGCGCTCGAGTTCGCGGTTGATGTCGCCGCCGTGCGCTTCGTTCGCCGCATCCGCGAGTACCGACGCGCGGAGCTGCTGGTCGAGGACCTTGGAGATCCCGAGCGTGCCGGTCTGCGCGATCGCTTTGGCGCGCTCGTCGTCGAGCATGCCCGAGAACGTCTGCTCCGCGCTCGACTGTTTGCCGAGAACCGAATCCTTCGGCACGCTCTTGCTCATCTCGTGCATGACCATCTGCAAAAAGACGCCCTCGAGCTGGGTCGTCGCCTGATGCAGACGATCGAGCGCGGCTTGTTGTTGCGGCGTGACCGGTGCGCCGATCTTGGTGTGCGGCGTCGTGACGGTCTGCCCGGACGTGACCGGCGTCGGGGTGGTGTGGTCCGTGCTGACGCCTTGCGCCGGCGCGATCGGCGCACCGATGATCGTGTGATCGGTGTTGACGGTCGGGTCGGCCGTCACCGGTACGAGCTTCGTGATCGGCGTTCTGGCGTGCGGAGCCGTCGGTTTGACCGGCTTGATGATGCCGATCGGGTCGAGACCAAGTTTCGAGATGTCGCTCATTATTGAATCTCCAAGTCCGCTTGTAGCGAGCCGGCCCCGCGCAGAGCCTGGACGATGGCGATCAGGTCGCGGGGAGAGACGCCCATGGTGTTGAGCGCGCGCACGACCGACGAGAGGGTCGCGGCGCCGGCGATGAAGGTCAACTGCTTGCCCTTCTCGGTCGCCCGGACGGTCGTGTTGGTCACGACCGGCGCGGGCCGGTTGGTGAACGGCTGCGTGTTGTTCGTGTTCTCTTGCGAGATCGTGATCGTCAGGTTGCCGTGCGCGATCGCGCAGGGCGCGAGTTTGATGTCGCCGCCGAAGACGATCGTCCCGGTGCGCTCGTTCATCACGACCTTGGCGAGTTGATCCTGCCCGAACGTCAGATCCGAAGCGTCCGCCAAGAACTGGACCGGATTGCCGTGATAGCCGTTCGGCAAGTTGACGCGGACCGTCTCGGCGTCTTGCGCCGAAGCCGTGCCGCCACCGAAGTGGCCGTTCAAAGTCGAAGCGAGATTGGCGGCCGTCTTGTAGTCGGGCGTCGTGAGGACGTACGAGAAGCCGTTCGCATCCTGTTGGATATTCGTGATCATGTCGCGGGCGATCACGGCGCCGTTGGGCACTCGACCGGCCGAGGTGTGATTCTTGGAGATGCTGACATCGGCAAAGCCGGCGCTGAAACCGCCGACCGAGATCGGGCCTTGGGCGGTCGCGTAGACGAGGTTGTTCGCGCCGCGCAGTTCGGTCATCACGAGCGTGCCGCCCTGAAGCGTCGTCGAGTCGCCCATCGCGCTGACGGTGACGTCGGCCGCATCGCCCGAGTGGGCGAACGGCGGCAAGGTCGCGGTGACGATGACGGCGGCGACGTCGCGGGTGCGCACGTCGTTGGTGCTGACCGAGAGCCCGAAGGTCTGCAAGATGTTCTGGATCGTCTGGCTGGTGAAGATCGCCGAGGTCGTGTCGCCCGTACCCGCAAGACCGACCACCACGCCGTAGCCGACCAACTGATTGCCGGTCACGCCCTGGACGTGCGCGATATCTTTCACGTGCACGATCGTGTCGGCATTCGCATGCGCCACCAACGGCAGCGAGAGCGAAAACGCCGCGATCAGCGCAAGTGCTCTTAGAAAAGCCATGAGAGAATCCTCGAAAGTAAGCCCTTGCTCTTTTGATCGTTGCCGTTGAAGGTGGCTTCGACGTTGGCGACGCGCGAACTCAGGATCGCGTCGGTCGTGTCGATGTCTTCGGGGCGCATGTAGCCGGTGATGTGCAGGCTCTGCTTGGCGCCGTTGACGAGCAGGCCCTGATCGCCTTGCACCTGGAGCACGCCGCTCGGCAGCACGTCGGTGACGGTCGCCATCATCGTCGTCACGAGCGAACTCGTGCCACCGGCGGTCTGTTTGGTCGAGGTCGTCGATCCGCCGCCCAGGCCCGCGCCGTTACGCAGGAGCGAGATCGCCAGATTGCCGATGCCCGAACCCTGTTCGAGATCGAAATTCTTCGAGCTGCCGTAGTTGTTCGTCTTGGCATTAGCCGACGAGAAGTCGAACACGATGTAGACCAGATCGCCGACCTGGGCGGCGCGATGATCCGGTCCCAGGCGCATCGGATGACCGGGGCCGGCCGGCGGGGGCGCCGCCTGATAGAGCGTGTCGGCGCAGACCGCCGTTGGGAGCAACGCGAGCAGCGCGAGGGCCGCCAGCGGTGCGGAAAGCTTCATCATTGCGTCGCTCCTTGAATATCCAGTTCAACGCGGTTCGGGCCGACGACGGTTCCCGAGAGCGTTTTATTGGTGCTTGCGCTGTAGACGGTGACCTGATCGCCGAGTCCGCCGCCGTTGCGGGCGACCACGTCGGCGACCAGCGAGACGTCGCCGTCGCGGATGACCAGGATCACGGTCGAGCCCGGCTTGACGATCTGATCGACCTGCGTCTGCTCGACGTAGATCGGTTGACCTTGCATGAAGGCGCTCGCAATGCGGCGGCCGACCAGCACGTCCGTGCCGCTCGCGTGGCGACCGTAGAACGGTACGCGTGCGAGTTTGAGGTCGCCCGCGGCGAGCACGCTGCCCGGTGCGAGATCGTGGGCGGCCACCGCGGTCTGTACGTACTGCACGACCCGATAGCCGACGAAGACGATGCGGTCTTGACGTCCGTTCAGATCGACTTCGATCGGAACGTTGATGTAGGTCGGGGTGACGACCGCAGCGTGCGCCACGAGCGCGAGGCTCCCGGCGGCCAGGGTCTGGTCGGGGACGGTGAACGCCGGCACGAGCGAGGCGTCCGGATCTGCCGGCAAGGCGTGTGCGATGCGTGCGGCGATCACCGCAAAACGCCCGCCGGCGATCCGCTGCGTCGCGCGCTGATCCGCCTGCGCGATCGAGACGATCGAGCAGAGCGAGAGCAACAGGGCGACGGCACCGGTAAGGCTGCGCATGATCAACCTTACCGCTTCGTTTGCACGGCCGTCTGAAGCATTTCATCAGACGTCGAGATAGCTTTGGAGTTGGCTTCGTAGGCGCGTTGAGCGACGATCATGTTCACGATCTCGTTGACGATCTGGACGTTGGAGTTCTCCAGGTAGCCGCCTTGCAGGCTGCCGGAACCGTTCAGGCCCGGCTGCGAGACGATCGGCGCGCCCGAGGCGGCCGTCGCGGTGTACAGATTCTGTCCGCCGATCGGCGAGAGGCCGGCCGGATTGACGAAGCGCGCGAGCTGGACCTGGCCGAGCTGCTGGGGCTGGGCCGTGCCGGGGATGATCGCGGTCACGGTGCCGTCGGGCCCGACCTGCACCGAGGTCGCGTTCTGCGGGATCGTTATCTGGGGCTGCATGAAGTAGCCGTCCGAGGTCACGACCGAACCGTTCGCATCGCGCTTGAACGAGCCGTCGCGGGTGTACGACGTGGTGCCGTCCGGCATCGTCACCTGGAAGAAGCCATCGCCTTGGATCGCCACGTCGAGCGGGTTGTCGGTCTCCTGGAGCGAGCCTTGCGTGAACAGCTTCTCCGACGAGCCGACCTTGACGCCGAGGCCGACGTCTTGTCCGGTCGGGACGACCGAGGCGCCGACCGGCGAGCCCGGA
>JBBRTL010000203.1:0-3991 GCA_038244445.1 Vulcanimicrobiales bacterium
CATGATCCTTATTCCTGAAAGCTTGTCGACGTCAAGGACGTCGAGGAAGTGATTTGCGTCGATCTCGTCGCAGCGCTAGGAGCCCCGAGCGCAACAGTGCTTGGGCACGGAAGCTCGGGGCGACGACGCGATGCGGCGAGAGCGGCGTGAATCACGCTGCGAAGATCTCTTTTTTGGTCTTCCCGCGCGATGCGGCGACCTGTTCGGCCGTGCGCAGCGAGCGCAGACCTTCGATCGTCGCCAGAACGACGTTGATCGGATTGTTCGTGCCGAGCGATTTGCAGACGATGTCGTGCAGACCGGCGAGTTCCAGAACGGCGCGCATCGAGCCGCCGGCGATGACGCCGGTACCCGGCGAAGCCGGCTTGAGCATGACCTTGGCCGCGCCGACCTGCTGCGTGACCATGTGCGGGATGGTCTTCTCGACCATCGGCACCGTCACGAGGTTCTTCTTGGCCGCTTCCACGGCTTTGCGGATCGCTTCGGGGACTTCGCCGGCCTTGCCGATCGCGAAACCGACCTTGCCCTTGCGATCGCCGACGACGACGAGTGCGCTGAACGAAAAGCGTTTACCGCCCTTGACGACCTTCGCCACGCGGTTGACGCGGACGACCTGCTCTTCGAAGCCGCTATTGTCGCGATCGCGACCGCCACCACGATACTGCATTAAAACTCCAATCCGGCTTCGCGTGCTGCATCGGCGAGCGCTTGCACGCGGCCGTGATACTTGTAACCACCGCGGTCGAACACGACCGACGAGATGCCGGCGGCCTTCGCCTTAGCGGCGATCGAGGCGCCGACTTTCTTGGCGGCGTCGATGTTCGTGTTGGAACCGAGGCCTTCGGCGAGCGACTTCTCGCGCGTCGAGGCGGCCGCGACCGTGTGGCCGGCGACGTCGTCGACGACGGTCGCGTAGATGTGATGCAGCGTGCGACGGATCATCAGGCGCGGACGGGCCGCCGAACCCGAGACCTTGTTGCGCAAGCGGCCGTGCCGCTTGCGACGGGTATCGTCTTTGGATGCGGCCATTACTTCTTACCGGCCTTTCCGGCTTTGCCGAGCTTCTTACGGATGACTTCGCCTTCGTAACGCACGCCTTTGCCCTTGTAGGGTTCCGGCTCGCGCAGCGAGCGGATCTCGGCGGCGACCTGACCGACCTTCTGTTTGTCGATGCCGTCCACGTGCACTTTGTTCGTGCCTTCGACCGAGAGCGTGATGCCTTCGGGCGGGGTGAACACGACCGGGTGCGAGTAGCCGAGCGTCAGGTTCAGCTTTTCGCCGGCCTTGGCCGCGCGGTAGCCGACGCCTTGGATCTCGAGGCTCTTGCGGAAGCCCTTGCTCACGCCTTCGACCATATTCGAGATCAGCGTGCGCGTCAGACCGTGCGCCGAGCGGGCCGGCTTCGCGTCGTTCTTGCGTTCGACGAGGACCGTATCGCCTTCGAGCTTGACGTTGACGGCCTGCGCCAGGATGTGCTGGTGAAGTTCGCCCTTCGGCCCCTTAACGCTGACCTGGCCTTCACCGATGGTGACGGCGACGCCCGCGGGGACGGTGACCGGGAGTTTTCCGATACGAGACATTTTTGTAGCCTACCAGACGTACGCGAGGACTTCGCCGCCGACGCCGAGCTTTTTCGCTCGCTTGCCGGACATGATGCCCTTCGACGTGGAGATGATGACGATGCCTAGTCCGCCCAGCACGCGCGGGATCTCGGTCTTGCCCGTGTAGACGCGCAAGCCCGGACGCGAGATGCGGCGCAGACCGGTGATCACTTTTTCTTTTTCGGGTCCGTAGCGCATCTTGATGCGCAGCGTTCCCTGGGGCCCTTCGTTGACGCGTTCGACTTCGTCGATGAAGCCTTCGTCTTTGAGGATCGCAGCGATGGCCAGCTTGGTGCGCGACGCCGGGATGTCGACCGTCTGGTGGTTGGCCGTGTTGGCGTTGCGGATGCGCGTCAGCAGATCGGCGACGGGATCGGTGGTGATTGCCATTGTTCTATAAACTCCCTACCACGACGCCTTGGTCACGCCGGGAACTACGCCTTGATGTGCGTGCTCGCGGAAGCAGATGCGGCACATGGCGAACTTGCGCAGGTAGCCCTTCGGGCGACCGCAGAGCTTGCAACGGTTGTGCGCGCGCACCTTGAACTTCGGCGTACGCTTCGACTTGACGATCAGACTCGTCTTTGCCATTTAGTTTTGCCCCTTTTGCAGCGGCAGTCCCATCGCGGTGAGGAACTCCGTGGCTTCTTCGTCGGTCTTGGCGGTCGTCACGATCGTGATGTCCATACCGCGCGCCTTGTCGACCTTGTCGTAGTTGATCTCCGGGAAGACCAGCTGTTCTTTGAGGCCGAGATTGTAGTTGCCGCGGCCGTCGAACGACTTCGGCGAGAGTCCGCGGAAATCGCGGATGCGCGGAAGCACGATATTGAACAGCTTGTCGAGGAACACGTACATGCGCTCGCCGCGCAGCGTGACCTTGGCGCCGATGTTCATACCTTCGCGGAGCTTGAACGCCGCGATCGACTTCTTGGCCTTCGTCACGACCGGCTTCTGGCCGGTTATCGCGACGAGTTCCGCAACCGCGAGATCGAGCGCCTTCGAGTTCTGAATGGCGTCGGTCACCGACATGTTGAGGACGACTTTGTCGAGCTTCGGGATCTGGCTGACGTTGGCGTAGGCGAACTTCTCCTGAAGCTGCTTGACGACGGCGGCCTTGTACTTCTCTTTAAGGCGTAGGGTGTTGGCCATCGCTTACGCCCCCTTCGACGATTCGCGCGCGGGTTCGCCGCACTTCGCGCAGGTGCGCTGGGTCTTGCCTTCGGCGTTGGTCGAGCGGCGCAGACGCGTCGGCGCCTTGCACTTCTCGCAGACGTACTGGAGGGTCGAAAGGGGAAGCGGAGCTTCCTTCTCGATGATCCCGCCGGTCTGCGCGGAGCCGCCCATGTTCTGGGCCTCGCTACCCTGCTTGGTGTGACGCTTGACGACGTTCAGACCTTCGACCGTGGCATTGCCGGCGTCCGGGTGCACGTGCTTGACGATGCCCCGTTTGCCTTTTTCTTTGCCGCGACGGATCATGACCGTGTCGCCCTTGAGGATGTTCAGTTTCGTTGCCATGAGACTTTACAGGACCTCCGGCGCCAACGAAGCGATCTTCAGGAAGCCGCGATCGCGCAGTTCGCGCATGACGGGCCCGAAGACGCGCGTGCCGCGCGGATCGAGGTTATCTTTTTCGCCCTTGATGATCACGCACGCGTTGTCGTCGCAGCGGACGACCGAGCCGTCCTTGCGACGGATCGGAGCGGCGGTGCGGACGATCACGGCCTTGACGACCTGACCCTTCTTCACCGCGGCGCCCGGGATCGCGCTCTTGACCGTGCCGACGACGATGTCGCCGACGTGGGCGTAGTTGTGGCGGCTACCGCCGCTGACGTGGATCACCAGCAGCTCTTTCGCGCCGGAATTGTCGGCGACCTTAAGTCGCGATTCTTGCTGGATCATCTACTTCGCGCGCTCCACGATTTCGAGTAGCCGCCAGCGCTTATCGCGCGAGATCGGACGGGTCTCGGCGATGCGGACCAGATCGCCGATATTGGCTTCGTTCTTCTCGTCGTGCGCCTTGAAGCGGACCGACTTGCGGATGATCTTGCCGTACACCGGATGCGGGACGCGCGTCTCGGTGACGACCACGATCGTCTTGTCCATCTTGTTCGAAGTGACGCGGCCCTGCTTGACGCGGCGGGCGTTGCGCTCTTCGGCGGTTTCGACCGCGGGCACGTTAGGCTGCTCCATGTTGTTCCTCGGCCATCCGCTTCTCGGAGATGACGGTTTGGATCTGCGCATACTGGCGGCGCATCTCGCGGATCTTGCTGAAATCGGTCAGATGACCGGTGCGCAAGGCGAAGCGCAAGTTGAACAACTCGCCCTTCGTGTCGCGCGCCTTTTCGTGAAGTTCGGCGACCGTCAGGGCGCGGAACTCGCTCAGCGGGCTC
>JBBRTL010000204.1:0-3849 GCA_038244445.1 Vulcanimicrobiales bacterium
CATCGCGGCGGCCTTCGCGATCGTCGATTCGTCGAGGTAGCGGCCTTTGAGGAACGCTTCGGTCTTCGGGATGCGGACGACGGTCGGGGCGACGCAACCGAGCGCGATACGTGCGTCGGTCACCATGCCGCGATTATCGAGCGCGACCTGCGCCGCAAGCGCGATCACCGAGATCGCCTGCGCGCGTCGCAGCCCCAACTTCAAGAAGATGCTGCGTTCGTCGGACTGGGTCGCCCGCACGCGGATCTGCACGAGCAGTTCGTCGGGCGTCATCACGGTCGCGCGGAAACCGGTGAAGAACTCGCCGATATCGACGGTCCGCTCGCCGCGCACGCTCTTCAGCACGATCTTGGCGCCGAGCGCGAAGAACGGTGCGATCGTGTCGTTGGCGGGTGACGCGGTGACCAGGTTGCCGGCGAGCGTGCCGCGCGTCCGGATCTGGGGCGCGCCGACTTCGACGCACGACTGCACCAGCGCGAGCGCGCCCGTGCGGCAGTCCTTGGATGCGAGCACGTCGTTGTGGGTGGCAAGACCGCCGATCAGGATCTCGTCGCCCTCGCGACGCACGTATTTGAGCGCGTCGAGAGCGGTGATGTCGATCAGGGTCTGGGTGAGCTTGATGCCGCGCTGCAGCTCGACGAGGACGTCGGTGCCCCCGGAGACGATACGTGCGTCGGCGCCGTGCTCGGCGAGAAGTCGAAGGGCGTCGGCCTCAGTGATGGGCCGAAGGTAGCTGGAATACATCATGCGGGTTTCGCTTTTTCCTCGTGGAACCCATGCGAAGTGCTCGAACTCCTCGATACCGTACGCGCATGGCAACGCGATGGGCAACCCGTCGCGCTGGCGACGCTCGTCTCCGTCCAACACTCCGCACCGCGCGATCCGGGTGCCGTCTTCGCCGTCTCCGCCGACGGCCGCTTGGCGGGTTCCATCTCGGGCGGTTGCGTCGAAGCCGCGCTGGTAGACGAAGCCCAGGCCGTGTTGCGCTCCGGTAAAACGCACGTCGTGACGTACGGACTCTCCGACAGCGAAGCCCAAGCGGTCGGCCTGACGTGCGGTGGAACCCTCCGCGTCGCGGTCGAGCCGCTCGACCCGGCTTTCTGCGAAGCGCTCGAGGACCGGGCCGGCGACGTGCTCGCGCTCGCCCTCCGCTTAGACGACGCCGGCATCGGGCGCCGCCTAGCGGTCTTCAAGGAAACGACCCTCGGCTCGCTCGGCTCCGGTGCGCTCGATGCGGCCCTGGCGACCGAGATCCGCGAGGGTGGCGCCGTGCTCGAACCGCACGTCCGGATGCTCGGCAAGCGCGGCGAACCGCACGGCGAGGTCGAGTTGTTCGTCGACCGCGTCGCGACGCCACCCGAGATGTTCGTCTTCGGCGCGATCGATTTCGCCGACGCGATGGTGCGGATGGGGCAGTTCCTCGGCTATCACGTGACCATCTGCGACGCCCGCCCGGCCTTCGCCACCAAAGCGCGCGTCCCGCAGGCGGACCGCGTGGCGGTCGCCTGGCCGCACGAGTTCCTAGCGGACGCCCCGGTCGACGAGCGGACCGCCATCATCGCGCTCACCCACGACGAGAAGTTCGACATCCCGCTCTTGCTCGCCGCGATCCGCACCCGAGCCGGCTACATCGGCGCCATGGGCAGTCGCGCCACCCATGCCAGCCGCATCGCCCGCCTACGCGAAGCGGGCGCAACGGATGCCGAACTAGGCCGCCTAAACGCCCCGATCGGCCTAGACCTCGGCGCAAGAACGCCGGAAGAAACGGCCCTCGCGATCGCCGCAGAGATCGTCGCGCTACGCCACGGCAGGCCGGGTGGACGACTCACGGGTGGAACGGGCCACTTACGCGGGAGAACCTAGATCAATGCAACGAATTATTCCTATTGGGCTAGGTAGCGATCCAAATCTCGAGTACCAGCCACGACTCTGACGACTCCGGTGAAATTGCGTCGATGAACGGGCGCGAAACTGCATATGACTCAAGGATGGCGAGCTTTGCACCGGGCTTGTAGGCGTCTTCCGGCCCGTACATCGCACAGCTTCCCGACGTCCCATCCGAATCGAAGAAGAGAATCTCCGGGAAGCCACGCGTTTTATATGGTTCGATCCTGACGACCGAAACGAATCGCATTCTCGTTGGGATACGTCCGGATTGAAGCGCTTTCCACCATTCGGACGTCGCGAACAACCCGTGCTCCGCCGAGAGGCCTCCGCCGGTCTCGCGCAAGGAGGCTTCTCTATAGATATTGATCCGGTCTGCGTCAGCGCACACGGAATATGCCATTGAAAAGGTCGACATTACGCCCCCGTGCATGCGGCGGAATCAATTCCGCGCGCATACGTGGAACCCTGAGTTCCATGACTCACGCCGTCATCCTCGCCGCCGGCATCGGCAGCCGCTTCGGCGGGCAGAAGCTGCTCGCGCTGCTCGACGGCAAACCGCTCATCGCGCACGTCGTCGCCGCAGTTGCACACTTGCCCGCCCTCGTCGTCGGGCCGCCCGAACTCGAGCCGTATATCTCGCCCGCCCGCTACGTCGGAAACATCCAACCCGAACGCGGCATGATGCACTCGCTTCGCCTTGCACATGCGGCCATCGACGCCGACGACGCATTGCTCGTATTGCTCGCCGACATGCCCTGGATCACGCGCGGCATCGTCGACACCGTCATCTCAGCTGCCGGCGGAGCCGACGTCTGCTACCCGATCCGCGACGGCATCGGCGGTCATCCGGTCTTCTTCTCGCCCCGCGCCAGGACGAAGATCGCCGCCCTCCCCGACGACGCCCCTCTGCGCGTTCTCCGCGACGATCCGGCCTTCTCGCTGGTCACCCTCCCGCTCGAGACCGATGAACCCTATCGCGACGTCGACACCCAAGCGGATCTGACCATCACGCCATAGCCGCGACTCCTTGCAGCGCGACTCGCCGTGGTGGTAAAATGGAGGCGAAACGGAGGACTCGTGGCAACACTCAACGTGAAGGGACTCTCCGAGGACCTGTACCAACGCCTCAAAGCCAGAGCCGCACGAGACCGCAGGTCGATCGCGCAAGAAGTCTCGTTTCTGCTCGCCGAGGCACTCGACGCGCCTCGTGAGGAATCCATTCTCGGGCTGCAAGGTCTGGGAAAAGAGCTGTGGGCGGGCATCGACGCAGGCGAGTTTGTCGAAAACGAGCGCGCGTCGTGGGACTCCTAGACGATTTGGGTGACGGCCCGGTCGCCGTCGATACGGCTCCATTCATCTACTTTCTCGAAGAACATCCGCGCTATCGGCCGACGGTCGGCGAGTTCTTCGCCGCGGTCGACCGCGGCGACCGGCGCATCGTCACGTCGTCGCTCACCCTCCTCGAACTCCTCGTCGTTCCGTACCGAACCGACAACCGCGCACTGGCCGAGCGATACGAGGCGCTCCTCACGCACAGCCGTGGCGTACGCCTCGCTCCGATCACTCCGCCCGTTCTTCGAGTTGCGGCACGCCTTCGAGCGACGACCGGCCTAAAAACGCCGGACGCTCTCCAACTCGCCACTGCCATGACGAATGGCTGCGCGACCTTCGTCACCAACGACCGACGCATCCCGACCATCCCCGGGCTCCGCATCCTCGCCCTGGACTCGTACTGCTGAACCTCGGCAACTGTCTTAACCTCAAGACACCAGGACCGTATCCCTCGCCGGAGAATATCGCCGGATGGAAGCACCCGCAGTCACCACGACCGTCGGGCACTTTATCTCTGGCTCCGTCGTGGGCGCAGACGATAGTGCACGGTACGGCGATATCTATGACCCGGCCCGCGGCGAGGTTCAAGCCCGCCTGGCATTCGCCGATCAAGCCATCATCGACAAGGCC
>JBBRTL010000205.1:0-3841 GCA_038244445.1 Vulcanimicrobiales bacterium
CGATCCTGGGTGGTCGTCGATCGCGTGGACGTCGCTGCGCTCCGCGCGCTGCTCGCGCATGAGTCGGCGGAATCGGATGTCTAACCCACACACTAGCTCGGAGGCCCCCATGCCACGGTTCTCGCTCCAAGGCGCCGCGCTCGTCGCGATGCTCTCTCTCCTCGCCGCCTGTTCGAGCGGCGGTACGATCCCGACGCCGGCTCCGGCTCCGTCAGTATCCACCTCGGTCACGCTCCCGGTCGGCTCGGCCGCCGCGCCGGCGACCTTGCCGGCCGCTTCGGGTGCGGTCGCTATCGTCTCCCTCTCGTCCGCCTCCGCACCGGCCGGCGCGACGATCGCCGTGACCTATTCGGCGACCGCTCCGCCCGGAGTCGCTCCGCTGATCGCGAAGAAGACGGCGCTGACCGGCGCGACGGTCTTGGCGTACTATACGTTTACTCCCAGCGTCAACATCCCGTTGAACTCGTTCCCGGCGTTCACGATGACGTATCCGTCGTCGCTGCTGCCACCCGGAACGACCATCCACGCGGCCTTCCTCGACGCCGGCACGCAGTCGCCGGTCTATCAGCTCGATATCGCCTCCGGAACGAACGGCGTGGTATTGAGCAGCACCGCTTCGGCACCCTCGCTCCTGGCGGGCAAGACCTACGTCTTCGTGTTCTACTACCTCGCCGCCATCGCTACGCCGACGCCGACAGCCGCGCCGACCGATGCACCATCGGCATCGCCGACCGCTACCCCGACCGCGACGCCCGGCGGTGCGTTTCTTGGCAATCCGGTCGCGATAACCCAAGTCGACACGGGCGGCCCCCAGGGTACCCAATACTACGACGGCTCCATCGTCGTCGGCGCAGATGCAAATCTCTACATCGCCGACCAGCGGACCGACAAGATCGACGTCTTCAATCCGACGACGATGACGAAGGTCGCGCAATGGCCGTTCGCGCGAGCGGGCGATCACGTGCCGATCCGTCCCTCAAGTCTGGCGCTCGCATCCGACCATCGCATCTGGACCGCCAGTTTCGACGACACCAACGATGTCTACGCGCTGGATCCGACGACGGGCACGCTGCAAGCATACCCGTATGCGCCTCCGAGCGCCGACGGTATCATCGCGCGCCTCGTAGCCGGAGCCGATGGGCGCATGTGGGGGCTCACCAACCTCGGTCTCCAGGTCTTCACGAACGCCGGCGTAAGGACCGCGTATCCGTTCGCGCTTGCGCAAAGTAGCTGCAAGGACATCGTCCTCGGCAACGACGGAAACGTGTGGTTTGGTTGTGGCGGGAACGTCGGCAAGGCGACGCCGTCGGGCACGATCACGCTCTATCCGCACGGCTCTCACGCGCCCATGACGGCGACGGCCGACGGCATCTGGTTCAACTCGTCCAATACCCTGGCACGCCTAGGGTACGACGGAAGCAGTTATGTCGAAACGCCGTACCCGGCATATGCCAGCGACGTGCACACCATGTGCACGGGGCCGGACGGGAACGTCTACGTCGGGTCGACCTCGGGCCTCTGGGAGATCCCGGTCGGACCGAGCGGCGCGATCGGAACCGGCGCGATTCTCGTGGATTATCGTGCTTCGCTCAACCCCGACTACTACGCGATGGTCGTCGGTCCAGACAACCACTCGATATGGTCCGGGAACGACGCACAGAACACGCTGCGAGTGACCCGCTAGGCATATCCAGGACGGTCTCCCCCCAGGCTTCTCGCCCAGGGGGAGATCGTTTGTGCCGCCAAGGTCGGGGCCATGACCGCGATAACGGAGGTCCGGCTTCGGACGCTCGGCGATCTCTCGATCGCCGTCGACGGCGATCCGAAGGCGCTGCCGGCGACCCAAAAGGCGCGCTCGCTGCTCGTCTACCTCGCGATCCATCCGCAAGTCGAGTTCCAGCGCGACGTCCTGTGCGACGTCCTTTGGCCCGACGCAGAGTCGCAGCGCGCGCGCGCGAATCTCAGCACCGCGCTCTGGAGCATCCGGCGCAGCTTCGACAGTGCGGGTCTGGCCGATCCGATCTCGGCCACGCGCAACGCGGTACGTTGGACCGGCGCGCTCGAAGTCGATCTCCTCACGTTCGAAGCCGAGACCGGTGCGGAAGATATCGAGGCCTGCGCGCGTGCGGCCGCCCTCTATCGCGGAGATTTTTTCTCGGAAGACTATTCCGACTGGGCGATCGCGGCGCGCGAACGCGCGGCGGCGCGCTACGAGACCGTCCTCGAGCGCCTGTTGACCGAACGCGCGGATCCAGATGCCGCGCGCCGGCTACTGGCCGTCAACCCGTATGTCGAGAGCGCGTACGACCTGCTGATCGGTACGGCCCTCGCGTCGAACAATCGCGAGAGCGCGTCGGCCTTTGCGCGACGCTGCGTCGAACGGACCGCAGAGATCGGCGCGAAGCCGAGCGACGCCTTCATGCGCGCGCACGGCGATCTGCTCGACGTCCGTGCCGCGGGACGCTCGCTGATCCCACCGCCTCTGCGCACGACGCCGTTGATCGGCCGTGCGCGCGAACGCGAGGAACTCGGACAGACGATCCGCGAGCGACGCCTGACGACGATCGTCGGGCCGGGAGGGGTCGGAAAGACCCACCTGGCCGGGACGGTCGCGCTCGACGCGTCCGGAGCCTTTGCGGATGGCGTCGCATTCGCGGACCTAGCGGGCGTGACGCGAGGTGCGGCCCTCGAACCGGTCATCGGTGCGGCGGTGGGCGCGGAGGAGGCACCGCGCACTCCCGCCGAGGTCGCGAGCGCGATCGGCTCGCGGGCGCTCTTGCTCGTGCTCGATAACTGCGAGCATCTGATCGATCGGGTCGCCGAAGTCGCGCGCGTCATCGTCGAGGCATGCCCGAACCTGCACGTAGTCGCGACGTCGCGCGAGCGCCTCAACATCGATGGCGAGACGGCCTTTGGCCTCGCTCCGCTCGATCCCGAAGGAGCCGCACAGCTCTTCGCCTTGCGAGCTCGCGCGGCCGCGCCGGGACTCTCTGCCAAGCCCGATGACGACGTCGAGATCGCCGCGATCTGCGAAGCCCTCGATCGCCTCCCGCTGGCGATCGAGTTGGCGGCGTCCCGCGTCGCCAGCCTCGGAATCGCCGGCCTGCGCGGCGCGCTCGGCGCGCCCCTCCCGCTGCTCCGTGGCGGGAAGCGGAATGCGAGCGGCCGGCATCGCTCGCTCCACGATCTGCTCGCGTGGAGCTACGACCTGCTCGAGGAGAGCGAGCGCTCCGTTCTGCGCGCCATCTCGATCTTCGCCGGCGAGTGGTCGATCGACGACGCGATCGCGCTCTGCGCGAACGACGACCTGGCGTCCGGGCACGTCACCGCGCTGATCGCCGACCTTGCGGAGAAATCGTTGGTCTCGGTCGCCTTCGTAGACGGGGAGACGCGCTATCGTCTGCTCGAATCGACTCGCGCCTTCGCGCGCGACCGGTTGGAGGGCGCTCGCGAAGGCGACGAGCTGCGCGAACGGCATCTCGAGTTCTTGCTGCGGCGCTTTCAGGAACTCGATCCGGGACTCGGCGGCGCGGAAGCGCTACGCGTCCTGGCCTGCGGCAACGCGCTGATGAACGACATGCGGCAGGCGCTCGCGACCGCCCTCGAACCCGGCGGCGACGCAGAGCGTGCGGCCGCGCTGCTCGTCGCGGCCAATCGCTTCTGGCTCGAGAGCCCGAACATTCGCGAGATGCGCGCCTACTGCGAACGCGCCTTGACGGTCCTGCCGGCCGGCAGCGACCTGATGCGCGCGCGCGTATCATACTGCATCGCGGTCCTCGCCCACTCGTCCGGCGACGGCGAAGGGCGCGAGCGGTTTGCGGAGATCGCGCGAGCGGGATTC
>JBBRTL010000206.1:0-3785 GCA_038244445.1 Vulcanimicrobiales bacterium
GCTGCCTGGAGGCCGCCGGTCACCGCCAGCACGGCCCCGGTGACGAAATCGTTCGCGGGGTCCGCGAAAAATCGGACTGCGGATGCGACGTCCTCGGCCGTCCCGGGTCGCCCGCGCGGATTCCCGGCACTCCGTGCCAGTGCGTCGGCACGCGAGAGGGTCTTCTCCCGAATATCCCCGGGCTCGACCACATTGACGGTGACCCCATGCGGGGCTTCTTCGAGCGCCAGCGTTCGGGCGAACGCGACGAGCGCGCTCTTCGCCGCGAGATGGAGCGAGAGGCCCTTGGCCGGGCGCGTGATCGACGAGCCGTTCATCCCGAACACCACGATCCGTCCGAAGCCACGCTCGCGCATGCCCGGCAGCACCGCGCGCGCCGTCAGCACCGCGCTACGAACGTTCCCGTCGAACATCTCGCGGTAGTCCTCGCTGGTGGACTTCTCGAAGCGCGCGATCGACATCGGACCGACGCCGTGCACGAGCACGTCGTATGGACCGTCGACCATCGTCGCAGCGATGGCGGCGACGACCGCAGCTTCGTCGCCGAGAAACTCGACGCGATGCGCCGAGGCCGCAACGCCGGCCTCGGCGATCTGCGCGAGCACTCCGTCCGCCGGGGTTGCGCGATAGGTGACCGCGATGTGGTCGAACCAACCGCTCTTGGACAGCTCGACCGCGACGCCACGCGCGAGGCCGGTTGCGGCACCCGTCACGAGTGCGCGCATCATCCTGGCTCCTCCGGCATCGCACGCATCTGCTCGAAGATCTTCGCGAAGGTGACCGCATCGACGGCGCCCGGGACGGCGAACTGCCGGTTGAAGACGAAGGTCGGAACCGACGTGATGCCGAGCGCGCTCGCCTCTTCGAGTTCGAGCGCGAGTTCGTCCACGCCGGCGTCGGATTCCAGATAGGCGGCGACGGCGGCGCGATCTTCGCCCACGCTCGCCGCCGCATCCGCGATGACGTTCCGATCGCTGACGTCGCGGCCGTCGGTGAAGTATGCGGTGAAAAGCGCTCGCTCCAACGCGCGACCGCGTCCGTTGCGAGCGGCGTATCCGATGGCGCGATGGGCGTCGAAGGTGTTGCCGGTCACCGCCCGGTCAAACCGGAACACGAGGCCATCTCCTTCACCGGCGGCGGTCACGCGGGCCAGCATCGTCTCGGCTTCGTCGCCGAACTTTCGCCGGTAGCGTTCGACCGCAGGCTCGCCGGGAACCGGCGCGCTCGGGTCAAGCCGAAACGGACGCAGACGGACCGTTACCGGTCCGTCATACGCAGCCAAGGCTTTTTCGAAGCGCGCCTGCCCGATGGAACACCACGGGCAGACGATATCGCTCCAGATGTCTACTTGCACCCGGTCGGATATTAGGTGTTGTAGACGAGAGTCCGCTGGATCGAGGAGCCGCCGGGCGATGTCGACTCGAGGATCACTTCGAGCCGTCCGCCGGACGCACTCAGCGGGATCTGGAAGCGGCCGTTCCCATCCGCGGTCACGTCCGTTTGATAGGTGCCTGTCCCGATCTGGAAGATCCCGCCGAGGCTCGCCGAGCTGTTGGCGACGACGTGGATATGCGAGTTCGGGGCGGTCGCTCCGGTGATCGTGAACTGTCGGGCGACGTTGCTGTTCGAACCGGGCTGGATGTTGCGGAAGTAGTTGTTCGCTTCGCTGCCGTTCGTCCTGAACGTCCAGCCCGTCGCGAAATTCGCGCCGGCCTCGGTCGTCCCGGTGACGCGTACGGAATGCGATCCGGCATTCAGCGGCTGCCGCGGCGTCACGTTGAAGCCGTTGGCGTTCGCGTAGACGTCGTTGGTGACGTCAATGCCGTCGATGCGCACGCGCACCGTATCGCGCTGGACCGGTTCGCTAAAGCCCGCGTGGAGATTCGGCGAGAGCGTCTGGGCGGTGCCGGTCGGGCGGACGTTCGTCAAGCTGAACGAAGCGTTCGAAGGCGGAGTGTACGAACCGCCGCCGTTGCCGCCGGTGATCGTGACCGTTCTAGAACCCTGGTTCCAGTCGACGGCAGCGCCGAGCGCCTGAGCGACGAACCGCAACGGCACCAGGGTACGCGAGCCGACCAGGAACGGAGCGACGTCGACGTACTGCGTCTGCCCGTTGATGACGGCTTGGGTCGAACCGATGCGGAGTGAGATGTTGCGCCCGTTGCCGGTCGCGTTGATCAGTCCGTTCGAGTAGACGACGCCCGCGCCCAAGCGCTCGAATACGCCGCGGAGGGGGACGAAGACGCGCCCGGCGCGTTCGATCGGGGGCTGGTCAAACCCGACCATTTGGCCGTTTACGACGACCGTGACGTTGTCAGCCATTGCGGGCTGAAGGGTGAGTCCCGCGGTCGCAACCGCGATGCCGAGAGCGAGCCCGACGGTGAATACAAATCGTTTCATGCACGCCCTATACCCAAACGAGCGGAGGCTCGCGCCACCGCACGCTCGGTTGCTTCTTCTCAAGCCGACTCTATGCGGTAACGGGGGTCGGGACCGGCGTCATCTCCTCGCGAACCGCCTTGCGATCCTTGACCCGCTCGAAATATCCGATCCACGTATTGTAGATCATCGGTACGAGGAAGAGCGTCAGGATGAGGGACGAGAGCAGTCCGCCGATGATGACGGTCCCCATCGCCTGGCGCCATTCCGCGCCTTCCGCGAAGCCCAACGCGAGCGGCAGCATGCCGAAGACCATCGCAAACGTCGTCATCACGATCGGTCGGAAACGCGTCTGCGCCGCCGCCAACACGGCATCGTGGACGCGCATTCCGCGTTTCACCAGCGTATCCGAATAGTCGACCAACAGAATGCCGTTCTTCGCAACGAGGCCACAGAGCATGATCATGCCGATGAACGAGAGCAGATTGAGCGACTGGGCGCCGTTCGTATCGAACGCATGGGCGATCGAGAGCGCGAAAAGCGCGCCGATGATCGCCATCGGCACCGAGACGATGACGATGATCGGCTCGATGAACGACCCGTAGAGTATGACCATCAGCATGTACACGAGCATGATCGACATCAAGAACGCTAGGCCCATGTTCGAAAACGTCTCGGATTGCAGCTGCGTGTCCCCTTGCTCTTCGAGGTGCACGCCCGGCGGCAGGAAACCCGGCTCCGCGAACTTCCGCTGCAACGGTCCGGCCACCTGACCGAGCGAATAGCCCGGCAAGAGTCCCCCCGTGACGTTGACGACGCGCTCGCGATTCAGGCGCGAGACCTTCGTCGGTGCGACCGTATTTGAAAACGTCGCGATGCTCGAGAGGGGGATCATCGAGCCGTCGGCTGCGCGGACGCGCATGCTCCGGATGACGTCGATCGAGTTGCGATCTTGGGCCGGCAGCTGCACGCGGACATCCACCAGCCCATTCGAGGTCCGGACCTTCGTCGCGACCGCACCACCGACACCCATGCGCGCTACGGACGCGGCCGACGACGGCGAGACCCCGAGCAACGCGGCCTTGCCCTGATCGATGGTGATGTTGAGGCGTGGACCGCCGGTCTGCAAGCCGGATTCGACGTTGACGGCGCCGGGGGTCGCCTTCAAGAACGCGACGACCTTATTCGCCGCCACGTCGAGTTGATCGTCCGGCCCTTGCAACGCGTAGTCGATCGGCGTGCCCGATCCGCCGCCGCCTTCTCCCGCGACCTGTAGGTCGCCGCCCGGAATGAGCGGGGTCAGCTCGCGGATCTGACCGATGATCTTGTTCGTATCGAAGACGTGATCTTTGGTCGTCTGGGCGTTCAACGTCGCGTAGTTGCCGCCGTCGAGCGAACCGAAGCCC
>JBBRTL010000207.1:0-3739 GCA_038244445.1 Vulcanimicrobiales bacterium
AACGCGTCCGGGTCGGCGCCGCTCGCGTCGACGCGCTCGCCGAGCGGCTGGAGCACCGGCCAGTAGAGCACGTACCCGCCGCTTCGGTCGGCGTAAACGATTCGCGCGATCGCCGCGATCTCGGACGGATCGTACGATCGCGAAAGCTCCCAGAACGACCCACTCGCCTGGGGGGCGACGAACAATGCCGCGGCGATGCAGACGCCGATGGCCGCGCGCGCGTCGCGCGTCAGAGCCACCAAGGCGGTCAGCGCGAGCAGCAGCGGCGCGCTGAAGTGATAGAGTTCGCGAAAGACCGCGAGTTGCGGAACGCGCACGAAGGCCGCCGAGAGTGCGAACCAGAGCGGGCCGTTGGCTCCGGCAGATATCCAAGCCGCCCCGATCGCCAGCGCCAGCAGCGCGAGCGCCTTGCGACGCGCGAACGCATTCCAAAGCGCGAACGCCCACAATCCGAGCCCGCCGATCGTACGCGCGACGAGCGCTGGCGGACCCGCGCCGGCTTCGTAGTCGCGAACGTACGACGCGCCGATATGCGAAGCCCAGAACGCGCCCGAGTTGGCTTGCTCGTAGAGCAGGTTCGTCCGTTCGAACGACAGTGCTTCCAATGGGTGGGCGACGAGTGCGAGGGCGATCGCGAGCGGCGAAGCCAGCGGCGCGAGCAGGGCCGCCGCCGCGACGATCCATCGGCCGCGCGCGTCCGTCGCAAACGGGACGAACGCCGCCAGGACCAGCCCATCGAAGACGGCATACTGGGGTTGGCCGATCGAGAGTTGTACCGCGACCAGTAGCCCGAGCGCCGCGATACGTCGGTTCTCCCCACGAGCGAGTTCGAGTCCGCAGATCGCCACCAGCGGCAACATCGCGTATCCGAACAGATCGCCGATGTGCCCGGCCGCGAACTGATTGGCCACGACCGGCGACGCCGCGTACGCCAGCGACGACGCCGCCGCGACCGGTAGCGATGCTCCCAGGCGCCGCGCGAAGGCGAACGCTCCGATTGCCGCCGCCAACGCAATCATGGTCGCGAGCGCTTTGAGACCCGCGACCGAACCGAAGGCGCCGATCGCGAGCGCAATCGTCAACGCTTGCGGCGCCGACCCGACGTAGAAGTTCGTCTGCCCGAAATTGTTGGCGAGATAAGGATGGAGCGCATCGCGAAAGAGTCCCCAGGCGGCTTCCGGATCCGGCGGCCACGACCAATCGTGGACGAATGCCGGGATCCCGTGGGTCGCGAGGAGCGGGCGAAGCATCAGCCAGATCGCGATCAGTGCGGGCGCAAGCGCCCACGCGAGCGATCGCGGTCTACGCAATCGGCGCGTCGCGGTTGTCGGGCGGGCTCATGATATTCCGCTCGAACTTCGCGCGGATCGTATGCCACGCGAGCGGCAGTTCTTCGATGCGCAGCACGTAGGCCGCGGCCAAGAACGAGAGTCCGCCGATCGCGAGCTGTCCGAACAGGAACCAAATCTTATCCACCAAGGTGACCGGCGGGGCGATCCCCATGGCGCCGATCCAGTGGAGCGTCGCAAACATGACTGCCGAGGCCGCCAATATCTTGGTCGTCGACCGCAGGAGCGGGCGCCACTCGAAGCCGCCGACCAGCCGCCAGACGAGGCCGAGCAGTAGCAGCGCTTGCAGGCTCTGGCTGAGCGAGTTCGCGAGGAGCAAGCCGCGCGCGCCCAAGGTCGGCAGCCAGATCAGCGAGAGCATCACGTTGACCACGACCGTGAAGACCGAGATCCCGACCGTCCAACTGACCTCTTTACAGGCGAAGCAACAACGCGTCAGCACGACGCACGCCGCCAATCCGACCAGACCGACGGCAGCGTACGGAAGCAGACCGGCGCACAGATCGGTCGCGGACGTCTTGAACTGGCCGCGTTCGAAGAGCGTCGAGACGATCGGACGCGCGAGCACGAAGAGCGCGACCATCGATGGGATGGTGATGAAGTTCACGAGCCGCAGCCCGGTCACGACGCTGTGGCCGACGCCCGCGCGATTCGCGCGCGCGAACTGCGCGGCCAATAACGGAAAGATCACGGTCGCGATCGCGGCGGCGAACACTTGCTGCGGAAGGTTCGTCAGTTTGACGGCGTAGTTCATGCCGGCGATGTAACCCGGCGTCAGGCTCGATGCGAAGAACCGGTCGAAGAACAGCGCGACCTGTCCGGCCGCCGAGCCGACCACGATCGGGCCGAGCAATTGCCACATGTGCTTGAGTCCGGGGTGACGAAGGTCGAGCTGGAAGCGGAACTTCCCGATCGAAAGAAACGCCGGCAACTGCACCAGCAACTGCATGAAGAGTCCGGCGGCGGTGCCGTAGACCAGCGCGTAGATGCCGTCGCGACCAGCGAACCAGAGCACGACGCCGATCGTCACCAGGTTCACCGCGATCCCGACCATCGCAGTCGCGCGGAAGCGGTGGTACGCGTTGAGCATCGCAGAGACGACGCCCGCCAGACTGACGGCCACCACGCTCGGCATAAGCATCTGCGTCATCCGGATCGTCATCTCGAGTTTGGGACCACTGAAACCGTGCGCGACGATCGGCACGTAGAGCGGCGCGGCGAAATAGCCGACGATCGCACAGGCGACCAGGATCAGCGCGAGCAGACCGGCGATCGTGTTGCCGAGCCGCCACGCGCCTTCTTCATCGTCGTGCGCGAGATAGCCGGCGAAGGTCGGCACCAGCGCGCTGACGAGCGCGCCGTTGAAGACGCCGAACAGGATGGTTGGAATGGTCGCGGCCGCGAGAAACGCGTCCAGCTCGACCTGCGTGCCGTAAATGCGCGCGTTGATGACTTCGCGCCCGAATCCGAGGATCGTCGAACCGAGGGTCGCGACGATCACGAATAGGGTCGAGCCGGCGATGCCGACGGACGCATCGATCGCGGGGACGGCCCGGAGGTGCTGTTTAATGCGCGCCATCCCGGCGCAGCACGGCCGGGATCGTGCGCAATACGATCGCCAAATCGCCGAGCGGCGTCCACGTGGCGGCGTACCGGCTGTCGAACTCCATCCACTCTTCGAACGAGACCGCACTGCGGCCGTTGATCTGCCACAAGCCCGTGACGCCCTGTGGCACGCTCAGGCGTCGCAATGCGTTAGCATCGTAATGCTCGACTTCGCCGGGAAGCGCCGGGCGCGGACCGACCAGCGCCATGTCGCCGATCAAAACGTTCACGAAGTTCGGGAGTTCGTCGATGCTGGTACGGCGCAGGAACGATCCGAGCCGATGGAGTCGCGGGTCGTTGCGGATCTTGAAGACCGGCCCGTCGACTTCGTTCAGGTGCGCGACCTGCTCGCGCATAGCGTGCGCGCCGAGCACCATCGTGCGCAGCTTGAACATCCGAAAGCGTCGCCCGTTGCGACCGACGCGTTCCTGCGTGTAGAACGGGTTGCCGGGCGAGACGATCGCCACGCCGATCGCGGCCAGGAGGACGAGCGGCGCGGTCGCGAGTGCCAGCGCGCCGCCGGCGACGATGTCGATCGCACGCTTGGCGACCCACCACGAAGCCGGGACGTTACGCATCGCCGGTTGCGTCATCGATCGGGTCGCCAGTTCCATAGCTACTCGAACGCCGCCGCGACGGTGATACCGACGCGATCCATGCCTTCGATGATGCCAAGTTCCGCACCCGGACGAGAACTCAGATGGACGAAGGGGACGAACTCGCGCGTATGGTCGCTGCCGGGCGCGGTCGGATCGCAGCCGTGGTCGGCCGTGAAGATGACCAGA
>JBBRTL010000208.1:0-3736 GCA_038244445.1 Vulcanimicrobiales bacterium
GACGTGACCGCCTACCAACCGATCAAACTCGCCGCCATGGAAGGGCTCTTCGACACCACCAAGGGAGCGCCGCTCGCGATCCTCGGAATGCCGAGCGCGCGCGACAAGTCGTTGCTCGATCCGGTCTTCGTGCCGGATCTCTTGAGCTTTCTCGCCTACGGCAACGCGCGCGCCAACGTCAACGGCCTGCGCGCCTACGCGACCGAACTCTGGCCGCCGGTCGAACTCACGTACTACGCCTATCACATGATGGTCGGCCTCGGCACGATCTTCATCGCAATCGGCGGGCTCTCGCTGCTGTTCCTCGTCTGGGGACGGCGCTTGTATGCGTCGCGTTGGCTGCTCTGGCTGCTGTTGCTCCTGATCCCGTTCCCGTATATCGCGAACGAAGCGGGCTGGACGGTCACCGAGGTCGGACGCCAACCCTGGATCGTCTATGGATTGATGCGCACCGCGGAAGGCGTTTCGCCGACAGTTTCGAGCGGCGAGACGATCTTCACGTTGATCGGCTTCCTCGGCATATACTTCGTGCTCGGCACGCTCTTCCTGTTCCTGACGTTGCGCGAGATCGGCAACGGCCCCGGGATCGCCCATGAATAGCATCGCGTTCGTCGTGCTCGCGTGCATGCTCGGCGCGTACGTGCTGCTTGACGGCTTCGATCTCGGCATCGCGGCGATCGCACCGCTGATCGGACGGACGGACCGCGAACGCGAAGCCGCGATGCGCGCGATCGGCCCGTTCTGGAACGGGAACGAGGTCTGGCTGATCGCAGCCGGCGGCGCGCTCTTCGCGCTCTTTCCGAGAGCCTACGCGTCGTCGTTCTCGGGGTTCTATCTGCCGTTCGTGATCGTGCTCTGGCTGCTGATGTTCCGCGGCATCGCGATGGAACTGCGCGGGCAATTGCCGACCAAGGTCTGGCACGACTTCTGGGACTTCTCGTTCACCGGCTCCTCGACGTTGCTGGTCCTGCTCTTCGGCGTCGCGCTCGGCAACCTGATACGCGGCGTACCGCTCGATGCGGGCGGCTACTTCGTCGGCTCGTTCGGCTTCTTGCTCAATCCGTACGCGCTCTTGGTCGGCCTGACGGCGGTCGCGGTCCTGGCGTTGCACGGTGCGACCTTCGCGCTCATGCGCATCGACGGCGCGCCGGCCGGGCGCGCGCAAGCGCTCGTGCCGGTCCTCGCGGCGATTTCGCTCGTGGGCGTCCTCGCCTGCACGGTCTCGACGCTTGCGATCCGTTGGAGCAACCCGCCGGCGCTCTGGACGGTCGTGCTACCCGTCATCGCGCTCGTTGCCCTCGGGCTGGTCGTACGATTCGCGCGCTCCGGCCGCGGGCGCGAGGCCTTCGTGGCCTCGTCCGGTTTCATCGTCGCGATCTTCGGAGCGGCCGCCGCGACCCTCTATCCGATGCTCCTGCCGGGGTTCCGCGGCTCGGCCGGGATCGGGATCTTCGACGCCGCCCCGTCGCCTGTGGCCTTGACTTCGGCGATCGGAGCCGTGGTCGTCGGGGTCTTGGCCGTCTGCATCTACGGGACGGTCGTCTTGTTGCCACGCTTTCGCGAGAAAATCGTAGTTCGACTAAATCCTTAGTTGACAAGCCTGACCGGAATCGCTACTCTCCAACTAAATCGTTAGTTAACCTAACTCTTTAGGTCTCGGAGAGGGGTCCGTCCGTGGTTCGCACATCGCTCGTCATCCTCGCATTCTGCGCGTCTCTCGCCTTCGCCGACGGAGTGGCCCAGGCGGCGACCGCGACCGTCGACGGCGTCACCGTCCCGCGCGTCTCGGCGGCGCCACCGATCGACGGATCGCTTGCGGACCCGGCCTGGCAGGCGGCAGCCAAGGTCGATCTGACCTTCGACAACACCAGCCGCAATGCGGTCGCAGAGCCGACCACCGTCTACCTGCTAACCGATGGGACGTATCTCTACGTCGGCTTCGACGCGATCCAGAAACGCACGCCGATCATTGCCAATCAGAACACCAACGGCGTCGGTCAAGACGCCGACGACGAAGTCGCCGTCTCGCTCTGGCCTGGCGGCGCGACCGGTTTCAGCTACCAGTTCCTCTCGACGCCACGCGGCACGCGCTATCAGGCATCCTCCGAGAACAGCGGCTACGAGCCGCGCTGGGACGCGCGCGGCACGATCTCGACCGGACGCTACGTGGTGACGATGCGCATCCCGTTCGCCGCCATGCACGGTGCCGCCGGCGACAAGTGGATGCTGCAACTCGGACGTTTTCAGCCGACCACGGGTTCGATGGATCTGTGGTCGGGCGGCCCGACCGTCAGCGGACTGACCGATTACACGTACGCCCGGCCACTTCACGGACTCGGCACGATCGCAACCGCACGGCCCAAGGCGCGCTTCGGCTTCTACGGACTCGGCGCAATTGCCGCGCCTGCGATCGGCGGCTCGACGACGCGCGCCGGACTCGATCTCTCGATCCCGATCACGCCGACCACCTCGTTGATCGCGACCATCCATCCCGACTTCTCGAACGTCGAGAACGACCAGCAATCGATCTCGCCGACCGCCTTTCGCCGCTACTACAGCGAGACGCGACCGTTCTTCACCCAGGGCTCCGGCACGTACAACTTCATGGAGTGCGACGCGTGCCCGAACGAGTACTCGCTCTACACGCCCGCGATCCCGACCCCGCGCACCGGCTACGCGATCGAAGGCAAGCAAGGCCAGTTCACGTTCGGCGGCTTCGACGCCGTCGGTGACGGCCGTATCGATACGGCGCAGGCCGCGGTGTTGCGGAACAAACCGCGCACGCTCTTCGTCTCGGCCCAACGCGTCTCGGTCGACATGCCCGGTTTTAAAGACGATACGATGCAGTACGCCGCCAAGCTGAGCGATCTCAAGCATCTCTTCGTGTACGCGAACTACGGAACCGAGAGCGGCACGAACGTGACCGACCCGGGGCAAGCGCGCTTCGGTGAGATCGGCGTCGGCCGGTACGGCCCGAACGCCTTTACCGGCGGCGGTTTTCGGAAGGTCGGCGCGCAGTACGCGCCCTTCGACGGCTTCTTCTCGTTCAGCGATATCGCCGGCTTTGGGGTCTTCAGCAACCACAACTGGGTCCCGCACGGCGGTGCGTTCAAGAACATCAATGCCTTCGCGTTCGCCGACCGCTATCACGGCGCGCAGGGCCTAAGCGTGGCCGACAACACGATCGGGCTCGACATGGTGACGCGCAAGCTGATCGAGTTCGCGACGATCTCGGGTTCGAGCTACGCGCTGATCGGCGGCGTGATGACGCCGCTCACGGTGAACGAGACCTCGCTTACGTTCGCCTCGGGGACGTCGACACCGACCACGTTCGCGTATTCAACCGGTCGCTACGGCGACGGACGGCTCGAAGGCTGGCGCCGGCAGACGACGATCCCGCTCGGCAAGCGCGCGTTCCTAAGCCTGACCGCAAACGACAATCGTCAGTACTTCAGCGACGCTCCGGCCAACATCCAATGGTTCGAGCGTCTGAGCCTCGCCTATCAGACCGGGCCCGAGAGTTCATTCGCGGTCGGTATTCGGCGTATCGTCGGCCATGCGCCGACGCCGAACGGGGGCGGCAACTGCGTCGGGATGTGTACGAACCTGTCGTTCGCATACCATCGGCTCTACGGTCCGCAGGAACTCTATATCGCCTACGGTGACCCGAGCCGGCTCAACACGCGACCGCAGTTTATCATCAAGTTGATCCGTTACGTCGGCGCGGAGAAGGGCA
>JBBRTL010000209.1:0-3530 GCA_038244445.1 Vulcanimicrobiales bacterium
GCTACGATCGGCTCGACCAGGATCGCGGCCAGGTCGCCCTCGCGTCCGGCGAGCAACGCATCGACCGAGGCGAGATCGTTGTACCGCGCGACCGCGACATCGCGCATCACGCCGTCGGGAATCCCGCCCCGCGACGCATCGGCGGTGTGCGCCGAAGCGCCCGCGTCGAGCAGCGCCAGATCGAAGTGCCCGTGGTAGTTGCCCGCGAACTTTAGGATCAGATTCCGACCGGTAAACGCGCGCGCGACCCGGATCGCGCTCATCACCGCTTCGGTTCCGCTGGTGACGAAGCGCATGCGCTCCATAACCGGCAGGTGCTCACGGATCCGCTCGGCCAAGCGCACCTCTTCGAGATGCGTCGAGCCCCAGACGGCGCCGTTCGCGGCCAGTTCGTCCAGTCCGGTCACCAGCGCCGGGTGGGTGTGCCCGAAGAGCAACGGGCCGTAGGCCATCACGTAATCGATGTAGCGCTCGCCGCGTTCGTCGAACGCATACGCATCCCGAGCGCCGCCTTGGACGAAGGGCGCGCCCCCGACCGACCAGCCCGAACGCACGGGCGAATCGCAGCCGCCGGCCAGCGCCGATGCGGCGCGTGCTATGGAATCCGTATGCATGACCGGGGGTTTTAGGGTTGAATACGGTTATCATGCCTCACGTCGACATCCAGATCGCCCCCGCGACCAACATCAAAGAGCTGGTCGCCGCCCTGCCGATCGCGGCGGACGTCCTGACCCAGTTCGGTCTGGGCTGCTCCGGCTGCGGCGTGAGCAAGTACGAGACCCTCGAACAAGGCGCATCCGCGCACGGTCTACGGGTCGATCCGATCCTGGCCGCGCTCTCGCAAGCGCGCCTCTCCGGTTTCGTCCCGCTGATCGCAAACGAAGACCGCACGCCCGCGCGCAAGACGCCGAGCGCTCCGGGCGCCTTCTCCGGCCGCGCCAAGATCAAATACGTCGTGCCCGTGATGTCCGGCAAGGGCGGCGTCGGCAAGTCGCTGGTCACCGCACTGCTCGCGCTCGGGCTACGTCGCAAACCTCTCCGCGTCGGTATCCTCGACGCCGACGTCACCGGTCCTTCGATCCCCAAACTCTTCGGGCTACGAACGCCGCTCGAGATCAGCGCCGATCCGAACGCGCCGAAGACCGCCCAAGGCAACCCGCAACCGCTGATGGTTCCGGCCATCTCGCGCAGCGCGATCGAGATCGTCAGTTCCAATCTCCTGACCGACAAAGAAGATACCGCGATGATCTGGCGCGGGCCGATCCTCTCCGGCGTCATCCGTCAGTTCTTCGAACAGGTGCTCTGGAGCGATCTGGACGTCTTGCTGATCGATCTGCCGCCGGGAACCTCGGACGCACCGCTCACGGTCCTGCAGTCGCTCAAGGTCGACGGCGTCGTGCTGGTCACCATGCCACAGGCGCTCGCGACCATGATCGTGCGTAAGGCCGCCAACCTGATCCACCAGTTGAAGAAACCGATCCTCGGCGTCGTCGAGAACATGTCGTACTTCATCGCACCGGATACCGGCACGAAGTACGAAATATTCGGCCCGTCGTATGCGGATAAGGTCGCGGAACTCGCCGATGCACCGGTGCTGGCGCGGATCCCGATCGATCCGGAGAAAGCCCGTCTGGCGGATGCGGGCGAAGTGGAGGCGATCGACGATCCGATCTGCGATCAACTCGCGACCGCACTGCTCGAAGCGCTCGAGCGCTACCCGAAACCGAAAGAGACTATCTCGCTTCTCTGAAGAGCAGCTCTCCGTCGCTCCAGGTCTCGAGCACCCTGCAGTCCTCGAATGCGACGCCGTCGAGCGGGTCGCGATCCAGGAGGACCAGATCCGCTGCAAAGCCCGCTGCCAGGCGGCCCGTCTGGTGTTCGACGTGTCCGAAGAGCGCCGCGTTGTAGGTGTACATCGTGAGCGCTTCTTCCGCCGTCAATCGTTCCGATGGTTCGTGGTGGTCGACGCACGCCTGCATGCCGGCGAGCGGATTCAACTCGCAGACCGGGCTGTCGTCGCCCCCGCAGAGGACGGCGCCCGCGCGTTGCGCGCGACCGAGCGCGTTCATCGAACGCATCCGCTCGGTGCCGAGACGATCGTCGTACATGCGCCCGGCACCGCCCCAGAGTTCGTCGAACTGCGGTTGCATCGAGAGATAGATGCCCATGCGCGCGCACGCCTCGATATGTTCCGGTCGCGCGATCTCGAAATGTTCGATGAAGTGCCGACAACCGCGCGCCGAGGGCTTGCCGCCGAGCACGCGCTCCCAGGTCGCGACGCACTGTTCGATCGCGCGGTCGCCGATCGCATGCACGCCGGCCGAGATTCCCATCGCCTCCGCGGTCGCGAAGTACGCATAGACCTGATCGTCGCTATAGGTGAGCGTGCCGAGATCGCCGCCTACGAACGGCTCCGAGACGGCGGCCGTGCGGCTGCCGATCGAGCCGTCCAGGAACACGTCGCCGCCGATGTAGGGCAGGCCGAGTTCGGCCGCGAGTTGCGGGTCGGGTTCGCAGACCTTGGGATACCATTTCGCGGGGAGCGCACGAAGCAGCGCGATCTCGATCGCATAGCGCTCCCGCGCGAGCCCTACAAGTTGTGCGTGCAGATGCAGCGCGCCGTTCCGCAGCGCGAGATCGACGGCGCGACGATCGGCACGACGATTCGCGGCCTCCGGTAACGCTGCGAGGAAGGCCGCCTGCGCACGCCAGTTCGCGGCCAGCGAAAGCCGCCCGTTCGGTGCGCCGTCCGGGCCGCGTTCCACGCCCTCGATCCCGGGCGGAAGCGAGAGCCACGCGAGCGTCGCACGATTGACGATGCACGAATGTCCGTCCACCCGGACCAGCATCGCGCGCGCGTCGGCGTGCGCGGATTCGAGCGGTGCGGCATCCGCACGACGCCCGTCGATCCATCCGCTCTCGTCGTACTGCCCGGCGAACACCACCCCGTCTTCGATCCGCAAGCCGGCGATGCGCGCGCAGAACGCCTCGTAGGAGCGGAGCGCGTACAGGTTCCGCTCGCCGAGGAAGTGGCCCGTATCGGTGACGTGCAGGTGGCAGTCGGCGAACGCCGGCAACACGGTCGCGCCCGCCAGGTCGCGACGCTCGATCCCCGCTCCGATCTCGGCTGCATCGAGCGAGAGGATCCGCCCGGCGTCGATGAGGACCGCATCGCGACGGCCATAGGCCTTTCGAAGCGGGTCGTAGGCGTAGGCGCGGGCGTTGACCAGAGCGAGCATGCCCGTCATCTTGAATGGCCGGGCATGCCCTCCTCTCTCGAGAGCTGCTCCACCGTCATGCTATCTATCTTAGTGGAGGATACCCGACGGACGCGTGCCCAGCCAGGCTGCCAGGTCGGTCTTCTCTCTGACGTAGTTGCCGGTCTTCAGTTCTTCGCGGAGTTGGCCGAAGGTGCCGAAGGCTTCGGCAAAGGCGTCGTGTTTGTGGATCGATTCGTAGTTGATCTGGCTGGCAAAGACGAACGTGTCGTCGGGAAAATCCGCATAGACGTCGAGCGATCTCGCGAACAC
>JBBRTL010000210.1:0-3471 GCA_038244445.1 Vulcanimicrobiales bacterium
GATGTCGCCCAGGCGCATTCGGATGACGTCGCCGGGAACGAGGTCGGCTGCGTTCGGATTGCTCCACTTCCCGTCGCGGTACACTCGGGCTTTCACCGCCAGCTTGGATTTCAATGCGGCGATCGCGTTGCCGGCTTGATGCTCTTCCCAGAACCCGACGACCGCATTGGAACAGAGCAACAGAAGAATGACCAAGAAATCGAGCCAGTGCCGAACGACTCCCGAGAGGATGACCGCCGCTTCGATCATCCAAGGAATAGGCCCCCAGAAATAGGTGAGGAACTTCAAGAACGGATTGGCGGTCTTTTCCGCGATCGTATTCGGGCCGTACTGCGTCAGCCGCTTCGCGGCTTCGCCCTCGGTCAAGCCGTCCTTGGTCGATCCCAACGTCGAGAACAGCGCGGCCATAGGGACCGATTTCAGATCGCCGCCGTCGGGACTATCCGTCTTGGGGCTCACGGCAATCGATGCGGGAGCGTTATCCGTGCTGCGGCGACGACGTGGTCGGCGGCGCCGTAGTAGACGTCCAAGGCGCCGTCCGCGCGCAAATCGGTCGCCGTCGGGAAGACGACATCGCTGACGAGACCATTTCGTTCGTAGTCGGCATCGGGTTCGAGAATCGGCTTGGCTGTTCGATACAGCACTCGCGAGGGGCGCTCCAGATCCAGAATGGCCATGCCCATGCAATACCGCGGGTGCCCGTCCGGCGCGGAGACGGCATGATACGGCAGCGCCCATCCGTACGACAGGCGCACCGGTGGCGCGCCGGTTCCGACCTTCAAAGTCTCCCATGGCTGCACCGGTTTCATCACGCGTTCGTGGCGCCGTACCGACGTCAGCTTTGCGATATCGGCGAGCGCGGCGTCGACGGGCACGTACGAGATCCAGATATTCTGGCGGGTTTCCTCGCCGTCGGGCGGCGCCGTGACGTCGATTCCACTCTTATGCCGCTGGAAATGCAAGCGCGTCGTCGGCCGATGCAGGATGGCAAAGGACGGTACGCCCTGAGGATCCGAGACGATCTCGGGGAAAAAGGTCGCGTCCTTGTTGGCGCACGCGTTGAGATCGCGCCCGTCGGAATCGACTTCGTACCGGAGCACGCCAAGGCGCTGCCAGACGTGCAGATCCTCGGAGATCGCGACCGCCACGCGTGGTTCGTACGGGACGAACGCGGTATACGTCATGACGTAGCGCTTGAGCGCCGCGACGTACACGACGCGCGGGTCCTCGACGCCGCCGCCGCCGGGACTGACTTAGTACGATTCGTGCGGCTCGAGGGCAACGCCCAAACGCTCGACGCCGACGGGCCGCGCGCCCTCGAAGCGTACGGTTGCGTGCCCGATCCGCGAGTAGTTCCCTTCGGCGATCAGGCGCGGAAAGAGATGGACCGTATCGTCGGCGGAACGAACGCCGCCAGGATTGAGAACGCCCCACGCCTCGTGAGGATTGCCCGCCTGCGGGCTCATAATCACGCCGAGCCGCGTAACCTCGAAGTCAAGAATCGCCGTTATCGGGGGAATGGTGTCAACCTCAGAACTCCGCCTGCGGTCGTCGCGGAGCGACGCGACTGCGGTAGTCGCGCGAATGACGCCTGAACTCCAACCGTTCCCACAATCGGCAGGAGCTACACCTCAAAGCCGATCGCAGGGTCCGCGCCGGCTACGGCTGGAGAAGCCGGAAGCTGTGACGCGCGATGGTCAGCGCTTCATCGGTCGGGATCATCAAGACGCGCACGCTTCCGGCCGGATTTCGTAGCGAGCGCTCGTTGCGAGCATTTGCGCCGGGATCCACCTCGATGCCGAGAAAGCGCAAGCCGGAACAGATCTCGCTTCGAACGGCCGGGGCGTGCTCGCCGATGCCGCCGGTAAAGACCAACGTGTCGATCCCGCCCAACGTAGCGGTCATCGCCGCGATGTGCTTTCGCGCGCTGTAGCAGAACATCTCGACGGCTTGGGCCGCGTGCGGATCGCGATCGCGCGTGGCTAGGAGCCTCTCCATGTCTGAACTCGTGCCCGAGATCCCCGCCAATCCGGAGAGCCGATCCAGCGTTCGTTCGAGTTGCGGCGCGTCGTAGTGCTTCTCGTTGATGAGATACAGCAGGACGCCGGGATCCAGATCGCCGCAGCGGCTCCCCATGATCAGGCCCGCGAGCGGCGTCAATCCCATCGTCGTATCGACGGAGACGCCGTCGCGTACGGCGGCCAAACTCGCGCCGTTCCCGAGGTGCGCGATGACCGTGCGTCCGGGAGCGCCGTCGAGTGCAGCGACGATGTATTCGTAGGAGAGGCCGTGGAAGCCGTAGTTCCGGACGCCTTCATCCCAAAGATCGCGCGGTAAGGGCAGCCGGCTCGCTCGCTCCGGCATGGTCCGGTGGAAGTACGTATCGAAGCACGCCACTTGCGGCACGGCCGGAAAGAGCGATGCGATCAGTTCGATTGCCGCGATCTCGGCCGGCAAGTGAAGCGGCGCAAACGGTATGCACTCGCTGATCGTCTTGCGGAACTCCGCGTCGACTCGGTATGGATCGCGATAACGAGGGCCGCCGGAGACGAGGCGATGCCCAACGGCATCGAAGTCCGCCGCGCCGCACGTTTCTAATTTCGCGAGCGCAGCGTGAAGGGCGGCGCGATGATCGGGGAAGGCTCCGGCCTCGTCGGCGCAGTCCTTGGCACCGACGCGCAGACGCAGTCGCCCGTTCGGCAGCCCGATATCTTCGACCGCGCCGTCCGCGCGACACGCGGCCGCTTCGGTGGAGATGCGATAGAGCGTGAACTTCAGCGACGAAGAACCGCTATTGATGCAAAGGATCGAACGCGAGTCCGGCGCGGCATCATGACGCAACTCAGCCATGCCCGAGAGGTTCTGCGAGAAGACTCCGCACCCCGCTATGGCGAAAGCGGTGACACATGCGCATACGCCCGGCATTCGTAGTGTTCGTCGCACTGTTCGTCGTCGCCACCGGCGTTCAACTCGCCGAACATAACGGCACGGGAACGCTGATCGAAGCCGCCATTCTTGCGGTATTGTGCCTGTTCACCCGCTGGCTCACCGCGGCCGATGGGGTGGCCGACCCCTCGAAGAAGGGCCGGTTCTTTTCATTACAGATCGTCGCATGTGCGATCGTCGTTGTGGGCACCGTGCTTTGGGGCCTCTCGTTCAACCACGTGACGCCGGCAATAGCGAGTGGGCTTGGCTTCATCAGTGCCCACGACGCGATCGTAGCCGCGATCCTGCCATACGTGTCTTACCCCTTCGCGAATGGAATCGCGGTGTTCGTCCTCTATTGCATCCCGATCGCGATCGTGCTCGCGCTACTCGGGATCCCGCTATGGCAGCAGGGGCTAGGGCGATTTCGGCGCGGGAGCCTCCCGGTCGCGTTCGTATGGCTGGTGCTGCCCGTAGGTGCATTTGCGTGGGCCGCGCTTACCGGTCATCTCCCGGTGAGACGCATCTTGCGCGTATGGCTGGCCA
>JBBRTL010000211.1:0-3459 GCA_038244445.1 Vulcanimicrobiales bacterium
ATCGTCTGCGTCGTCATCGCGTTTCTCGGAATCGCCCTCGTGATCACCGACGGAGATCCAGCCGTCCTGCTCAAGGGCGGATCGGTCGTCGGCGACGGCCTGTTGTTGCTCGGCTCGGTCGCGTGGGTGATGTATACGATCGAGCGGGCCAAGTACCCGACGTTCTCGGCGCTACGGTTCACGTCGCTCACCATGATCACCGGCGAGACCGTGACCGCGATCGCAGCCGTCATCGCTATGACCTGGATGCACGTCCCGTTCCCGGACGGATATCAGCTCCACGCAGATACCTGGCTGCTGGTCTACGGCGGCATCGTCCCGGTGGTCGGGGCGATACTGCTCTACAACCTCGCGATCACGAAGATCGGACCGGGCCCGACCGCCCTCTTCGCCAACCTCGTCCCGATCGTCACCATCACGATCCAGGCCGCCCGCGGCATCCATCTCACACCGGTCGAACTGGCCGGGGCCGCCGCCGTACTCGCCGCGCTGGTCGCGAACAATCTGCTCGCAACACCGCACGAACACCTCAACACTCTCCACCACGGCCACCCGCGGATCGCCTAGGTGCGAAAGGACCCCCCTTCTGCTTCATTGGTCAAGGAGCCATATAGTTCGTTGACAGCCCCGGGGTGCTCTGGTAGTGTTTCGTGGTTATGTACGCGATCATCGAAACGGGCGGAAAGCAGTTCCGCGTAGCCGAGGGCGACGTTATCGCCACCGACCTCCACGACGTGGCAGTCGGCAGCGACATCACCTTTGACTCGATCGTGCTCGCGAGCGACGGCAACGACATCAAGATCGGCTCCGATGCGCTCAAGGGCGCGAGCGTGACCGGTTCGGTGGTGCGTCACGGCAAGGGCAAGAAGATCCTGGTCTTCCGCTACAAGTCGAAGAAGCGCATCCGCAAGTTGAACGGCCATCGCCAGCCCTTCGCCCAGGTCAAGATCACCAAGATCAGCCTCTAATCCGCAAGCCCGATGCTTGAGGTGACGTTTCACAGGGACAGCCGTAACCGGCTGTCCTCTGTTTTTGCCGACGGACACGCCGACACGGCCGTGCGCGGCGAGGACGTGGTTTGCGCCGCCGTCTCGGGCATTCTTCAGGCCGCCCGGCTCGGGCTCGAAACCCACGCCAAGGTCGCGCTCCAGGTCGAGCAGCGTTCCGGCCGGCTCGCGCTCCGTTGGTCCGAAGACCGCCGCGACGACCCGGCCGTCGTCGCAATCGTCGCGACCGCCGAGCTTGCCATCGCACAGATCGCCGCGCAGTATCCCAAACACGTTCGCCTCGGGACCGAGAGCGAAGCGTAACAAGAGAGCCCCTTTCGGGGTATCATGGTCAAGCAACCAGTAGGAGGAAGCATGTCTGAGAGTTTCCGGGCGACCCCGCCCGAGCAACGTTGGTCGGGTAATAATGGGGGCGGAAGCAACTTCCAAGGCCAGGGCGGTTCGAATCAGCCGGAGGGCGATGACGCGTCCGGCGACGTCGGCAAGGCCCTGCTCGTCGGCATCCTCGGCGGACTCGTTTCGGCCGCCGGCTATATGATCTACCGGCGCCTGCCGGACGAGCAGAAAGAAGCGCTCCACAATCAGGTCAAGAGCCAGGTCGCTCAGCGCATCAACGAGATCCGCTCCAACTTCAATATCTAGGCAGAGCGGACGTAGTTATTCGCCGAGATCGAGAATCGCGCGCAATCCTTGGTCGACCTTCGCCATTGTTACCGCGGAGAGCCGGCCTTTCGGTGAACCGGTCAGTCGGTCGCGGTCGACGATCCGGATCTGATTGATTCGCACGAGACTCGGTACCGTCGTTCCGCCCTCTCCGGTCGGAACGGCAACGTTCACGATATTTTGGTTGCGGCCGTGCGCGGAGACCATCGGGCAGACGATCGTCGTCGGCGACGTATGGTTGGCCGCATCGCGCTGGACGACGACGCAAGGTCGCGTCTTCGCAAGTTCGCTGCCGACGATCGGATCGAGGCGAACGTACCACACGCTCCCGCGAAGGAGTGCGCCGTCTAGAGCGGGCGGCACGGATCTTCGTATTCTTCGTCGGGATCGAGTCCATCGATCAACGTGCCGGCGAACTCCGCGTCGAGTTGCCGGTCTTCGCCCGCCGTTTCCGCGACCGCAAGCGCTACCTCGGCATCGAGCAACTCGCGCCGACGCTTGCGCGCCTCCCCGAGCGCCGCGTTCACCATGAACGCGGTCCGGTTGTCGCCACTCACGGCATCGATCAGCCGAAGGGCTTCATCGGGAACGAGCATCGATATGCGAGGCATACGTAGAGTATGCCTCAACGCGCCATATGAATCAAGCGCCACCCGCCATGATCCTCACGGCCGGCTTATTGTGGCGTCGACCCGTGTCCCCCCGTCGGCTCGACCGGCGCGGGGTCGTCCGCGATCGCTTCGGCCGGCGCTTCGAGCGGTTCCTCGACCGGCTCTTCGGCCTGGGTGACCAGCGACTCCACCACCCGGGGCTCGGAGCGCGGCTCGGCCGAGACGTCGGCCGCGCGCTCCATCTCGGCAACGAACGAATGGGACGTGTTCTGGACGTCCCGCATGAACTTGCCGGCCTGGCGCATGAGGCCGGGCAGCTTGTCGGGGCCGAAGAGCAACAGGGCTAGGACGCCGATGACGGCGATATCGGGTACCGAGAACATCGCGCGGCCACTTTCGGCAGGGCAGGCTTCCGGCCCCGTGCAAGTCCGCTTATCCGCCGTGAAGATCATCTACACGAGGGGTAATCGCACCGAGACGCTCGCCTCGCTCGCGACGCTCCGGAAAATTCTGAACCGTTTCGTCCGGCACCGAGTCTTCTACGAAGTCTCAAGCCGGAGCAAGCGCGGGCATGAGTTTTTCTCGGCCAAGAACGTCTTCGTGGTCGAGTCGGTGGAGATCACCAACCGCGATTACCTGACGATCCTGATCTTCGATGCCAATAACCGCTCGCACTCGATCGAGATCCTCAACCCGCAGACCATGCGCATTTACGACGAGATGCCGGGCAAGGGTTTTGCGGTCTCGTTCATCAGCGAGAGCGAGAGCGGCGTAGAGTCGCGCTGTTACATCCGCGACGAAGGCCCCGACGAAGACGAAAACCGCGAACAGACCGCGCTCGAGAAGATCACGCTGCCCGAACTCTTCGAATACCTCGAAGAGATCACCGCGACCGATCCGGCCGCCAAGGGCTAGCGCCCGCTACAATTTGTAGATCGCTTCGGTGACGGTGCCGGGCTCGATGTTGAGGGTGCTCAGCACGCCGTTGGTCTTGACCGCTTCGGAGGCCAGGCCGAACGCCAGGTGCTTCGGGAGATACTTGTCCTCGACGCGGCGCGCGCCTTCGTTGAAGATCGCGTACGCTTCGCGCGAGAGCCAGACCGTCGTCCGGCCGTCCGGCGTCTTGAATCCGAGCGTATCGAAGCGCACGATCGACGGAAGCTCGCCGTTATCGAGGC
>JBBRTL010000212.1:0-3447 GCA_038244445.1 Vulcanimicrobiales bacterium
CACGCCGGTCGCGGCGATCGCGATCTCGAGCGTGCGGTCGCCGTAGCGATCGCGCACGAAGTCGGCGCTCGTGATGTAGCCGCGTCGCTTTGCGACCGTCCAGAAGCGCGCCAGGATGATGAAGACGACCGGATAGGCGATGGTCGCGTACGGCACCGCGAAGAAGCCGAGCGCGCCCGCACCGTAGACCAGCGCCGGTACGGCCACGAACGTGTAGGCCGTGTAGAGATCGCCGCCGAGCAAGAACCACGAGACGAGGGTGCCGAAGCGCCGCCCGCCGAGCGCCCACTCCTCGAAGCTCGAGAGGTTCGCGTGTCCCCAGCCGGCCGCCACGAATCCGAGGACGGTCACCCCGATCACGAGGCCGAGGAAGATGATCGTACCGCTAGACATCCGTGGTATCTCGCGTCACCAGCAGGACGAAGCCCAGGAGCAGTGATGTGAGGATCACCCAGAGCAGCTGGTACCAATAGAAGAACGGCATTCCATAGAACGTCGGGTCGGTGTGATTGTAGAACGGCGGCCAGAGCGTCGCGACGAACGGCGCGAGCAGCAGCCAATACCAGGCGCGTTTCTTCATCGGCGCTACCTTTCCACGCCGAAGGCTCTCCAACTCCAGAGCGCGGCCAGCGACGTCTTACCGAGCAGGTTCGAGACCAGCATCCCGCCGAGGCAGATGCCGGCGCCGAGGATCTGGTGGCCTTCGATCCGGGCGTGCAGGATCGGGATCGAAAGCGCGCCCGCGATCACCGGCGTTAGGAACGAGAAGAGCGAGACGCGCCCCGCACCGAGCAGGCTGATCCCCCAACTCCAGACCGGGTAGGTCAGCATGATGGGGAAGAGGACTGCAAATGCGAACGCGCCCCACGAGCCCGGCGAGATCGCGGCGAAATCGGTATGTGCGATCGCGCCGATGCCGCTCGGCACGATCATCAGGGTCCCGATTCCCATGGTGATCGCGAGCAGGTTCAGCGGCGTGTAGCGATCCAGTAGCTTCGCGCTCAGCACGTTGTAACCGGCGAAGATCGCGGCGGCCGCCAGCGTGAGCGCGTCGCCGAGGTGAAAGGTCGCGTTGCCCGAGAAGAAGCCCTCGAAGATGGCGACGCCGGCGAGCGCGAAGCCCGCGCCGATCCAGCGCCCGGAGCGAACCGTCTCGTGACCGGCGAACGCCAGGATCGCAAGCGTGATGATCGGCGCGAACGACCCGAGCAGGGCGGACGCGAACGGGGTCGTGTTCGCGAGGCCCAGCACCCAGAGATATTGATAGATCCCATACCCGCAAGCGGCGCAGCCGATCAACAGCGGCAGGTCGCGCCTTTCGAGATAAAGCTTCTCACCCGCTATCTTCAGGAGCAAGAGCGCGAGCGGCGTCATGATCAAGAACCGCAGCGACATGAACGCGAGCGGATCGATCTCGGTCAGCGCATGTTTGATCAGGACCGTATTCAGCCCCCAACAGAACACGACATAAAGGAGCCCTAGGTAGACGAGCGGGCGCGACTTCACGATCCGCGGTGTTCGAGCGCTGGGCGGACATTTCATGGGCGGAAAGTCGGCATCGTACGTCGCCGCCGACCGCCCCCGCCAAGCTGAAGCGGTCGACCCCGGTCGCGCCCGGACGTGCACCCAGGTTCGACATAGTCCTTAAGACGGAAGTAGCAGCCTGCCCCAGCGACGAAGGAGGCTTTCAAGCGGCAGGCGATCGCGCTTGACCCAACGCGCCGGAACCAATGGTTTTTAAGGAGATTCGATGGCTACTCAGCCCACGTCAGACGCCCCTTTCGGCCTTCAGCCCAACGTAGCGGCCGGCCTCGCGTACTTGCTGTTCCTCGTCGTCGGTGGCCTCATCATGCTCTTTGGCGGCGGAACGAACAAGTTCGTGAAGTTCGCCGCGGCTCAGGCCATCACGCTATGGATCTGCATGTTCGTGCTGAACTTCGTCCTATCGGCGGTGCATCTCGGAGTACTGGTGTTCTTCGTCCTTTGGCCGCTGGAAACGATTCTCTGGCTGCTCCTCGTGATCACGGCATTTATGGGCAAAGAGATCCGCGTGCCCGGCGTGGCCGATCTTACGCAGAAGATCTTCGGATCGCAACTCGCCTAGCGTAACCCGCGTGCGAGCGGTTACGGCTCCCAAGCCGTGCCGCTCGCATCGGAACTCGACCACGAACGCGTCTGCCACGCGTTTCCCTCCATCTTCGCGCCGGTTGCCGCGTTGACGTATCGCACGTCGATGGTCGTGAGCGCCGGCGTCCCCGCGTCGTCACCTTCGCTCGAATCTACGGCGATGCTCTCGCCGCCCACGTCGCGCGTCCCGATCAGGCTTGCGTACGGCGCGACCCGCATAGTGCGAAAGATCGCGTAACGATCCCGCGACGCGAAGACCGTTCCGGTCGGTCCGTCGGCGCGTGCCTCGATACGCAGCGCGAAGCGCCCCTCGTCGACCGCGTCGTTGCCCTGCAGATCGCGTGCGCACTGCGGAACGCAATCGCCGCCGCCGGACGTTGCAACCCCCTGGACGGTCGTCGCAGCAAACGCGACCGAGATCGTGAGCGCGCACGCTCCCTCACTGCCTGGGCTCGCGCAAGCCGGCGCCGGTGTCGGCGGCACGAACCCGACCCCGCGCGGGTCGCCGCCCGCTGCGATGTTCGCGGCGAGCCCGGCTTGCGCGGATGCGAGCGCCGCGTCGAACGATGCTGCGACCGCAGTCGCCGCGACGTGATGGACGCGGGCTCGCGCCAGTAATGCGCAGGTGTGGAGCAGTGCGGTTGCGAGCGCGCCGACGAACGCGATGACGACGACGGCGCGCGCCAGCACTACGGCGCTCCGGTCGGTGCGGGTACGAGTGCGGCGGGCCCGATCGTACTCCCCGGTTGCATCGCCCGCGCGGCGATCGTAGTGCTCTGGGATTCGGTCAAGCTCCCGGCCGTTGCCGTGACGGTGACAAGCGTCGCGCCCGCGACCGCGCGCACGTCGAGCCGGAGGCCGACGGCGAGCGGGGTCGCATTCGGGATCGGAACGTTGGTGGCGATCGCGTTCGGTGCGAGCGTCGAGCCGTCGTACTTCAGGAGATCGCGCGCCGTCGCGAGTTCGCGCCGGACCAGTTGCCCGAGAGCGGCAGTGCGCGCGTCCGGTGCGAGCCGCCGGACGGCCGGCGCGGCTATGCCGAGGGCCGTCCCGATCGCAAGCGCGACGATGCCGGTCGCGACGATCGCCTCCAGGAGCGTGGCACCGGACTGGGAGTGAGCGCGCACGGCATGGTCAGTGCCCGAACTTTCGCACGATCGGACGTTCGAACGCGTAGGTGACCAAGGCCGTGCAGCCGATCGTCACACCGAACGCGAGATAGCTGAAGAGCAGCTGCCATTGCAGGTCGAAGTGCTCGTCCGGCGCCGACGACGGTGGGATGTGGTGCCAGACCATCTCGCGGATGATGATCTGATGGTA
>JBBRTL010000213.1:0-3434 GCA_038244445.1 Vulcanimicrobiales bacterium
CCGCCTTCATCGGCGTGCTGATGCTGGTGGGCATCGTCGTCAAGAATGCGATTCTGGTGGTCGAGTTCACCAATCAGCTCCGACATCGAGGCATGAGCGCACGCGAAGCCGTGTTGACGGCCGCGCCGCTCCGGTTACGTCCGATCGTCATGACGACGCTCGCGACCGTGGGCGGCATGCTCCCGATCGCGATCGGCTTCGAGGCCGGCTCGTCCACGCAGGCGCCGCTCGGCACGGTCGTCATCGGCGGACTGATCGTCTCGACGATGCTCTCGCTCCTGGTCGTGCCGACGCTCTACCTCTGGGCGGCGGCCCACATCGAACCGCGTTTCGGCGGCTTCAACCAACAACTCACGCCCGCCGGTCAGGACGCGCCGACCGTACCGATTCCCGCAGCTCACTAAGCCGCGTCGGGATCCTCGCTCGCGAGGCGTTCGATCAACGCCTTCACTGCCGAGACATCGACTTCGATCTTGTCGGCGAGCGCGAGCAAGATCTGTTCTTGCGCTTCCTGATGATAGAGCAATCGCGAGATCGCTTCGTGGTCGCTCTCCGCGCGTAGTTCCGCGTGCGAGGCCGACTGACGCTGACCAACGGCGAGGATGAAGATCAGGATCAGTTGGAGCACGTTCGAGACGGTAAGCAAAAAGGCGAACGGAAACGGATCCCATTTGGTGAGCGAGCCGACCACGATCCAGAGGCATTGGATGACGACTGCGGCGATCAGGGCGGCCGGCGCGCCGGTCGCGTCGCTGACGCCCTTGCACAGGCGCTGGAGCGGGGTGAGACGTGCGTCGCTCTCCGCGTTGACGTCGCGCGCAAGCGGATGATCGGCGACCGAAGCGGCCGGTGTCGGGTTGTCCATGCGCGGCTTCGCCCGGCAAGGCATTGCGGCTCGCGCCCGCGGCGGCCGCGAGCTAGCGCTTCAGAAAGAAGTACGCCGTCATCCCGAAGCCCAGTACGATGACCGCGCCGCGGGTCAGGCGACTTGGGATCTTGCGGACGACACGGGCGCCGGCGTAGCCGCCGAGGATCGCGAAGACCGACATCAGGATCGCGTACTTCCAATCCACGATGCCGGCGATGATGAACGGGATCAGCGCGACACCGTTGATGCACGAGCCCAGCAGGTTCTTGATGCCGTTCATCACGTTCATGTTCGGCAGACCCGAGAACGACAGGATCGCGAGCATCAGGTAGCCGATACCGGCGCCGAAATAGCCGCCGTAGATCGCGACCACGAACTGCATGGCCAGCTGCCATGGCGCGTGCAGGCGCCCGCCGTCGTGGGCCTCGACCTTGCGCGTGAGATAGGGACTGATCGTGAAGACCACGATCGCGAAGAGCAGCAACCACGGGATCATCCGCTCGAACACGCTCGCAGGCGTGCGCAACAACAAGATCGCGCCGACCGTCCCGCCGAGCAGGCTCGCGATCACGCCGGGCGGGAGCAGATGGCGATAAGCCTTCAGCTCTTCGCGATATCCGCGAATGCTGCCGAACGTACCGACGAACATGGCCGCGTTGTTGGTCGCGTTCGCCCCGATCGGCGGCACGCCGGCCAACACCAGCGCCGGGAACGTGAGGAAGCTTCCACCGCCCGCGATACTGTTGATCGCGCCCGCGAGAAACGCGACCACGGCAAGAATGGCGTCGGTCATCAGTTGCGACATGAGGCGTTCTTAGAAAAAAAACGGGGCCGCCCTTTCGAGCGACCCCGGCCTGCTTTCGTAGCGTCAGCCCCGTCGTCACACCCTGCCACATATCCAGCCTGCGGGTCCTGGATCGGCCAGGTCATAGCGGACTATTCGCTTCCGATGCTGCGTTCGCGTTTGGTCACGCGGTAGACGCGCCGGACTTCCTTGAGCGCTTCGAGCTTGGTCATCAGTTTGTGCAGATGGTCGAGGTCGCGGATTTGCACGGTCAGGCTGGTCACGGCCGAGCCGTCGCGCTTGACGCGCGCGGTCACCGAGCTGACCTGCGTCTTCAGCTCCGAGACGACCGCCATGATGTCTTGCAACAGCGCGGGTCGGTCGCCAGCCTCGATCTCGACTTCGACGGCGTGTGTGTCGTCGACCGCATTGTCCCACGACGCGTGCAGGATGCGTTCGGGGGTGGCGTTCATGAATGCGACGTTCGGACAGTCGCCGCGATGGACGCTGACGCCGCGACCGATCGTCACGTAGCCCATGATCGGATCGCCGGGCACCGGGCTGCAGCACTTGGAGAGCCGCACCAGCACGTCGTCGACGCCAGCGATCCGGATGCCGGACGACTTGCGCGCGGGCTTCTTCGCCGACGGTTTGGCCGGGCGGAACTCGACCACGTTGTCGCTCTTGACGACGTCTTCGCGGATCCGATTGACGACCGCGGTCGCCGACGCATCGCCGAAGCCGATCGCCGCGAACAGGTCGATCGGACTCGCGTAGTTCATTCGGTTGGCGATCCGCTCGATCACGTCGCCGCGCGCGAGATCGACGCGCAGGCGCTCGCGCACGAGTTCGCCTTCGACCGCCTCTTGGCCGGCGAGCACGTTCTCCTCGCGATGCTCCTTGCGGAACCACTGCTTGATCTTGTGCTTCGCGCTCGACATCTTGACGATCGAGAGCCAATCCAGCGACGGACGGCCGCTCGACTTGTTGACCAGGATCTCGCAGATGTCGCCGTTGGAGAGGGTCGAGTCGAGCGGCACGATCCGGCCGTTGACCTTGGCGCCGACGCAGTGATTGCCGACGTCGGTATGCACCGCGAAGGCGAAGTCCAGCGGCGTCCCGCCGGCCGGCATGTTGTAGACGTCGCCGCGCGGCGAGAACACGAAGACCTGACTATCGAACAGGTCGAGCTTGAGACTCTCCATGAACACGCGCGAGTCGCGCATGTCCTTCTGCCATTCGAGCAACGCACGCAACCACGAGAGCTTGTTCTCGAACTGGTCGGCCTTGCCGCCTTCTTTGTAACGCCAATGCGCCGCGATCCCGTATTCGCTCGTGCGATGCATCTCCCAGGTTCGGATCTGGACTTCGAGCGGATCGCCGTGCGGGCCGACGACGGTCGTGTGCAACGACTGGTACATATTCGGCTTGGGCATCGCGATGTAGTCTTTGAAGCGCCCGGGCAGCGGTGTCCAGAGCGCGTGGACCGCGCCGAGGGCGGCGTAGCAGTCCTTGACCGAGTCGACGATGATCCGGATCGCGGTCAGATCGTAGATCGTCGAGCGCGTGAATAAGACCCGCGACGATCGCGAAGCCGACGTCGAGACCGTGATCGGTTCGCTACGCGAAGAGTTCGCCGGTCTCAAAGTCGACGCCGAGATCCAAGGCCGCCCCAAGCATTTCTATTCGATCTACACGAAACTGAAAAAGGGCCGCGATTTCTCGACGATCTACGATCTGACCGCGATCCGGATCATCGTCGACTCGGTCAAGGACTGCTAC
>JBBRTL010000214.1:0-3434 GCA_038244445.1 Vulcanimicrobiales bacterium
GCGAACTGATCGGTCGTGTCCGGATCGTCGCCGTTGGTGAACGGGTAGAGGGCCATCTGGAACTTGCCACCGTAGACCGGTCCGCCTTCGGCGACGGGCGCGACGAATTGGGTGATCTCAAACGCCTTGAGCGTTACGCGCGCGCCGACCGCGTGGAGGTATTGCTGGACCTCGCTGCCGATGGCGGCATCGCCTGGGGTCGCGGCTTGGATGATGAAGAGGATGTCGAGCGGTTTGCCGCCTTTGACGCGCAGGCCGTCGGAGCCGGTTCTCCAGCCGGCGGCGTCGAGCAAGTGCCGGGCTGCGGCAGGGTCGTACGCGGCGTCGGGATAGGCTTTCGGGTCGTACGCCCAGATGAACAGACCGCGACCGGCTCCGGCGCTCGCGACCGCGCCGCGATACGTCTTCTCGATCATCGACTTGACGTCGATGGCAAGCGCGAGGGCGCGCCGGACGCGCGGGTCGGACGTGACCGGGTCGGCGGTGTTGAAGATGATCGAGCCGATCCCGTTGACCGGAGTCGCGCTCGCGACGATCCCGGGAATCGCTTTGAGATAGGCGTAGTCGGTTCGGCTCTGATCGTCGAAGAAGCCGTCGACCTCGCCCGTGCGCAGGCGGTTCATGGCGGTGTTGGAGTCGGCCGCGAACGAGATGGTGAGGCGGGCGATCTTGGGCGCGCCGCGATAGTAGAGCGGATTAGCCGCAAGCTCGACGCCGTCGCCGCGATGCCATGCGAGCACCCGATACGGACCCGAACCGACCGGCTGCTGGTCGAACGGGATGCTGTTGAAGTCCGGTAGCGACGCGAGCAGATGCTTCGGTAGGATCGGGAAACCTTGCGGGGCCATCACGAGCGTGAGCAGCGGCGAAAACGGCTGCTTGAGATGGAGTACGCAGGTGGCCGGGGTGGGCGCTTCGGCGCGGGCGATCCGGTCGTAGCCGTAGCGGCTCTGCACGTCGTTCTTCGGGTTGAGGATCGCGTCGACCGAGAAGACGCAATCGCTTGCGGTCAGCGGCACGCCGTCGGAGAAGCGCAGTCCCGGTTTGAGATGATAGGTGACCGTCCGGCCGTCCTTCGAGATCCCGCCGTTCGCGAGCGTCGGGACGGCGATCGCGGCATCCCCGATCAGTTTGCCCGTGTCGTCGTATTTGACGAGATATTGGAAGATCAGTTCGCCCCACTCCATCGCGCTCGTGCCGTTCTCGAGCGCGGGATTGAGCGAGCGCGGTTCGCGCTGTTGGGCGATGCGCAACGTGTCCGGCGGTGCGGATCGGTGCGCGCCGGAATCCGTGCAACCGGCCAGGAACGAAAGCGCGATCGCGAGCGCGACGAGGCGGCGCATCACGCGGCCTCCGGTTCGAGCACGAACGGCAGGTTCGGGTCGGCCGAGAGCGTCATCGGGTCCACTCGAAGCGTTTCGCCTTGATAATAGGCGGCGGCGGCGATCATGGCGGCGTTGTCGGTGCAGTACTTCGGCGGCGGCACGAACGCGTCGACGCCGTGCTTGCTCGCCCAGGCCTTCAGCGCGGACTGTAACCCGGAGTTGGCGGCGACGCCGCCCGAGAGCACTACGCCGGTGTACGGCGCGCGAGCGAAGGCCGCATCGACGCGCGCGATGAGGACGTCGATGACGGCGGCTTGGAACGACGCGGCAACGTCGGCGGGCTTGGCGGCGCGACCGGCGTCGGTTTCGAGGAAGTAGCGGACCGAGGTCTTGAGCCCGGAGAACGACATGTCGAGCGCGTCGCCGTCGGGTCGATGGCGCGGGAACGCAAACGCTTTCGGATCGCCTTCTCGCGCGAGCGCGTCCATCTGGGGTCCACCCGGGAAGCCGAGGCCGAGCAGGCGGGCGGTCTTGTCGTAGGCTTCGCCGGCCGCATCGTCGCGGGTGCGGCCGATGACGTGCATCCGGATCGGTGACTCGACCACGACGAGTTGTGAGTGACCGCCCGAGACGAGCAAGGTGAGAAACGGATAGCGCGGCGGTTCGGGCCGATCGAGGAACGCGGCGAAGATGTGACCGTGCAAGTGGTTCACGCCGTAGAGCGGCTTGCCGGTGGCGAATGCGAGCGCCTTTGCCGAGGCCACGCCGACGACCAGGCTGCCGATCAGTCCGGGTCCGCGGGTGACGGCGATGCCGTCGATCGCATCGAGCGAGGTGCCCGCGCGGTCGAGCGCGTCTTCGACAGCGGCCGAGAGCAGCGCGACGTGTTGGCGGCTCGCGATCTCGGGAACGATCCCGCCGTATTTGGCATGGAACGCATCTTGATTGGTCGAGACGGATGCGAGCACGTCGCGCCCGTCTCGCACGACGGCCGTGGCCGTGTCGTCACACGACGTTTCGATACCGAGCAGTAGCATGCTGCCAGGTTCTACGCGGAGAGGGGTTGCCTCTGCCAACGCCAACCCCTCGGGCATGAACGACGTGCAAGAACTGCTCCGGTTGCCCTCGCCGGCGCCGCGCCCCCAGTCACTGGCTTTCGACGGAACATCGCTCTGGATGGGCTCGATCGAGACCGAGCGCCTGTATGCGATCGATACCGCGCATTGGACGGTCTCCGACGAAGTGCCGGCCCCCGGTAAACCGTGGGGCATGACCGTGGTGGGAGACGAGTTGCGCGTCTTGATCGGCACCGCACCGGACGACGATCGCTACGTGAAGCGCTTCGTCCCGGGACACGGCTTCAAAGATGCCGGCACGTTTCGCTGCCCCGAAGACACGGGCTCGCAGTTGGCCTTCGACGGCGAATCGCTCTACATCAGTCAGTGGTATAACAAGCGCGTTCTGCGCGTCGACGACGCGGGCGCGGTCACGCGCACGATCGACGTTCCGCACGGCATCTGCGGTCAGGTGGTCGTCGGCGGCAAGTTCTATCTGCTCACGACCGACGACGAAGACTCGGACGACTACTGGCTGACGCGGGTCGACGCGCACGGCGAGAAGCCGATCTGCAAGGATCTCGCACGGGTTCCGTTCGCAGCGCGCGCACTTGCCTACGACGGTACGCGCTTCTGGACGAACCATCGCGAGAAGGGCGAGATCGTCGCCTTCGGGATGCCCGGCTAGGAACGTCTATTCGGGCGAGAGCGCTCGCTCGAACTCGTTGGCGCCGAACCGATAGCACTCGCAGGCGACGTCCTCGAGACCGGCGCGATCGGTGACGACGACCCGGCCCCGGCTGTAGCGGATAAAGCCTGCGTTTTGGAGCGCTCCTGCAGCGATGCTGACGCTTGGGCGGTGGACGCCGAGCATGATCGCGAGAAACTCTTGGGTGAGCGAGAATTCGTCGGAGTCGACCCGGTCGTGGGTGAGTGCGAGCCAGCGGGCGCAGCGCTCCTCGAGTTCGTGGAGGCGATTGCAGGCGACGGATTGGCCCATGAAGTTGTAGAGCGCGCGCGTGTAACGGCGGGCGAGCGAGCGGAGCGCCGATCC
>JBBRTL010000215.1:0-3249 GCA_038244445.1 Vulcanimicrobiales bacterium
GAGGCCGCCCTCTTGCAGGCGAGCGACTCCCTTACGGTTGTCTTCGGAAACCGGCAACTCTTCGAGCTTGTCGCGGCGGACGACCCCGGCGAGCATCGGACCGACATGCGGATCGTCGAGCAGCGCCAACAGCAGCGCGCGCGCGCTGATGAACGGCTCGCGCAGACGCAATGCCGCCGCGGCCGCACGACGCATCAGCGCCAGCAACTCTTCGGACAGCGGAACCTGCTCCTGCTCGCTCACCGCTTCTTTCTTGGCGTTCCGAAGATACCGCCCTCCAGCCGACCGGCCCGCCGGAGCGATCGCACGCCCTCGTCGATGCGTCCCGAACGCTTGAGCGCGATGCCGAGGTTCCGATGCGCGACCGCATACCCGTCGTCGCGGAGGATCGCCGCTTCGTAGTGGGCGATCGCATCGTCGATCGCGCCATCCTCGAAGAGCAGGTTGCCGACGTTGGTAAGCGCCGGCGGATAGCCCTCGACCGACGCGAGTGCCCCGTGAAAATCGTCGAGCGCCTGGTCGCGCCGGCCGAGGCCGATGCGTGCGATCCCGCGCTTGTTCTGGTAGAACGCGCGGTCGCCGGGCATCCGTGCATCGGCAAGCAGCGCGTCGAGTCGCGCCTCGGCCTCGCCGAACGCACCGCTCTCCAAGGCGGCGAGCGCGAGTCCTCGGGGGCTCCGGTCGCGGGCAAATCGTCGTAGAAAGGTGAACATCGTCGCCCGCTATGTTCACGATTGATGTGCTCACGCTCTTCCCGGAGGTCTTCGCGCCGTTCGTCGGTCTCTCGATCGTCGGCCGCGCGGTCGAGGCCGGCCTCGCGGACGTGCGTTACCATCACGTGCTAAACGCGGTCGAAGGTCGCGCCCGGGCGGACGAGCCGCCCTTCGGCGGCGGCCCCGGTCTGGTGCTCCGGATCGAGCCACTCGCTAAGATCATCGACGGCATCCTGGCCGAGGCGCCCCCGGGCGAGCGCCGTCAGATCGTCGTCCCGAGCCCGGCCGGACGCCCGTTCCGCCAGGCCGATGCGTGCGCGTACGCCGCCCTCGACCGGCTGATCCTGATCTGCGGCCACTACGAGGGCATCGACGAGCGCCTGGGCGCGCTCTATCCGATCCAGGAGATCTCGCTCGGCGACTTCGTCCTGACCGGCGGCGAGATCCCCGCGCTTGCCATCATGGATGCGTCGGTCCGGCTGATCGAGGGGGTCGTCAAGGCCGAATCGGTCGCGGCCGAGTCGTTCAGCGACGGGGCACTGGACTACCCGGCCTACACCCGACCGGCGGTCTTCCGGGGGATCTCGGTCCCCGAGGTGCTCCTCTCGGGCGATCACGCCAAGATCGCGGCTTGGCGCCGAGAACAGTCCCGGAGCCGGACGGCCTCCCGCCGGCCCGACCTGACGGGCGAAGAATCGACCTAAGTCCGTTGCGGGACCATGCCGGCCCGTGGTATTATCGCCTGGTTGTGCCGGACCCGCCCGGCCGATTTTCCTTTGCGCCGCGGACCTTTCAAAAAGAGAACGCTATCCATGAACGTCATCGATGTCCTCAATAACGAGCAGCTCAAGACCGGCGTCCCGGAGTTCCGCTCCGGCGATACCGTCAAGGTCTATTCCAAGGTCGTCGAAGGCGGCAAAGAACGCGTCCAGATGTTCGAAGGCGTGGTCATCGTCCACACCGGCGGCGGCGCCGGCGAATCGGTCACGGTTCGTCGCGTAGCCCACGGCGTCGGCGTCGAGAAGACGTTCCTGGTGCACAGCCCCCGCGTCGAGAAGATCGAAGTGAGCAAGCGCGGTATCGTCCGCCGCAGCCGCCTCTACTATCTCGCAGACAAGATCGGTAAGGCCGCGCGCATCAAAGAAAAGAAGACGCGCTGACCCCTCTCCAGCTTCTCGGGTTGATCGGCGTCTTCGCCGTCGCCCGTTTCGCCCTCAGCATCAAACCTCTGGCGGCCGACGAAGCGAAATCGTCGGCCGTTGCCGTCGTACGGGAATATCTCGACGCCTTCATCGTCGCGGGTCTAGCGGCGCTCTTCTTGATCACCTTCGTGATCCGCACGTTCTACATTCCGTCGGAATCGATGGTCCCGACGTTGAAAGTCCACGACGTGCTCCTCGTCAACGAACTCGACTACCGTCTCCACGGCCCCAACTCCGGGGATATCGCGGTCTTCACACCGCCGATCGACGCGGGCGGCGAGGCCTTCATCAAACGCACCATCGGCGTGCCGGGCGACACTTTACGGGTAAGAGACGGTATCGTCTACCGCAATGGGAAAGCGCTCGACGAGCCCTACGAGAACATGCAGCCTACGTACGACCTCGATATCAAGAACTACGGCGTCTGGGTGGACAACGGCGACGGCACCGAACGGCCGCTCGATCCACGCGCCGCGAACATCCCGCCCAAGTCGCAGTGGCAGGCGCCGGATCGCATTCCGAAGGGCTACTATTTCATGATGGGCGACAACCGGAACAACTCCGACGACTCCCACGTGTGGGGCTTCGCGCAGGCCCAAGGGCCGTTCGCGGCCGGGCCGCTCGCCGCCAAACACGTTCAATCCGGCTTCTCCGGACGCGCGTTCCTCATATTCTGGCCGCTCAATCGTTTGCGCGTGCTTCACTAACGACCGAAGAGAGTACTCGACGCCGATGCAACCCTGGCAGCTCCTCGCGCTGGTCGCGATCATCCTGGTCATTCGCCTAGCTCTGACGTTCGTCCCGATCCGCGCCGGCGAAGACCCGAGCCGTCGCGCGCATATCTCGCGCGAGTATCTGGATCCGTTCATCGTCGCGGGCCTGGCCGCATGGGTGCTGATCACGTTCGTCGTGCGCACGTACTACATCCCATCCGAGTCGATGGTGCCGACCTTGCTCGTGCACGACGTGTTGCTGGTCAACAAGTTCGAGTATCGTTTCCACGAACCGCATCGCGGCGACGTCGTGGTCTTCCCGCCGCCGATCCAGGAAGATACCAACGACGACTTCATCAAGCGCACGATCGGGACGCCGGGAGATATGCTTAAGATCCAGGACGGCACGGTCTATATCAACGGCAAGGCCTTGGCCGAGCCGTACATCAACGCGAAGCCCGACTATAATCTCGAGATCAGAAACTACGGCGTCTACACGGATCAGAACCATCCCGGTCAGATGGTCGCGCTCGATCCCCATGAGGCGAACATCCCGCCGAAGGCGATGTGGACGGCGCCCGATCGCATCCCGCCGCATTGTTACTTCATGATGGGCGACAA
>JBBRTL010000216.1:0-3240 GCA_038244445.1 Vulcanimicrobiales bacterium
CAATGTCACATACATATCTAACGGTTCGACTGCGAAATAGCTCGAGGTGATCCACACGGCCAACCATGTCGCAGCGAGGAGCGGGAGCAACCTCCAACGACGCTCGAAGATCGCGGCGAGCGCCACTGTCCCGATCGCACCAAGAACCAAAAGCATGATCCATCCGGCGCCAAGGTACTGGACGAAGAAGACCTTACGGACACCTCCCGACGCAAATAATCCGACAAACTCTACAAATGCTCGCCAATCCGGAGCCGAGCCGAAATTGAGATGATAAACCATCTCCAAGATGCCAACCCCAAGTGCCGGCAGGGCCAGGAGCGGCCACCCACGCTGCAGCAGTCGCCGTACGATTGGAACGAAGGCGACCGGCACTGGCGACGTTATTAGCGCGTCGAGGAGTACGAACGGCACCCAGACCATCGTCGCCCAGATCGTATTTTCGAACGACCAGAACAAGGCGATCGTCCAGACGGCAAATCCGCACCAATGCAGCCAGACCACGCGGCGCTCGTGATCCCGCCAGACGTAGAGAAGAAATGCGATGAAGAGCAGGCTCACGATCCAGATGAATCGCATGCCTCCCTGCGGGTAGAGCCGCGCACTCCACGCGTACCGCGCGATGCTGTCGCCGAACAGTGTCGCCAGCGGAAAAAGGATCGAAAAGACGGCATTGATCCAACCCGACCGTCCCCAGCGCAGGATGGCGAACGTGATGCATGCTTGTGCAACCAGAAAGAACGCCGTGAGTTCGTAGAGCGCCTGCCAACCATTCCGTGCGGGGATGACGGCGAGCGTCAGGATCGAGAGGAATCCATAGAGCGACGGAACGTCCCAGAGCAACCAATGACCGTCCTTGACGTACTGCGCAACATCCGCGAAATCGCTGCGATGAATCGGCACCCAATCGCTCAGCAAGTTATCGGTGCGTAGCGCGTATGCCGCGAAGAGAGCCAAACCAATGCCGAAGGCGATCCGGGTCAGGCCGGCATCCGATTTCGCGCTCGCTCCGCGGCTGAGTTCGACCGTTACCAATCCGAAGGCCAGAACGAACGCCACCATGGCAAGTCCGGTCGACGAGTCCCCGTTGAGCAACCAATCGCCGAGATGCGTGTAGGTCATGCCGCTCGCAAGCGCCCAGGTTACGAAGGTCAGAAGGGCGAGCCAGAGCCGCATTGGCCTTGTCGGGCTGGGCAGAAGCACCTGAAGCGCATAGACCTGGACGAGCGCAAAAATCACCACGAAAACGCGGTGTCCGAGGAGCAACAGCCCAAGGGCAGCGGCTACGTAGACGATGACGGCAGCCGGCGAGAGGCACGCACGCAGCCACGGTGCCTGACCGATCGCGACTATGGTTCGAGGAATCGCTCGCAGAGAAGCGCTCCGGACGCGAAACGTCTTCGCGTCCTCACCCTCGCCGAAACGCGTGAAGAATTCGAGGCGAAAATCGAAGATGCGCGCCAAAGACGCGGAGACGCGGTCGGCGGTACGGGCGGGGCTCCACTCCCCGCCAAAGACGCGTTTCTCGTCGGCGATCGTTCCCAACACACCGAAGCGCAAGCTCGGCCATGCCAACCGCTTCTTCCCTTGCGCGTTACCGGCCGACTTTGCGCGACGATTCCACAGATCGCGGAGGACGACGGAATTTGCTCGCCATAGCGCTATCGCGACGAAGACGAGGGTCGTCACCCCGACGGCCAAGAGCTGCTTGGTAAACGACCACCCGAGGTCTCCGAGTTGGATCCGAACGATCAGCGTAACGGCGAGCAGCACCCCGACGATCCAACCGGTGTAGACGAAATAGGGGAGCGGCGAACGGCGTCGCTCGTCGCGTATCTGCGGATCGTTCATGGGTCCTGCCGAACGTCGGAGGGTTCGATCACCAGGCGCAGGTCGCGCGGAACGTCGCGCTCGTAGCGAAATACGATCGGATCGAGATCGGCGGGCGGCGCGTCGGTCCGGAAGACGAGACGGATCGGAGACTTCCAGACCACAAACCGTAGCGACAATGGGGTAACGGCGGTCGATGCTGCCACGTGATCGATGTGATTCGGCGAGTAGATCGTCAGCGTCGACGGCGCACCGGCGACCACGATCGCGTTGAACGTGACCGGGCTCGGCCCGGTCGTGCACGCCGGAGGATAGATCGAGAGCGTTGCCCGCGTCGTCATGAACATCTTGGGATAGATCGCGATGTCACCCAGCGGAGTGAGCTTCGGAGGGGGCAGCTCGTACCCGTGCGGACCCTGTGCGAAGAAGCCGTCGCCATACACGAGCGATGGTCGCGACTGCACGAACGCCGAATCCAGCGGGACCGGACCGCAGGTGCGTCGCGCATCGATCAGTACGCCGGTGGGAAGGGCCGTTATCGTCGAGATGATCCCGCGTTTCACGCCTACGGCCTCGGCGGCGGCGTCCTTCGAGACCGTGAAGCCATAGGCGCGATCGGTGAGGAGCACGCCCGCACTTCCGCCCGCCCAGCGCGAGAGCGAGACGAGCACACCGCTCGGTTGCGAGGTCCGCAGGATCCAGACCGATCTCCCGCGGTCCACATCGTGCAGATCGGCGATCGAGACGACCCCGAACCGACGCCCCGAGTAGTGATAGAGCGCGTACTTTGCGTCGGCTGTCTGGCCGTCGATGCCGTCGGCGAACGGCAGGGCCGGCGAGATGGCGATGACCGAGCCGTCCGGAATCACGCGAAAGAATCCCTCAGCACCCGCCCGCTGGATCGCGCTCCGCGGTGCGTCGAGACGGACGGATCGTTCTAACACGAGCGCATCCGTGCGCGCGTTGCCGTAGCACGCGATGAAGACGATGAGCGTAACGAACGCCGGAACAAGCCGCCCGGCAAGACCGGAGGTCCGACGGATCGCGAAGACCGCCGCCGTAGCGAGCACCGCAAAGCCGAGATACTCGAAGTACACGTTGTCGAATGCCTGGCCGATCGGCAGACCCTGCTTCCATATGTCGGTCGGGCCGAGCGAGAGCGCGGATACGACCCAGAAGCCGACACCGAAGAGTACTGCCTGTAAAAAGGAACGCGCGGACGACCCGCGCTCACCGAGCCAGATCGCGACGAATCCGAGGGCCGCGCTGCTTACCACTGCAAGCCAGCCCAACAACGAAATCGCAGGAACGAGAATAAAGCGATCGTCGACGTATTTGGTACCGTGATAGAGCGCCGGGACGTGTCCGATCGGGAGATAGCCGAACGCGCGGAAGCTCGTCGGTAAAGCC
>JBBRTL010000217.1:0-3214 GCA_038244445.1 Vulcanimicrobiales bacterium
CTGTGGATAAGTCCGACCAAACGGCTCTAAGGGAAAGAGGGTCAGTCTTGGCGGTTAAAGTCGAGTCCATCCAACCGAGCTGGGAACTCTCCCAACTCCTCGACATCTTCCCTCTGCCGATCCGACAAGCACTCGTACGTCTGCCCAACTTCGAATCGATCATCGAGGTCGTTTTGGATTTGGGGCGGCCGCCCGAGGCGCGGTTCGAGAACGACTTCGTCTACCTCTCGGACGTGCCGGTATCGCATGAGGACATCTCCCACGTCTCGTCGCGCATCTCGACGTTCGGCCCGGATAACCGTGCCGGTATCGAGCAGACGCTGCATCGGGTCAGTGCGATCCGTAATCGCACCGGCAAGATCATCGGGCTGACGTGCCGCGTCGGACGCGCCGTCTACGGCACCATCGACATCATCGTCGACGTGCTCCGTAGCGGTCAGTCGATCTGTCTGCTCGGGAGACCGGGCGTCGGCAAGACGACCATGCTGCGCGAATGTGCGCGTATTCTCTCCGAAACGCGCAAGCGCGTCGTGATCGTCGACACCTCGAACGAGATCGCCGGCGATAGCGACATTCCGCATCCGGGCATCGGCATGTCCCGGCGCATGCAAGTCCCCGATCCGGCCGCCCAGCACGGCACCATGATCGAGGCGGTCGAGAACCACATGCCCGAAGTCATCGTGATCGACGAGATCGGCACCGAGATGGAAGCCGCCGCGGCGCGCACCATCGCCGAACGAGGCGTCACCCTGATCGGCACCGCCCACGGCCAGACTCTCGAGAATCTCCTGATGAACCCGACCCTCTCCGATCTGGTCGGCGGAATCCAAGCGGTCACCCTCTCCGACGAAGAAGCCCGCCGGCGCGGCACCCGCAAGACCGTCCTCGAGCGGAAAGCGCCGCCGACCTTCGACGTGGTCGTCGAGATCGTCGATCGCGGCCGCCTCGCGATCCACAAAAATGTCGGTGAGGTCGTCGACGCCCTTCTACGCGGCTATCAACCGCAGCCCGAGGTGCGCCAACGCACCGCAAGCGGCGACGTCGACATCGTCCAAGAGGCCGACCCCGAATCGATGCCGCCGCTGGTCGGCGACTACGCCGAACCGCACGAGGCCGACGAACACGACCATCCGCTCTCGATCTTCCCCTACGGCGTCTCGCGCAACAAGATCGAGCGCGCGATCCACAACCTGCGCCTGAACGCATCCATCTCGCGGACCTGGGACGACGCAGACGTCGTCCTGACGCTAAAAACCCTCGAGCGCAAACAACAACCGAAGCTCAAACAGATCGCATCGGACAACGTCCCGATCTATTCGATCAAGACCAACACCACCACCCAGATCCAACTCGCCCTACGCGACGTCTTCAACCTCGGCTCGATCGACGGCGAAGAACTCGCGCTACGCGAGGCGGAAGAAGCGATCTATCAAGTGATGCTCACCGGCCAGAACATCGAACTCTCCTCGCAAAGCTCCTACCTGCGCCGACTCCAGCACCAACTCGCCGAAAAATACCGCGTCCAATCCCGCTCCACCGGCCTAGAACCCAACCGCCGAGTAATGATCTTCAAAGCCAGCGACTAACAAGCAGAACGTCCAAGAAGAACGTCATACTTGCACTCCCCATCTAGGTTTGGAGAGGGCGTGGCCTCGGGCTTGCGTCCTTCGGCGGCGGTCTGATTTTTTCGCAATTGCCATGGATGGCAACTTCCTTTGAACGTTGCGAAAAAACTGACGAGTAGGAGCGACCCCGGATGGGTCGCGACGAACGTCCGCCCAAGGATGCAAGCCCAAGCCAAGCCCTCTCCCGACCGGCAAGCCTACATCGTAGTCACACCCCCCGCATCATCCACCAAAAATCGCGAATCATACGCGAACACTTCGCCGTCCTTGACGATCCGGCTATGCACGTTGAACCGATGCGCCGGCGCTTTCCCGGCCTGCTTCACCAGCCCGCCATAGAAGAGCTTCAGTAGCGGAGTCTGCCCCGGCTTCGGTTCTTCGAGTTTCCCCGAACGCACCAGCATGTTGATGATCTTGTTCTGGATCGCCATCGGTAACAGTCGGTAGGCGTCGTCGGTCTGATCCGCCATCTCGGCGTTCTGCATCTTGCGTCGATCGGGCGGCTCGGGCGTGTCGTTGACGTAGCGGACGATCGCATCCCAGTCGTCGGCCGAGACGCCCTGGAACGAGACCATGTACCGGTTCCAGCGCTTGCCCTGATGCTCGACCGTATCGTTGCGCACGGCTTTGACACGAAGGGCGATCTTGCGGTCGCGTATGCCGGCGATCAGGTTGTACTCGGGGACGTTGATGGTCACCGGGATGAGGAAGACGAGCCCGTTCGGTGAGACCTCGATCCCGCGACCGGCGATGTTCTTCTTCGCATCGTTGGGGTCGGGTTGCCACCACACGTGAAAGGCGCCCGCGCGCCGCTTGTACTGCCGTCGATCCCCGATGCGGGTGAGAAACCACTCGAGGACATCTCCGAGTACCGAGTTCTCGAAAGCCATGTCGTCCTATATGTCGAAGCGTCGAAGCATGTTTGTTACCCTCGAAGGGATTGAAGGAAGCGGCAAGAGCACCCTGCTTGCGGGCATGCTGGGACGCATGCGCGAGCAGGGGCTGGACGTGCTTTCCACGCGCGAACCGGGCGGGACGCCGGTCGGCGACGCCATCCGCGAGGTGGTCCTGCGCCCGGGGCTTCACGTCGAGCCGCTCACCGAGGCACTCCTGATGAACGCGTCGCGCGCCGCCCTGGTCAGCGACGTCATCCGCCCCGCGCTGGCGGCGGGACGGATCGTCCTCTGCGACCGCTACTACGACTCTAGCCTTGCCTATCAAGGCTACGGCCGCGGGCTGGACCTGGCGATGCTACGCGGCATGTGCGCGGCCGCGACCGGCGGCCTGGACCCCGACCTCACCTTGATCCTCGACGTTTCGCCGGAGGTCTCGCGCGAACGCGTCGAGAGCCGCCCGGGCGCGAACGACCGGCTCGACAACGAGACGGTCGCGTTCTTCACTCGCGCGCGCCAAGGGTTTCTCGAGCTTGCGATGCGCGAGTCCCGGATGCGCGTGCTGGATGCGACCCGCCCGGTCGACGTCCTGATCGACGAGGCGATGGCGCTGCTGGCCAAAGTAAGGGCGACATGAGCGAGCTACGGTTCGACGTCATCGGCGCCGAAGGGCCGCGCGCGTTCTTCGCGCGCATC
>JBBRTL010000218.1:0-3122 GCA_038244445.1 Vulcanimicrobiales bacterium
CTTCGCGGCCGCGGCGACGAGTGCGGGGGCCGCGTCCTTCCATGTCGCGCCGGTAATCGTCGCAGCGTTCGGATCATCGGGGCTGGCGAGGGTGGCGGAGATGGTGCCCAGCGCGCCCCAGCCGGGGCCATACGCGTACCATCACCGCCATCGATCCGATGCGGTCGGGGCGCGGGCTCGCCGACGACGCGTCGACCAGGGCCGCGATCGAGAACGGATGACCTTCGCGCGCCACCTCGTCCGCCCAGGTCGCGAGCTCCGCTGCGCGATCGGCGCACGAATGATCGACGGTCTTGCTACAGCCCGCGATCACGAGCGCGGCGCCGGCAAGCACGGTCCATTCTGCGCGGCGTATCTCCATCACTCGACCCTAGCGGTCGACGAGGGCGACAACGCAGGCTGCGCCTTGAAACGTGGTGCCCCACTGCTTGAAGGCGAGCTGATGAAGGCGTTCTTCATTGATCGGGCGCGTACTAGTACATCGCTACACGCGCCGCAATTGCGGCATGCGTGACAACGAAGCGGCATCTCGCGCGTCGACAGAGACGATCGCGCCGGCCGTAGCGAATCGATAGAGCCGCTTGCTCGCGGGACCTTGCACGGTCAGTCCGCTACCGCCGATGTACTGGAACGACGGGTGCGGCGATGCCGACGCGCTAGCTCGTGCCGTCGTCGTCGCGGTCGCTGGTCTCGCTGGCATCGTGCTTCTCTTTCCACAACATCCCATCGGGGTCCTCCGGATCTTCGATGAACTCGGGCATCGGGGGCGTCGTCGTCCGCTCGAGCAAGATCGCCGCGGCCGAAAGTGCCGGGAGTAACCACAACCGCTCCTCCCAACTCTCGCCAAGAAGATATGCGACCGGCGCGGCGATCCACAAGCTCAGGCAGTAGAAGCAATCGAACAGCGTGCCGAGACTCGCGCGTACCGCGGTGCGAAACCGCAGCAGCAACTTCCACGGGCCGTCTTCGGCGTGGAGCAGGTGGGTGATTCGCCACGTCGCCAATACACCCAGCACCAGCCGGTACCACACGCCCATTCGCGAGGAATCTACCATCAGCTACAATCGAGTGCGAAGGGCGGGTGCATGGGCTTCGATCGAGCAACCAAAGATCCGGTGACGCGACGGCGGCGCGACCAAGCCGCGACGCCGAACGATCCGCAGCGCGCGGGGCGCGAGTCGTTTGCCGGCGTCGGTAACCTCGATGTCCAGCGCAGCCTCAAGGGCGCGAGCCCCGAGACCGAGGCCGATCACATGGCCGAGGATGTCCTGCGCGACTCGCCGGGCGATCTGCGCGCAGCGTTCGGCGAACGCTACGGCGTCGATCTTTCCGGCGTGCGCGTTCACGACGGTCCGGCGGCGCACGATGCCGCGCGTGCCAAAGATGCGCGCGCGTTCACCGAAGGCAAGGACATCACGCTCGGTGCCGGCGAGGTGACTCGCGATGCCGATGGCCAGCGGCTGCTCGCACACGAGCTCGCGCACGTCGTCCAGCAAACGAAGAGCGGCGAGCGGGCGGTCCAGCGGGAGCCGAAACAAAAGTCCGACGGGCCCGACCGCGCGGTGAACCATCGCCGCGTATCGATGACGTTCGACGGCAAGAACTTGATCGTCCTCGCAGACGGCGAGGAGAAGTTTCGGTTCACGGCGAACTCGGGCCGGCCGTTGCTCGTGCGGCCCGAGGATCTAAAGTCGTGCGGCGGCGATCAGCGCACCGACTCGTACCTGAACAATCCGCGCTATGCCGGGATCAAGGACTACGGCCCGATCCCCGAGGGCCGCTACACGTTCTCGCCGGGCACGATGCAGCGGTTCACGTTCGGTGAAGAGCTGTGGCACATCGAGACTCACGGCCACGAGCACCACTACAAGGCGGGCAGCGGCGACATCACCGGCGGCGACTGGGGCGCCGGCCGGGTGGCTCTCAATCCGCAACGCATCGTCCCGACCACGTGCGGAAAATCTACGCAGCGCGATGCGTTCTTCTTGCATGGTGGCTGGTTCGCGGGCTCGTCGGGCTGCATCGACATCGGCACGAGCTTCGACGAGCTCGCAGACTGGCTCACCGGCTTTACGGGAGCGATCGCGATCGACGTTCACTACACCGAGGACCCGACCTCGGTCGGCTACTTCACGGGCCTCGGTGGCGTCGTCGCCTACGAGGTGTTCAACAATGCGCCGGTCAACCTCTCGCACGGGCCGCGCGTCGGAGTCGGCGCCGAGTTCCAGCAACCGACGGGCAAGCCGGCCGACTCGCGGCTCTTGCTGTCTGCCGACTACAGCGGGATCTTGCGGTGGGCCGGTGGCGCACTCGTCGCGGGCGTGCGCCTCGACGTACCTCTCGACGACAAGGAGCAGTTCGTCCGGCTCGGCCTCCAGGTCGATACGAACTTCCGCGTGTTCCGCGCGCTGTACGGGACGCTGTCGGGCGGATACATGCAGGCGCTTGGCGACAAGACCCAGACCTCGGGCGGATTCGTCGGCGGTGGACTCGGCTACGACTTCGGTCGCGTCCATCTCGAGGCGGTCTATGACGTGCTCAAGCCTGCGAGCCAGGATCAGCGCGTTAACCAGGCGCTGCTCCGGATCGGGATCAACTTGTGAAGTGCCTAGCGCTCGCGCTGCTCGTCGCATGCCATCACGGCGTCGACGGCGACACCGCGACCTCGTGGCTGGAGGCGCGCGGCAGCGCCGCGACGACGTGGGAAACTTGTCTTCGGATCGGCACCGCAATGCACGCCGCGTGCGGCGGCGACGCGCAGTGCGGGCTCGAAGCGACGCGAACGTTCTCCTACTGGTGTTACGCCGGGCGTTACGCGGGCAAGTCGGCGGGCGACGAGCCGCTATCGTTGAGCCCGTGCTTCTGGTCGCGCAGTCACGTCACGTTCGCCGTCTGGTCGGCGCAGATCTGCGACCGGTTCAAGCTGGCGGCGAAGGCCTGTGGAGACGAGCTTCGCGATGTCGTGCAGTCATGTAATGAGGATCTGACTGGTGCCGGACCCTAACGCCGGCACTTCGTGGAGTGCGCGCACTTCACGTCGAACGTGCCGCTGATCTTGACCGTGCCGCCCTTGTCCTGCCTCGCGCTCACGTCGATCGAGCCCGCGATGTGGGTCGGATCGA
>JBBRTL010000219.1:0-3107 GCA_038244445.1 Vulcanimicrobiales bacterium
CAGTCGTTCGAGTACCCGAAGGGCCATTTCATGCAGTGCAACGACTGGGTGATCGACCTCGTCTAAAACAAAACGACCCCCGGCGCGAGCCGGAGGTCGTTCGAATCGTCAGCGGTCGGCTTAGACGGCGCGGGTGACGCGCTTGCTACGCAGGCACTGCGCGCAGACGCGGGCGGTCTTGTGGGTGCCGCGATCGTTGATCTTGACCGACTGGAGGTTGGGCAGCCAGCGGCGACGCGTTTTGTTCATCGCATGGCTGACGTTATTGCCGGCCATCGGACCCTTCGAGCAGACATCGCAACGCTTCGCCATCGAACCAGTTCCCCTTAGAAAAATATGTGGTGGGCGTCCTTCGAGACGCTCGCTACGCTCGCTCCTCAGGATGACACATCCCGGCGTACGGCGGCGCAACCTCGGGATAGTATCATGGAGGCGGGTCGGGGCGCAAGGATTCTAGGCGGTCTCCCCAAAGACCGGGGCCTCATGGACGTGACCTCTCTGGACGGCCGGGCCTATGCCAAGTTTCTGACCGCCGGGACCTACTTCCTGAGGAAGTACCGCCAGGTCCTGAACGACCTGAACGTCTTTCCGGTCCCGGACGGGGATACCGGCACGAACATGTACCTGACCGTCCGGTCCGCCGCCCTCGAGGCCGGCAAGATCCACGGTGCCCCGCTCTCCGAGGTCGCGGCGGCCGCCGCCCAGGGCAGCCTGATGGGCGCGCGAGGGAACTCCGGGGTGATCATCTCCCAGATGCTCCGCGGCTTCGCCCACCACGTCCGGCACCGGAGCGAGATCGACACGTTCATCCTGGCGACCGGCATGAAAGAGGCGGTCGCGGCCGCCCGCGCTGCCCTGCTCCGCCCGGTCGAAGGCACGATCATCTCGGTCGCCGAGGCCGCCGCCGAGGCCGCCTACCGCGAGGCGATCCACGAGCCCGACCTCTACCGCTTCGCCAACGGCGTCCTGCGGGCGGCCAACGAGGCTCTCGACCGGACCCCCGAGCAACTGCCCGTCCTCAAAGAGGCCGGGGTGGTCGACTCGGGCGGCGCCGGCTTCGTCTACTTCCTCGAAGGCGTGCTCCGCTTTCTCCCCGACACCAAGGTCCGGGCGACCCTCTTCCCGCGCAGGCCTGAGAAACTGAAGGTCTTCACCCAGTCGCAGATCGTCGGCGAGAACAAGTTTTGCACCGAGTTCATCCTCGAGAGGGCGACTTGCAGCGTTCCGGACCTGCGCGGTCTGCTCGAACCGTGCGGCGAGTCGGTGCTGGTGATCGGCGCTCCGCCCACCATCAAGGTCCACATCCACACCGACGATCCGGCCCGGGTCCAAGAGATCGCGGCCAGGCACGGCGAGCTGACCCGCGTCAAAGTGGACAACATGGAACAGCAGCACAACGTGCTGGTGGTCGACACGCCGTCCGTCTCGCACTCGATCGTGACGGTCGTCCCCGGTCCCGGCTTCGAACGGATCGCGCGCGAACTGGGTGCCGAAGTGGTCGTCTCGGGCGTAAAGAATCCGAGCGTTCGGGATCTGCTCCTGGCGACCAACAAGTGTCTCTCCGAGACCGTCTACCTGTTCGTCAACGATAAGAACGTGGGGCTGGCGGCGCGCGAGGTCGCGGGTCTGACCGGCAAGACGGTCCACGTGTTGCCGACCGCCGATCCGGTCGCGGGCATCGCCGGGCTGTTCGCTTTCCGGGCGTCGGCCGACGGGGTGCCGAGCGACGAAACGATCATGGCCGCGGCCAATCGCGCCCGACCGGCTCAGGTCTTTTTCGCCGGCAAGGACGCGACTGTCGGCGGCGTGACGGTCGTCGAGGGGAAGCCCGCGGCGCTCGCCGCCGGCTCGCTCCACGTGGGCGAGTCGCTCGCGGATGCTACCAAGGCGGCGCTCGATACGCTCGGCGCGGCCGCCGGTGGTTTGGTCACTCTTTATTATGGCGGCGTCCAAACGGAGAAGGACGCCCGGCAAATGAGCGAAGAGATGCAGGCGGCGTTTCCGGGCGTCGAGGTCGAATATTATTACGGCGGTATGAAGAACGCGGAGTTTTGGATTTCCATAGATGAGTAGAACGAGACCGATCATTGCCGTCGACGCGATGGGCGGCGACCACGCCCCCGGCGAGATCGTCGCGGGCGCGCTGCTGGCGGCGCGCGAGTACGATGCCGATATCGTTCTGGTCGGCGACGAAGCCAAGATCCGCCCGCTTCTGAGCGGCCCGGACGCCGAGAAGATCCGGGTCGTTCATGCGCCCGACGAAGTCCCGATGGATCAACATGCATCGCAAGCCCTCCGGCAAGCCGACAAGACCTCGCTCGGGATCGCGGTCGGTATGGCCAAGAGCGGGGAGGCAGACGCGGTCGTCTCGGCCGGCAACAGCGGCGCGTTCCTCGCGATCGCATTGATCAAGCTGCGCACCATCGAGGGGATCGCGCGTCCCGCGATCGCGACCGTCTGGCCCGCGCTCAAAGGGCCGACCGTTCTGCTCGACTCCGGTGCCAACGTCGACTGCCGCGCCGAGTGGCTCGAGCAATTCGGCATCATGGGCTCGGCCTACGCGCAGAAGGCGCTCCACATCGAGAATCCGCGCGTCGGTATCCTCTCGGTCGGCGAGGAGCGGAGCAAAGGCAACGCGCTCGTCCTCGAGGCCGCGAAGCTGCTCGACGAAGCGCCGCTCAACTTCATCGGCAACGTCGAAGGCAAAGACATGTTCCGCAACGTGGCCGATGTGATAGTCGCGGATGGTTTCGTCGGCAACGTCGTGCTCAAGACCAGCGAAGGGCTGATCTCGACGCTCGGCTCGGTCATCCGCGATGCGATGCTCGGCGGCAACATCGTCGCCAAGCTCGGTGCGGCGTTGATGCTGCCCTCGCTGCGTAAACTGCGCCGCAGGTACGACTACGAGACGATCGGCGGCGCGCCGTTGCTCGGGCTGCGCGGCAACTGCATCGTCACCCACGGTCGCGCCTCGCGTAACGCGATCAAGAACTCGATCCATCTGGCGATCGAAGAAGTCCGCAACGACGTGATCGGCAAGATCTCCGAACTGGTCGCCGCGCACGTGGTGAAGGACGCCTGATGGCGATCGCGATCGTCACCGACTC
>JBBRTL010000220.1:0-3065 GCA_038244445.1 Vulcanimicrobiales bacterium
CAAGAACAACATCGCCGACGAAGCCGTCAAAGGCGTCTTCCACGTGAAGATCGAGCACGGTCCGGCGCCGGACGCGATGCAACAGGCCGCGCCGCCGACGTTCGAACAGATTCCGGGTGGTTCGCTCGCGCCGGAACCGGCCGGTCGTCTCTCCGCGCACGAAGCCGAACAGTTGCTCGGCCCGGTGCCGGGCGCCCCGCGCCGTCCGCAGCAGTTGCACACGAACAAGGACGACGAATCTCCGGCCAAGCCCGTGCAACGCGACTCGCCGAAGGTCGGCCGTAACGATCTGTGCCCCTGCGGCAGCGGCAAGAAGTACAAGAAGTGTCACGGAGTCGACGCGTAGCGTCGACTCTTTCTCTATTCGTCGTACGCGCTGACGGGCTCGAGAACGTGATGCGGTGGCGCCACGTGCGGCGGCCGCGGATAGTGGCCGACCCAGGGTAGCGGAGCCGGCAACCCGGGCGGAGTCCCTTGACCGGCGGCGCCGTTCGCGAGATCGCCGCCGAGGTTTACGTTGTTGGCCTGGACGTTGACGTCGACGCCTTGCCCGTTATCGCGCAGAGTCGTGTGGATACTTCCGCCTTGCGCGTTCCGTTCGCTGACGTCGACGGATCCGTCGGCGGCGCGGCTGACCCGTTCGCCGCCGCCCAGATCGTAGCTCTGACCGTTCTGTAGCGCGTACGACTGCCCGTTGCGATCGATGGTCGCGTTCCCTTGGTTGTCGAGGGTCACGTTGGTCCCGCCGTTGCGCGTGCTTGCGGTCGCCGAGCCGTTGAAGGTGACGCCGTTCGCGTTCGGCGTCGTCGTCTGCGTCGAGAGTCGAAAACCGCCCTTGAACGAGTTGGAGTCGAGTAGATCGTTGTGTCCGGTCATGCTGTCCCAGTGCGCGCTCGAACCGTTCCCGGAGAAGGCCAGATGCGGATCGCCGGTCGACGAACCGCTGGCACTCCCGAAATATTGCTCCGGCGAACTCGTGCCCCCCGGCGTCGGACAGTTGCTACCGAAACCGCCGTAGCCGTTCGAGCCGTTCGATCCGCCGAGCGCCTGCGAGAGTTGCTGGAGCAGGCCGCCGAGCGACTGCAGAAGCGGCGAGAGCCCGCCCATCAGCATGCCGGCGGGGCCCATGGCGAGCGTGGAGAGGGGTGGGAGCATCCGCGAAACCGCGTCCCCCGGCGAGAATGCGAGCGGGTTGCCGCCCTCGACATCGTTGTCGAAACCGGTGCCGAAGCCGCCGAGCCCCGAGGCGAGCGTTTCGTACGGGCGTTCCTGGGGTGAGACGTACATGATGAGCCTCCGTGTGAAGTTGCTGGTCGTCCGTCCATCCCACCCAATCGTCGGAGTGAAAGGGGGGGCGTCCGGTCTGCCGGAACGAGTTGCGGCTATGTCGGATTCACAGATGACTTCCATCGCACGCCTCGCCGAGCGCCTCAGTGCGCTCAAGGAGCGTCTTTGACTACGCAGGTCAGACCCGCACGATAGCCGAGCTTGACGAGCGCTCGCGCGCCGACGGCTTCTGGAACGAGGCCGAGGCCGCGCAACGCGCGATGAAGCGCCTCGCCGATCTCCGCGAAGAGACCGGTCGGATGGACCGCACCGCGCAGCTGCTCGCGGACGCCCGCGAGATGCTCGAACTCTTCGCCGACGACGATGCGACCGACGGTGAGGTCGACGACAATATAGCGCAGGCGGCAGAGAGCGTCGAGGCGCTCGAGATGGCCGCCAACTTCGACGGCGAGTTCGATTCGCACGGCGCGATCGTCAGCGTCTTCGCGGGCGCCGGCGGCGTCGACGCGGCCGATTGGACGCAGATGCTGCTCCGCATGTATCTGCGCTGGGCGGATGCCAAGGGCTTCACGGCCCAGATCGTCGAGCAGTCCGAAGGTGAAGAGGCCGGATTGAAGTCGGTGACCTTCATCGTCCGCGGACGCAACGCGTACGGGATGCTCGAGAGCGAACGCGGCGTGCATCGCCTGGTCCGGCTCTCGCCCTTCGACGCGGCCCATCGCCGGCACACCTCGTTCGCGGCCGTCGACATCATCCCCGAAATCGAGGCGGGCGAGTACGGCGAGATCGAGATCAAGCCGGACGAGATCCGGTTCGAGACGTTCAAGTCCAGCGGTGCGGGTGGCCAGCATGTCAACAAGACGGAGTCCGGCGTGCGCATCGTCCATCTCGCGACCGGCTTCGTCACGACGTCGCAACAGGAACGCTCGCAGACGCAGAACCGCGAACTCGCGATGAACTTGCTGCGCGCGAAGCTGGTGCAACGCGAGGTCGAACTGCGCGACAAGAAGTTGAGCGACCTGCGGGGCGAGCGTCAGGCCAACGAGTGGGGATCGCAGATCCGCTCGTACGTTCTGCAACCGTATCAGATGGTCAAGGACCATCGCACGAACGTCGAGACCGGCAACTCGGGCGCGGTCCTCGACGGCGAGATCGACACGTTCATCTGGCCGTATCTGCAGCAGCGCAAAACGATGGCGGCCGGCTAGTGAAGGCCAAGGGCGCGTTCGGCGATCCGTGGCTCTGGATCGGCTGCGCGCTCTACGCGATCGCGCTCACCTGGCTCGGCTGGGTGAAGTACGAGACGCATCACAACTTGGTCGACTTCGGGATCTTCACCCAGACGGCCGCGAGCGCGTTCGGATGCTTCTGCAACGGGCCGGAAGGGAGCCACTGGGCGTTCCACTTCTCGCCGATCCTCTATCTGCCCGGCGCACTGCTGCTGATCTGGAAGTCACCGATGGTGATGATCGCGCTCCCCGCGGTCGCCTGCGCGCTCGTCGCGCCACCGGTCTACGCGATCGTCCGCGCGCGCACGGATATCGGCACGGCGCGGCTCGCAGGGTTGGTCGCGCTGCTCTATCCACCGCTCGCGGGTCTGGCGTTCGTCGACTTCCACGAGAACGCGTTCGCACCGGCCGCGATCGCTTGGCTGCTATGGGCCTTCGACGCCGGCTATCTCGGCATCGCCGCGATCGCCACGCTGGTCGCGCTTGCGGTGAAGGAAGACCAGGCGATCTTCCTGACCGTCGGCGGCGGAATCGGCGCGTGGTTCTATC
>JBBRTL010000221.1:0-3030 GCA_038244445.1 Vulcanimicrobiales bacterium
ACCGAACTGCTCGATCGGCACGTCCGCGAGGGGCGCGGCGGAAGGCGATGCATCGTCGCCCCCGGTACGACCTGGACCTATGCCGACCTGCTCGATCGCGCTAACCGGATCGCCAACGTCCTGGTGAGCGACCTCGGCGTCGTGCCGGGCAATCGCGTTCTTCTGCGTGCGCCGAATACACCGATGCTTGCGGCGTGTTGGTTCGCGGTCGTCAAAGCCGGTGCGATCGCGGTCACGACCATGCCGCTCTATCGCGCGGGCGAGTTGCGGCACATGATCGAGAAAGCGGAGATCCGCCACGCCCTGTGCGACGCGCGTATTTCGGACGAACTCGCAGCCGCGACGAAGGGCGGCGACGTGACGACGGTGCTCTTCGGGGCCGACGACACGTCGCTCGAAGGCTGCATGGCGGCAGCCTCGCCGATCTTCGAGAACGTCGCGACCGCCGCCGACGACGTCGTGCTGATCGGTTTCACATCGGGCACGACCGGCGCGGCCAAGGCGACCATGCACCTGCATCGCGATCTGCTGGCCATCTGCGACACCTACGGGAAGCACGTGCTCAAAGCCGATCCGGACGATCTGTTCACCGGATCGCCACCGCTCGGATTCACCTTCGGTCTCGGCGGGGAACTGATCTTTCCGCTACGCATCGGCGCGGCGACCCTGATGCTCGAGAAGGCGCCCCCCGCCGAGCTGCTGCGCGCGATCGGGGAGTTCGGCGTGAACGTGATCTTCACCGCGCCGATCGCGTATCGTGCGATGACCTCGATGCTGGTGGATGCGGACATCTCGTCACTCCGGTTGTGCGTCTCGGCCGGCGAGACGCTCCCGGCACCCGTCTGGGAGGCGTGGCGCGAGGCGACCGGACTCAAGATCCTCGACGGGATCGGCAGCACCGAGATGCTGCACATCTTCGTCGGCGCGAGCGAGGCGGAGGCGCGCCCCGGCGCGACCGGGCGTGTCGTCCCCGGTTACATCGCCGAGATCCACGACGACGACGGCAAGCCGCTTCCGCTCGGGGCGATCGGCAAGATCGCGGTCAAAGGCCCGACCGGCTGCCGCTACTTGGCCGATCCGTACCAGAGCACGTACGTGCGGAACGGCTGGAACTATCCGGGGGATGCCTACTCGCTTGATGCCGAGGGTTTCTTCCACTACGTGGCGCGCACCGACGATATGATCGTCTCGGCCGGCTACAACATCTCCGGTCCCGAGGTCGAGCAGGCCTTGCTCGGTCACGCCGGCGTGAAAGAATGTGCGGTCGTGGCCAAGCCGGATCCGGCGCACGACACGAACATCGTCAAGGCGTTCGTGGTTCCGACCGATACGTCGGTCGACGCGGAGACCCTGATCGCGTTCTGCAAAGCGAAGATCGCGCCGTATAAAGCACCCCGCGAGATCGAGTTCGTCGATGCGCTCCCGCGCACGGAGACCGGCAAAGTGCAGCGGTATAAACTACGCGAGCGCGGCTAAGGGTGAACCGCGGTGGCCTCGATTTCGACGAGTGCGCCGTCTTCGAGCAGATCCGCGACCACGACGAGGCTCATCGCGGGGTAGGCAGCCCCGACGATCGACTTGTACGATTGACCGATCCGTTCCGCCGCCGACTTGTACGCCTGCTTGTCGGTGACGTACCACGTCATCCGTACGAGGTGCTCCGAGGTACAGCCCGCCGCCGTCAAGACCGCCATCACGTTGCGGAGCGCTTGCGCCGTCTGCTCGGCGAAGTCGGCCGAGACGAGTTCGCAGCGTTCGTTCCATCCGATCTGACCGGCGATCGTCACCAGTCGGCCTGCGAGGCGGCCGCCGAGATCCGCGGAGATCCCATTGCTATAACCGCTCGGTCGGGGCCAGCCTTTGGGCTCGATCGGTTCCATCAAACGTAGTCCTGCGCCGTCGTGCCGTCGGTGCCCTTGCTCGTGCTGGTCGCGGTGAACGCAAGCGTCGCGATCGCGGCGACCGCGAGATTGGCGACGAGCGCGTAGAGCGCGATGAAGCCGACCAGCTTCAGGCTCCCCAACCCGAGCGGGAAGAGCGGACCGAACTTATGCGGCGCGCTGGCGAGATAGGTGAAATACGCCATTCCTGATCCGGTCAGCATGCCGGCGATCCAGCCGAGCAGGAGCGCCTTGGGATGGAACCAGCGCGTGTAGAGGCCGAACGCGAAGGCCGGGAAGATCTGCAGCATCCAGGCGCCACCGAGCAACTGCAGCGTGATCGCGTAATCCACGGGTAGTTCGATCACGAAGATCAACGCGAACGCGCAGACGCCGAGCGTCAGCAACTTCGCGATACGGGTCTCGCCCGGCGGGCGTTGAGCCGAGAATTGATTGAACACGTTGCTCGCGAGCAGGTTGGCCGCCCCGATTGCCATGATCGCGGCCGGCACGAGCGCACCGATCACGATCGCGGCGTTGGCGACGCCCGCGAACCAATCCGGGAAGTACTTCGCGAAGAGCAGCGGCACGATCGCGTTGGTATCTTTCGTCACGATGCCGGCCGCGAGGGCGCAGAAGCCGAGTAGCGCGAGAAAGCCGAGCAGGACCGAGTAGGCCGGGAGCAGCGCCGCGTTGCGTTGGATCACGAATTTGCTCTTGGCCGCGAGCAGGCTGGTGATCGAGTGCGGGTAGATGAAGAGCGAGAGGCACGATCCGAACGCCATCGTCGCATACGCGAAGTACATACCGGGCGAGAGCAGGATGCCGCTCGGAACCGGACGCGCGGCGAGCGCGGTCTGGGCGCTTGCAAAGACGTGTCCCCAACCGCCGAGCGCGGCCGGAATCACGACGATCGCCGCGATCACGGTCGCGTAGATCAGCGTGTCCTTGACGAAGGCGATCAGGGCCGGAGCGCGCAGGCCGCTGGTATACGTATACGCCGCCAGGATCACGAAAGCGACCGCCAGCGCGACGAACCCCCCGCCTGCGCCGAACGCGCCGCCGATCTGCGAGAAGACCGTCTTCATGCCGATCAGCTGCAGCGCGATGTACGGCAAGGCCGCCATCACGCCGGTCGCGGCGATCGCGA
>JBBRTL010000222.1:0-2966 GCA_038244445.1 Vulcanimicrobiales bacterium
CTTCGGCCTCGGGTGCCGCTTCGACCGCGGCTTCGGCAACCGGCTCGGCCGGCGCTTCGGCGACGGATTGCGCGATCGGCGCGGCGATCGCTTCGGGCGCGTCCAGCTCGACCTCAAGCGACTCGATCTCTTGGGGATCGACGTCGGCGACGTGCTGGATCGAGGCCGTGATGCGGCGCGTCTGCTGATTGATCGTCAACAGGGTGACGTCCACGTCCTGGCCCGGGTTGTACAGGACCGAGGCGTCGAACTCGCCCTTGGGGACCATCGCGAGAATGCCCGGGACGATCTCGACGAGCAGGTAGTTCGGCGTGACCTTGACGACTTGCGCGACCAGCTGGTTCGTCTCGAACAGCTTGTCCGAATGTTCGTCCCACGGATCGGGCAATGCGTGCTTGAGCGAGAGGCTGACCTTCTTCGCTTCCGCGTCGAACTTCATGATCTCGACCTGGACGACGTCGCCGATCTTGACGACTTCCGACGGATGCTTGATGCGCGCGTACGAAAGCTCGCTGTTGTGGATCAGGCCGTCGATGCCGCCGAGGTCCACGAACGCGCCGAAATCGGCGAGACGGACGACGACGCCTTCACGGATCTGACCGACTTCCATCGTGTCGAGCAGCTCTTGCTTCTTCTGCATCAGTTCTTCTTCGAGGACCAGACGCTGCGAGAGCACGACGCGGTGGCGTTTGTGGTCGAGGTCGATCACCTTGAGGCGAAGACGCTGGCCGACCAGCTCTTCCAGATTGCCGACCGGTTGGCGGCGGATCTGTGACGCTGGAACGAAGCCACGCATGCCGAGGTCGACGAGAACGCCGCCCTTGACGACTTGCGTGACGGTCGCTTCGATGACTTCATCGTTATCGTGAGCCGCGATGACCTTTTCCCAGGTCTTGAGCGCGCGGGCGCGACGTTCGGACAGGAACAGCGTTCCGTCCATCTCGTCGATGCGATGGATCATCACTTCGAGTCGATCGCCGACCTTCAGCGTCGCGAATTCGATCGCGAGCGAAAGTTCGCGGCGGGGAAGAACGCCTTCGGATTTTCCACCGACGTCGACGAGCAAGTCGTCTTTGTCTTTTTGGACGATCAGGCCCGAGAGGACCTGGCCTTCGTCGAGGACCTTGAGCGATTCTTCGTAGAGGCGCTGTTCGAGCGCGAGTTGGTCTTCTTCTTCGTCTTCGAGATGCGGGGCGATTTCGGTTGTAGAGATGGTGTGTGTTCCTGCCTTAATTTATTTTTTCGCCGACGATGCTTCTCGCTATCGTTGACATCCCCGACACCACCACGTTCCACGTTGACCGAGTACGGTTCGTACGATCGGCCTTTCGCAACGGAGACACGGGCGACCGAGCCGACCGTACACCGAGAGAACGTTCTGGAACCCTCCGCTCATGCCGTCGGCGTCCACATAGTCGTCGACGCTGCTCCCGCCCATATCCAGGGCTTTGAGCAGAACGTCCACGATCGCGTGGTGCAGCCGGCGGAGCGCCGGTTTGGTCAGCGCGCCGGCGGGTCGGTCCGGACGGATCCGGGCCTCCCACAACGCCTCACATGCATAGATATTTCCGATGCCTGCGATGCGCCGCTGGTCGAGGAGCAACGCCTTGATCGGCGTCGTCCGCCCCGAAACTATACCGATAAAGGCCTCGGGAGTAAAGGGCTTATCCAGCGGCTCCAGGCCCAGATCCGCATCCCAGGCCTCGTCGGGCTCGACCAGGCGCATCCGGCCGAACTTCCGCATCTCCGAAAAGATCAGTCGCGTTCCGTCGGTGAAGTCGAGAATAACGTGGGCGTAGGGGTAGGGGGCGGCGCCCGCGGCCTGGACGATCAGGCGCCCGGTCATGCGCAGACTGGTGACCAGCCGGCAGCCCGAGGAGAGGTCGAGGACGGCGTATTTGGCCCGGCGCCAGACCCGCAGGACGGTCTCGCCTTCGAGGGCTTGCTCGAAGCGGACGCCCTTCGGGGCGATCGCGATCTTCTTCCAACCGACCCGAACGCGGGCGATCGTCTTGCCGGTGATCTTGCTTGCGAGACCGCGAGCGATGGTCTCGACTTCGGGGAGTTCGGGCATCGCTTCGTGTAACGCGATGCCCGAACCCGAGGTTTCGCCGAGGAAGGTTCTAGTTCGGCGAGATCGCGATCGGGATGGTGACGCTGTTGCCGTTCGCGTAGAAGAACTGCAGGCTGCAGCTCCCAGCGGCGACCGGCGTGATCGCGTACGTCGGCGGAGTGCTCGAGACGGTGACCGTCCCGATACAGCCGGAGACGGACTGGTAGGCCGCCGTCGTGCCGTTGATGGTCAGCGATTGCGCGCCGCCACTGACACTACCGAACGTCAGATAGCCCGGTGTCGAGTAGTATGCGATCGACCCCGGAATCAGTAGCACGTTCGAGTGGAACGGACCGCGGTTCTGGGAGTCGCTCGGACTCGTGGTGGTCGCCGTGATCGAGGCCGAACCGCTGGGGATGGTGCCGCCGGTGTACGTCAACGTCGGCACGACCGACGCGTTCGCGACCGAGCCGGTCGAGAGCGACGTTACGCCCGAGGTATCGCCATCGGTCAGCGCGAGCGGCTGGTCGTAGTTGCCGACGATCACGTTGTTGTCGGCATCGAGGCCGACGACGTGTACGTTCTGGGTGAGCGCGGTGCCGGCCGGTGGAACCGGGTTGGTGAGCGCGATCAGCACCTTGGATACGACGCCGCTGGTCGTGATCGAGACCGTGTTGGAAGCGTTCGTCGCGACGGTCGCCGCGACGCCACCGGTCGAGATGATGTGCGAGGATCCGCCGCTGCTCGGCGTCGTCGGATTGTTCTGATCGTAGGTCGTGACCGCAAACCAGTCGTTGCCCGGATAGGCTTGAACGGAGAGCGTGCACGTCAGCGCGGCCGGCGAACTCGTGCAGTACGTGGCCTGCGGCGAGAGCGCGTAGAACACTTCGCCACGGCTATTCGGCACCGTTCC
>JBBRTL010000223.1:0-2924 GCA_038244445.1 Vulcanimicrobiales bacterium
AGGTCGGCGCGTTGTCGGGGAGGGGAAGATCGTTATCGATGGTCTTGGGAACGGTGCAGATGCCGATCCGCCCGCCGGTCCGTTCGGCGATGCGGGCCGCGCCGTAGGTGGTGTCGTCGCCGCCGATCGCGACCACGTAGCGTGCGCCGATCGTATCTAACGCGCGTACGCAGTTATCGAGGGTGGCGGTGTCTTTGGCGGGATTGGTGCGCGAGGTGCGTAGGATCGAGCCGCCGGTCATATGGATCCGCGAGACCACGTCGAGCGTCAGCTCGATCGTCTCGGGAACCTCGCCGGCCGCGAGCTTGCGATAACCGTCGTAGATGCCGACGACGCGCAGGCCGCTATTGATGGCCTCGATGGCGGCCGAGGCGATGACGCCGTTGATGCCCGGGGCAGGGCCGCCGCCGACCAGAATGGCGAGCGTGTCGCGATGTTCCATGCGGGCCTTGTTATGCGTCCGAACGAACGATTCTTTCGTGTACCGCTATGCGCTCTTCGATCTCTTCGGCACCCTGGTCGACGAGCAGGGCGCGGCGCTCGACGGCGCAAGGGAACTGCTGGCCGGCCTACCACCGGAGCGCTGGGCCATCGTCACGTCGTGTCCGCTTGGCCTGGCCGGAGCGCTGATCGCGCATGCGAGCCTGCCCGTGCCGCGGGTTCTGATCACCGCAGACGATGTCGAGCGCGGGAAACCCGCGCCCGACTGTTACCTTGCGGCTGCCGCCGCGTTCGGTGCCGCACCGAACGAGTGCATCGCGATCGAGGACAGCACGGCGGGCATCTCCGCAGCCCGCGCCGCCGGCATCGACGTGATCGCGATCCTCCGCGGACGCTCCGCGGAGTTTGCGCGCGCGGCGAGCTATACCGCCCGCACGATCGCCGACGTGTTGTTGGACCTGGTCGACTAGACGACCGGCGCCGGAGTCGGTGAGGCGAACGGGCCACCCGGGTTCTCCTGGTGCTTGCGCGACTCGCGCATCGTCTTGACGTTCGCGTCGTACTGCGTGCGTTGATCCGGCGTCAGGATGTTGAGCATCTGATCGCGGAGCGCCTTGCGCGCGGTCGGATCGGGCGTGCTGCCCTTCGGATGCGCGGTACGATAGGCCGTGCGGAGTTGCGCGAACTGTTGCTTCTGCGCATCGCTGAGCGCGATGCCCTTGAGGGCATGGCCGTTGAGGCCGCCGCGCGAGTGGTGCGAGTGTGCGGTCGTAGAGGCCGGCGCTGCCGGAGCCGTCTGAGCCGCGACCGTCAGGGGAAGCGCGAGCGCGAAAAGCGCGGCGCTTGCGAGAATGGGGCGAGAGATGTTCATGGGGTCACTCTACCGTTACGCCGACCAAATGTTCTGAAAGCCGGATTAGCGACCCGCCAGAATCCGGTGAGAGCGAGCTACGGCTTGATCGCCGCCGCTTTGACGGCGTCGCTGGCATGCGCTTCGAAGCGCTTGAAGTTCTGGTAGAACAGGCCCGCGAGTTTCTCGGCCTGCGCGTCGTAGGCGGCTTTATCCGCCCAGGCGTTGCGCGGGTTAAGCACGTCGCTCGGGACGCCCGGGACCACGTTCGGGATCTGCAGATCGAAGAACGGCTCTTCGAACGAGCCGGCGGGGATGCGCCCCTCGATCGCGGCATTGACCATGGCGCGGGTATGCGCGATCTTCATGCGCGAGCCGGTCCCGTAGGCGCCGCCGGTCCAGCCGGTGTTGACCAGCCAGCAGACGACGTCGTGATCTTCGATCTTTTTGCCGAGCAGGCGCGAGTAGACGGTCGGATGATGCACCATGAACGGCGCGCCGAAACACGTCGAGAAGGTCGCCAGCGGTTCGGTCACGCCGCGTTCGGTGCCGGCGACCTTGGCGGTGTAGCCGGAGAGGAAGTGATACATCGCCTGTTCGCGCGTCAGGCGCGAGATCGGCGGGAGTACGCCGAACGCATCCGCCGTCAGCATCACGATCGTGTGCGGATGACCGGCCTTGCTACCGGGCACGACGTTCGGGATGAACTCGATCGGATAGGCCGCGCGCGTGTTCTCGGTCTTGGCTTCGGAGTCGAGGTTGAGCTTGCGGGTGACGTCGTCGTAGACCACGTTCTCGAGCACCGTCGAGAAACGGTGCGAAGCGGCCCAGATCTCCGGCTCGGCGCTCTGCGAAAGGCGGATCGCCTTCGCGTAGCAGCCGCCTTCGAAGTTGAAGACGCCGTTGGCGGACCAGCCGTGCTCGTCGTCGCCGATCAGCGGGCGATGCGAGTCCGCCGAGAGGGTCGTCTTGCCCGTGCCGGAGAGGCCGAAGAAGACCGCGACGTCACCGTCCGCGCCGACGTTGGCCGCGCAGTGCATCGGCAGCGCATCTCGCAACGGCAACAGGTAGTTCATCACGGTGAAGACGGACTTCTTGATCTCGCCCGCATAGCGCGTACCGCCGATCAAAATTATCCGGCGCGCGAAGTTGACCAGAACGAACGTCGACGAGCGCACGCCGTCGAGGGCCGGATCGGCTTCGAACAGGGCTGCGTCGACGACGGTGAAGTCCGGTACGAACTCGGCCGGCATCATCTCGGGTACGATGAACAGATTGCGTGCAAACAGGCTGTGCCACGCGAACTCGGTGACCACGCGAACCGGCAGGCGGTACTCTTCGTCCGCACCGACGTAGCAGTCGAGGCTGAAGACCTCGCGCGTCGAGAGATATTCTTGGACGCGCTCGAAGAGCTTGTCGAAGGTCGCCGCGTCGATCTCTGCGTTGGTCTCGCCCCAGTCGATGTGCCGCTCGCTCGACGGCTCGCGGACGAAGAACTTGTCCTTCGGCGAGCGGCCGGTGTGCGGTCGCGTGTCGACGATGAACTGTCCGTCGATGCCGAGGACCCCCTCGTCGCGCCGGAGACCGTGTTCGATCAGTTCGGCGGCCGAAAGATTCTCGTAGGTCTTGGCGG
>JBBRTL010000224.1:0-2905 GCA_038244445.1 Vulcanimicrobiales bacterium
CGAGCCAGAGCGCCACGCTGTCGCGCACCCGCGCGATGTCTCCGGTGGCGGTGAGGTCGAGCAAGAAGCCGCGGAAGCCCGCGATGATGACGGTCGAGATCGCGCGCGACTGCGCGAGCGTGTAGCCTTCCGCAAGCCGTTCGCGCTCGCCGAACGCGAGCCACGACTCGACCGTACTCTCGAGAAAGCCCGGCAGCTTCGCCGGATCTCGCAACGCGAGCGCGTAGATGTCGACGAACGTCGCGAACGCGTGGAGCCCTTGCGGCGACGACATCACGTCCCAGACGGCTTTGCATGCGTCGGTCGGCGAGGCGCCACCGAGTTCGTTCAAGCGCGCGAACTCGACCTTCTGTCGATCCCGCATCGCGCGGAGGGCCTCGACGATTAGCAGCTCCTTCGAGCCGAAGTAGTAGAGCAATACGCGCGGACTGCTACCGACCTCCTTGGCCAACGGGCGCAAAGAGAGCGAGCCGACCCCATGCTGCCGCACGTAGTCGACCACCCGCTCCAAGAGCGCGAGACGGCGGCTGGGATCGACGCTCCGGGTCACCGGTCGAGGATACCATACTTGAAACACTCGTTTCAATATGAAATCTGTTGGTTGTATCACCTATTGACACAAAACTTATTATTGTGTTGTATATTGATACAATGCAAATGGGAATATTTCAAACAGAAGCTCTAGCCGTCGGCGCTGTTGCAGGCCTGACTGTGATAGTTCATGCAGTCGCCGGGATTCGCGAGCGTCGCTGCGATACGGCCTCGGCGCTTGCGCACTTCGTCGTTGCGCTTAGCGCACTCGTGCTTGCGTTCCTCATCCTTATTCGGGTGGTCTCACCGGTCGTCGGCTACGCGCTGCTCTGTTTGGCTTTGACCGGCCATCCGCTCTTCGATCTGTTGCAGGACGAGCATATGCGCAGGCGGAGGGTAGCATCGCTCGCTCCACGCCCCGTAGCCGAAGTGGTCCCGACCATTTGGATCGCGATCGCCGCGGCATCCGTGGCGATGCTCGCGCCCTACGTGATTCTTGGCGAGCAGCGGTCTGCCGCGTTGATCGTCGGCATCTGCGCGTTCGTGATGGCCGGCATCGCCTGGCGCTTCGCGAGCGCACCCATCCAGTTGCACGGCGAGGATATTCGATACGAGCGCACGCGCGATCGCGCTTCGCGTACTCGCAAGGCCGGCCTAACTGCCGTCATCGCAATGGGTAGCATCATGGTGTTCATCATGTTCGTGAACTCCGACTTGCCTGTGGTGCTGCCGCTACAACGCATCTTCGTCGGCGTTTCGTTCTTCACGTGGGCGGCGTCGGCCGTCTGGGTGATTTTGTACTGTCGCTATCTCTACCGGCTGTCACCTGCGGCATCATGAACGAGCTTTTCCTTGCGGTCGATCCCGATCTAGCGCCATTTCAGCAGATCATGGACCAGTTTCGCAGCCTTATCGAGCGCGGCGACCTGCGTCCGGGCGACAGCCTACCGACGGTGCGTCAGCTCGCGGGCGATCTCGGCGTCGCGCCCAATACCGTCGCGCGTGCGTATACCGAGCTTCAAGGTGAAGGCTGGCTCACGTGCGATGGGCGACGAGGTACCCATGTGGCTGCGAACGTGTCGGCCAATACCAATCCGACGCGTTCCCACAAGTTACAGGAAGTGGTAGAGCGCTTCATTTCGACCCTCACGCACCGCGGCTACTCCGAAGTCGAGATCGCGACCGTCCTGCGACGATTTGTCAAATGACGAGAGCCTTGCCGGACGAAGCCCGGTGACCTAAGCGCCTTGACAACTGTCAAGTCCGGTCGTACGGTGCTGCTATGACGGCATTTAGCGAGACCCTCAACGGCTCGATGGAGCGGGCGGGCATTTCGGCGGCGGAACTGGCGGCCAAGACCGGGCTGACCGAGTCGGCCATCTCGCTGCTCCGGGCGGGTCGGCGCGAGCCCTCGTTCCGGAGCTTGCAGCGCCTCCAAGGCGTCTTCCCGGATCTCGCCCAGCCCGACGTTCCATCCTCCCCGATCGACTCGATCGAAGATGCGATCGCGGACCTCCGGGCCGGCACGATGGTGGTCGTGCTTGACGACGAGGATCGGGAAAACGAAGGCGACCTGATCATGGCCGCCCAGATGGTGACGGCCGACGCGATCAACTTCATGCGTCGCGAGGCCGGCGGCTTGATCTGCGTGCCGATGACCGATAGCCGCCTCGAAGAACTCCATCTGCGCCAGATGGTCACCGATAACACCGCCGCGCACGAGACCGCCTTCACGATCTCGGTCGAAGCACGCGGTTTGACGACCACCGGGATCTCCGCCCAAGATCGCGCGGCTACGACGCTACGCCTGATCGATCCGACCGCGACCGCCGCCGATTTCTTACGGCCCGGCCACACGTTTCCGCTCCGCGCTCGTGACGGCGGCGTACTCGTGCGCGCCGGGCAGACCGAAGCGGCGATCGACCTCGCGCGTCTCGCGGGCCTCTATCCGGCCGGCGTGATCTGCGAGATCATGGCCGAGGACGGCACCATGGAGCGACTCGACGGCCTGCGCGCGTTCTGCGACAAACACGATCTCAAGCTGATCACGGTCAAAGACCTGATCGCCTATCGCATGCAGAACGAGAAGCTCGTCAAGCGGGTCGCGCAGTTCGACCTGCCGACCACGATGGGCGACTGGACCGGCATCGCCTACGAGACGCTGATCGACGACAACACCCATGTCGCGCTGGTGATGGGCGACATCTCCGACGGCAAGGACGTGATCGTGCGCGTGCACTCGGAGTGCATGACCGGCGACGCGCTCCATTCGATCCGCTGCGACTGCGCGGCTCAACGCGACGGCGCGATGAAGATCATCCAGCGCGAGGGCCGCGGCGTGTTGCTCTATCTGCGTCAGGAAGGCCGCGGCATC
>JBBRTL010000225.1:0-2834 GCA_038244445.1 Vulcanimicrobiales bacterium
TCGCTTCGACGATCCGCCGGACCAGGGCGTCGTCACTGCTGCCGGTCAGGCGCGCGACTTCGTCGGAAGAGAAGCGCAGATCCGCTTCGTCGATCTCGATGAGCGCGCCGAGAAGCGAGGCGGTCTCGCGCCGGCTCGCGACGACGAAACAGACCTCGACGGGGGCGGCCCCTGCGAGGGTCTGAAGAAACGAGCGGAAGTCGGCGTCGGCGGCGAGGTCGCCGGCATCGTCGATCGCGATCACCAGCGGCGCGCGCGCGGGCCCCAGATCGGCGGCAAACGCATAGGCCAGCGTCTCGGGTCCCGCATTCGTCGCGGCAAGCGCGCGCGTCCGTCGCCCGAAGTCCGGCCGGACCGCGGCGATCGCGTCGACTAGCGCGGATGCGAAGCGGTCCCGCTCCCACGGTGCGGTATCGTAGCGCGCGACCGGCGCCTCGAGCCCACGCAATGCCGAGCGGAGGAGGGTGGTCTTGCCGTATCCGAGTGACCCGTGCAGCGCGACGGAGCCGTCGCGTAGCGCGGCGCGGATCCGGTCGTCGAGAAGCGGGCGGTCGAGAAAAGGCATGTGGCGCCTGTTGTCCGTTCGGCCGCGCGCTAATCCTCCTTCGGCGGAAAGGACGTCTAAGAAGCAGTAGCTGCGGCGGTTCGAGGCTAAGGTTCCGGCACGAGGTAAGTGCCATGTGCCGGAATATCAAACTGCTCTACAACTTTGCACCGCCCGCGACCGACGGCGAGATCCGCGCATCCGCGATCCAGTTCGTCCGGAAGCTGAGCGGCTTCACGCGCCCGTCGCAGGCGAACGAGCCGGCGTTCGAGCGCGCGGTCGAACGCGTCACCGAGGTCGCCAAGGAACTCCTCGGCGCGCTCGTCACCAACGCGCCGCCGCGCGATCGCGAAGTCGAGGCCGCGAAAGCGAAGCTTCGAGTGCGGCGCTATGCCCAAGTTTAGGACGTTCCTGTGGTTCGACGATAACGCCGAAGAGGCGGCCCGCTTCTACGTCTCGATCTTCAAGAATTCGGAGATCCTGAACGCCGGCCCGATGGTCGTGTCGTTCTTGCTCGACGGTCAAGCGTTCATGGCGCTCAACGGCGGTCCGCACTTCGTGCTCACGCCGGCCGTCTCGATCTACGTCGATTGCGAAGATCAGGCCGAGGTCGATGCACTCTGGGCGAGACTGCTGGAAGGCGGTTCCGAGTCGCAATGCGGGTGGCTCGTCGATAAGTTCGGCCTCTCGTGGCAGATCATCCCCAAGCAACTCGGCGAGTTGATGGGTGACGACGATGAAGAGAAGTCCGCGCGCGTGCTGCAGGCGATGTTGAAGATGGTCAAGATCGACGTCGCCGCGCTGCAGCGCGCGCACGAGGGTCCGTAGCCGGCGTGCGGCATTCGTGAGACATGAGAACGCTTAAGGCGAGCCGGCGTCTGCGCGCGTTCGCGTACTGGGCCGTTACGACGGCGATCGTGGTCGCTTTTGCCTTGGCGGAGACGTGGGCCGAGAAATATGTCTCCGACCGTTCACGCCTTGCGGGTACGGCCGTGGAGATCACGATCGTCGTCTTGGCGACGCTCGCGTTTCGCCCGCTCCACCGCTTCGTCGAAAACCTGGTCGAGGCGAGCTTCACGAAGCGGCGGCGCGAAGCGCGCGAGGCGATGGCCAAGCTCACCAAAGAGCTGACGTCGTTCAACGATGCCACGCAACTGCTCCGGCGCATCGTCGAGGCCGTCGACCATCACATGGAGGCTATGGGGTCCGCGGTCTACCTTCGGCGCGACGCATACGTCGCGGAGGCGTCGACCTTCGACATTCCTGCGGAGGACGTGGGCGCCGAAGATGCCCTCGTGATCCGCTTGAGGTCCACGGCGCAATCGGCGGACCCGCGCGCGTTCAGCTCCCCGGCGATCGGCGAGATCGCGTTTCCGATGATGGCCGGCGGCCATTTGATCGGATTCCTTGCGCTGACCCCGAAGCGCGATGAATACGAACCCGAAGACTGCCACGTCCTGGCCAGCCTGGCCGAATCCGCGGGCCTGGCACTGATCGGGCTCGACCCGAGCCTTCGACCTCAGGAAGCGGATCGGAACAACTTGCCCCGCATGGTGACGTCGTTTCTTGGCCGCGAGACGGAGACGTCGGAGATCGTCGCGCTCGTGGTCGAACGCGATCTCGTCACGCTCGTCGGCTCGGGCGGCGTCGGAAAGACGCGCACCGCGTTGCAGGTCGCCACAGATCTGACCGATACGTTCCGCGACGGCGTCTGGTTCGTGGAACTTGCACCTCTGATGAGTGGCGAGCACATCCCCGCGACGGTCGCGAAAGCGATGGGGTTGACGCTCGGGCGCAGCGGAGAGCATCTGGCCACGCTCACGCACGCGCTGAAAGCGAAGCACGCGCTTCTGGTCTTCGACAACTGCGAGCATATCGTCGAAGCCGTCGCCGCCGTCGTTGCGGAGATTCTGCGCTCGTGCCCGAAGGTCAAGGTCCTCGCATCGAGCCGCCAAGAGCTCGACATCCCGGGCGAGCAGACCTATCGCCTTCCGTCGCTCGATGCTTCGACCGCGATCGCGCTCTTCGCCGATCGCGCCGCCTCTGGCAACCGGAAGTTCGAGGTGACGGCCGAGAACGCGGCGGAGGTCTCCGATATCTGCCGGCGACTCGACGGAATTCCACTTGCGATCGAGTTGGCCGCATCGAAGATCGCGGTCTTGAGCCTGCGTCAGCTCGGAGAAAAGCTGGACGAGCGCTTCCGGCTCTTAGCGCAATCGTCGAACGATCGTCTGCCGCGCCAGCAGACGTTGCGGGCGATGATCGATTGGAGCTTCGACCTGCTCGACGA
>JBBRTL010000226.1:0-2830 GCA_038244445.1 Vulcanimicrobiales bacterium
CAGATCGCGCGCTCGCTCGTAGCGGGCGCTTGCGACCAGGTTACCGACGTACGAGGTACGGGTCACGTGGTACTTGGTATAGTCCTGCCATTTGTCGGTGTACCCGATCTTGAGCATGAACGCATCGAGCTTCTTGACGGCTTTCTGTCGCGTCGCTTCGGACATCCAATCGAGTCCGGAGAGATCGCTTCGCAAGGTCGCCTTGATGGTTTTGACCATGGCCAGCGCCTGCGCTTTGGCCTTGGGCGGGAACGTCTGCGCAACGTAGACCTGTCCGAGGACTTCGCCGAGCGAACCGTCGGTCGCGCCGACGCAACGCTGCCAGCGCGGGAGTTGCGCCTTGGAACCTTGGAGCGTCTTCGAGAAGAAGTCCCAGTTGGCATCGACAAATGCTTGTGAAAGAGCGGTGGCGGCGCCGTGGACGACGCGCCACTTCAGGTAGGTTTGGATCTGCGCGGGCGTCCAGGTCTTGAGGTCTGTCGAGAACGCCGCGAGATAGTCGGGCGAACTCACGTTGAACGTCTTGGGCGTGGTGATGCCACTGGCTTTGAAGTACTCCGCCCAATCGAAGTTGGGCGTGAGGACCGCGAGCGTGGTGGCGGTCATCGGATGGTGCGTCTTCTGGGGGTCGCGGCGATCCGTCGCGCTCAGCGATGCCTTCGCGAGATCGGTCTCGATGGCAAGCACCGTTTGGGCGTCGGCTGCGGCGGCGCCGGGCGCCTCGCCGAGCAAGCTGAACATGGTCGTGACGTGCGCGACGTATTGATCGCGGAGCAGCTTGCTTGCCGTATCGTCCTTGAGATAGTAGTCCTTGTTCGGGAGCCCAAGGCCGGCTTGACCGACGTTGGCGATATTCATACGCGAGTCGGCCCTATCCGCACCGGCGCCGAAACCGAAGAAGCCGCCGGATCCGGCCGCCTGTAGCTGCGCGAGCGTGGCCGGCAGGTTCTGCGCCGTCGCGCTCCCGGCGATCGCGAGGAGCGGTTGGATCGGCGCGATGCCGGCCTTCTCGATCGCGGCCGTGTTCATGCACGCGGCATAGAAGTCGCCGATCTTCTGATCGTTGCTTCCAAACGTGGCTTTCGCGGCCGCGGCCTTATCGAGAATCGTATGCAACACGTCGCGGTTGTGCAACGCGAGCACGCTGAATGCGCCGTACGACGGATAGGCGGCCGGCAACGGATGGCTCTTCATCCAGCCGCCGTTGGCGAACTGGTAGAAGTCGTCGCACGGTTTGCACGTGACGTCCAGGTTAGCCGTATCGATCCCGCTGACGAGCGTGGTCGCCGCGGCGCGTACGTCCGCATTGAGGACTGGGACGGTGAGGAGGGCCGCGATGGCAAGAACCCGCAACGCCTTAGAAGCCGAAATCTGCATCCGGCGAGATACCTCTTGTCCGCTGCGAGTCCCTTCGCCTAAAGCGGACGTGCGTACGCTTCGTTGCTGCTGAATCGGCCGAAGGTGGCCGGGTCGCTCTGGTAGAGCGTCTCGAGATCGCTGATGCGGTGATCGTCGCGCGGATGATCGGAGAGCGCCTCGAAGGTGCCGCCGCCGTTCGAGTTCAGAAAGCGCTTGAAGAGCCAGACCGCGCCCCACGGGTTGTAGCCCGCCGCCGCGCACGTATACGCGCCGGTACGGTCGGCACTGGTCTCGACTTTTCGTGAGAACTGACCGGCCTCGGCGGTCGCGCCGATGTTGATCGCGGCTTGAGCGAGCCCGCTGTTGTGCGTGAGCATGCCCAAGATACCCCCGATGATCCCGATCGTCTGCATCTTCGGCTGGAGATTCATCACGTCGTGATGGATATCGTGCGCCGTCTCGTGGCAGAGCACGTTCGCCAGCTCTTCCTGGTTCTTGGCATACGTCATCATGGCGGTCGTCACGTAGACGTTCCCGCCGGGAACCGCAAACGCGTTCGGTTGCGTGTCGTTGACGAGGATGAAGCGGAACGGCGTGAAGTATTTCTTATTCGCGACGGCTGCGATGCGCTTCGCGATCGGCAACAGTTTCGCGTAGTACGGCGACTGCGTGACGATCTTGCCTTGTTGCTGGAGCTGCTGGTACTCTTGCTGGCCGATCTGAAGCTCTTGCTGCTGCTCGGGCGTGTAGGCCGCAGCCGGCAGCGCCGAACCCAGTACGAACGCGCACGTTACGAAAATGGCGGAGAGTCGGTTGTTCATTGCTACCTCTCAACGCATCGTGCCCTGCAATCGTTCGCTCAAAACAAAAGAGCGCCCGCCGAAGCGAGCGCTCTCCATCTTGATGAACGGAGTTTAGTGGACCAGGAAGCCGACGAGCAAGAGTGCGACGATATTGAGCACCTTGATCATTGGGTTGATGGCCGGGCCGGCCGTATCTTTGTACGGGTCGCCGACGGTGTCGCCGGTGACGGCGGCCGCGTGCGCGACCGAACCCTTCCCCCCGAAGTGACCGTCTTCGATGTACTTCTTGGCATTATCCCACGCGCCGCCGCCGGTCGTCATCGAGATCGCGACGAACAGACCGGTGACGATCGAGCCGACCAGGATGCCGCCCATCATCTGCGCGCCGGTGTTACCCTTGAAGACGTTCCAGACGGTCAGTAGAACGACGATGACCGGCACCAGGACCGGGATCAGCGCCGGGACGATCATCTCTTTGAGCGCCGCTTGCGTGACGATGTCGACGGTCGTGCCGTAGTCCGGCTTCTGGGTTCCGTTCATGATGCCCGGGAACTCGCGGAACTGGCGACGGACTTCTTCGACGACCAGGCCGCCCGCGCGTCCGACCGCTTCCATCGAGAGCGATGCGAACACGTAGGGGAGCAGGCCGCCGATGAAGAGACCGGCGA
>JBBRTL010000227.1:0-2810 GCA_038244445.1 Vulcanimicrobiales bacterium
GCTCCATCGAGCCGTTGAGGGTCTCGCTAAATGCCGTCATAGCAGCACCGTACGACCGGGCTTGACAGTTGTCAAGGCGCCTTGGTCGCCGCATCTACCATAGGCCCAACGGGCTATGCACCGCGGCATGGTACAGCGCCCCCCCTTGTCACGCGATCGTCCTCGCGATGCTTCCCGTGTCAAGCCGCCCCTCCCGGCTCGTATCCGCGTTCCAACTTTACTTGAAACAGCCATTTCACTTATGGTACTCTCGCGCAGGCGCGCACGATCTCGATCGTCATCATCGCGGGCTACCGCAGTTTCTTGCTCGACCTGACCGCCGAAGGACTACGCTCATGCAGACGCCGGGTAGGTCGCCGCGCAAGGCCGCTGCGATCTTCATCTTCATCACGGTCATGCTGGATATGATCGCGTTCGGCCTGATCGGTCCGATCCTACCGAAGCTGATCTCGTCGTTCGTCGGCGGCAACCTCGCGACGGCGGCCTGGATCGTCACGGTCTTCGCGATCGCCTGGGCGTGCGTGCAGTTCTTCGCATCGCCGATCTTCGGCGCCGTCTCCGACCGGATCGGTCGACGTCCGCTGATCCTGCTCTCGAATATCGGCACCGGCATCGACTACACGATCATGGCGCTCGCGCCGAACATCCCGTGGCTATTCGCAGGCCGGCTGCTCTCGGGCGCGACCACCGCCAGCATGAGCACCGCATTCGCCTACATCGCCGACTCGAGCACGCCTCAAACGCGTGCGAAAGCATATGGTATGATCGGCGCGGCGTTCGGGTTGGGCTTCATCATCGGCCCGGCCCTCGGCGGCGTGGTCGCATTCTATTTCAACGCGCGCGCGCCGTTCTGGGTGGCGGCGGTCTTGAGCGTGCTCAACTTCGCGTACGGCTACTTCGTCCTGCCGGAGTCGCTCGATAAGGAGCATCGGACCGCGCGCATCGACTGGTCGAAGGCCAATCCGGTCGGGGCGATCCAGTTCCTCCGCGATCGGAAGAGCGTGCTCGGGCTGGCGACCGTGAACTTCCTCGGGTACATCGCGCACGAGGCGTATCCGATCGTCTGGGTGCTCTACACCATGGCGCGCTTCAACTGGAACATCCTCCAGATCGGCTCGAGCCTGATGCTCGTCGGCGCGACCTCGGTGCTCTCGTCGCTCTTCCTGGTCGGACCGGTCGTCAAGCGCTTCGGCGAACGCACGACGCTGTTGCTCGGACTCGGATTCGCGGTGGTCGCGTATGCGTTCTTCGGATTTTCGACCAGCGGCTGGATGTTCGTCTCGGCCATCCTCATCTCGGCGCTCGGCCTCTACGGGCCGGCCTCGCAAGCATTGATGTCCCATCGCGTCGGTCCGAAGGAGCAGGGGGCGTTGCAAGGCGCGCTCGGCGCGGTTCGAAGCGTCACCATGATCCTCGGTCCCGCGATCTTCGGCACGGTCTTCGCGCAGTTCATCGGCCCATGGCGGTACCTCGCGCTGGAAGGCGCGCCTTGGCTACTCGCGGGTCTGTTCATGGTCATCGCGCTCGGCGTCGCCGTCGCGGTGACGAACAAAGCCGACGACATCAACGTACCCGCGACCCCGATCGATATCGAAGCGCTAAACCCGGAAGTGTAGCACGCGCTAGCCGAACAGGCTGGGGTCGAAGGTGACGATCGGTTTGATGATGCGGGCTTCGCGCAGGGCGGTGTAGGCGGCACCGGCTTCTTCGAGGGGATAGAACGTCGCGCCGAGCCGCTCGGCGGTCACGACGCCGCGCGAGATCGCGGCGAGTGCTTCTCGGGTGTCGTTCGGGCCACACGAGTACGACGCGACCAGGCTCAGATCGCGGAAGTACAGATCGTTCGCATCGAAGTCGAAGGTCACGCCCGGTTCGAGCGGGGTGAACATGACGATCGTTCCACCGGCGGCCGCGAGCGGGAACGCATCCCGCAACGGTCCGGGTGCGCCCGGACCGCAGATCACCACGTCGGCGCCGCGGCCCTCGGTCGCGCGCCGCACCTCCGCACCGATCGCATCCGGGTGCGCGACGGTCGCGCCGAGCTTGGCCGCAAGCGTACACCGGTCGGGGTTGAAGTCGCTGCCGAACACGCGCGCGCCACGATCGACGGCCGCGGCGACGTGCATCAGGCCCATCACGCCAAGACCGATCACCAGCACCGCATCGCCGCTGCGGACGCGGCCGCGCCGCAACGACTTCATCACGCAGGCGAGCGGTTCCACGAGCGAGCCGTCCGCGAACGAGACCGCGTCCGGCAAGCGGAGCGTGTCGCGCACGTTCGGCGCGGGTACGCGGAAGAAGTCGGCCAGGCCGCCCGGCACGATCTTGGTCGCGCGCCAAGTCGAGCACTGCACGTAGTCCTCGCGCGCGCAGGCGGCGCAAGTGAAACAGGGCGCGTGGTGGTGGGCGAAGACGCGATCGCCGAGCGCGAACGGCACCCCGTCGTCGTCCACGGGCGGTTCGCCCGGGCCGATCGCGGCGACCGTACCGGCCGGCTCGTGGCCGAGCACCAGCGGCGCCTTGCGCTTAACGTACCAGCCCATCACATCGCCGGTACAGATGCCGCTCGCGCGGGTCTGCACGAGCAGATCGCCTTCTTGCAAAGCCGGCACGTCGCGCTGCTCGATACGGATATCGTCGACGTCGTAGAGGACGGCCGCGCGCATCTGCTTCGGCGTCACGGTTCGATCGCGAATTTGATACCTTCGCCTCCGTCGAGCCGCGCGAACGCTTCGACGATCTGGTCGAGCGGGAACGTGCGCGAGACCAATGCCGCGACCGAGATCTTGCCATCGCGCAAGAGTTCGAAC
>JBBRTL010000228.1:0-2802 GCA_038244445.1 Vulcanimicrobiales bacterium
CGGCGGCGCATCGTCGCTGACCGCGGCCGCCGATAGCTCGCACTACGTCATCTCCAATAGCGGGACCGGCGATCGCGGGATCTGGCATTACCTATCGGGCACGTGGACGCAGGCCCCGGGCGCTGGAGTCTCGCTCGCAGGCTCGCTCGACACCAGCAGCCATTCCATCGGCGGCATCTACATCCTCAACGCGGCCGAAGCGATCTACTACCTCAATATCGACGGCAGCTTTGCGCAACTTCCGGCGAACACTTAGATCGTCTACTTCCAGTTCAACAATCTCGCGACGTTCGATATCATATTTACGACGTCGCCGCTCGTCCACGTGAACTATCTGGTCCCGTTCCCCGGCCAGACGTGCTACGTCGATCAATACCTGGCCGGGCCGGGCGGCGGCTATACGTGGTCGACGACCGGTCTGAGCGGCACCCCAGGGACGGCGAACCTCGACGGGAGCACCGACCTGTTCATCAACCCCGTCGGCAATCCGGCTGCAGTCGGCAACAGCGGCGGCATCAGCCTCCCGTTCCCGCCCGGTAAGTTCTACTACGCGGTGTCGTGTAAGTAGCCGTCACCTGGTGCCGACGCGTCCGGCGCGTCGGCAGTGGAGGTCTTGCGAGGTCGGAAGCGACGTCCAGTGTTCGTCGTGCCAGTAGCCGCCCGTCGTCCGGTGAAGCGTGCCGCCGACGATCGCATACGCATCCCGCCCGGTACTCGAGGACATCGCACGCGAGTAGACGTAGGTGCCGTCGGTTCCGAACTGGGTGGCGTGCCCGCCGTCGCTCCCGGTTCCATCCGCGTGATAGGCCAGGGTTATCGACCCGCGCGGATCGAGCGCGTCCGTGCACGTCCAGTTACCGACGATCGCCGGATCCACCATGCGCGGGATCTTCGAGGCGGCGATCGCATTCAATCGGGCTGCGTCGGCGTAGTCGGCGAGCCGATTCGAGAAGAACAGGCCGTTCTTATCGTAGCCGGCGACGGTCCCGCCGCGCGCCGTGGGCGCGAGCAAAAGCATGATCCCGTGCACGTAAGCGCGCCTCTCGGCGGGGATCCCCGCGTCGATGTGCGCGTCGATCTCCGAATCGGGAACGGCGATCAATACGAAAAAAAAAGCTGGGGTTCGTGGTGCCGAGGTCGATGCCGCTGGACTGCGATGGAAGGTCGAGCGTCGCCCTCGCGGTGACGCGGTAGCCGCCGACGGCGTGGATGGACGGGAGGCGCGACGCAAGCGTGATGGAGTCGCCAGGGAGAAGCGGGTCTCCGGCGTGCGGCGGAAGGTCGACGAGTGTGATCCCCCCGAGGATGTCGTGCTCGGCACCGGTGGCGAGTTCGACGAGATGAAAGCTGTGGAACAGCGAGATATTCAGCGGATCGAGGTAGAGCGTATGCCCCGACACGTTCTTGAGGGTCAGGAGCATCGTGGGACCCTGATCCCGCGCGACCGGCGTCTGCGACGTCGACAGGGTCAGGGTGAAGTCGGACGCGGTTGCCACCGGCCCGGCGCCGATGCAGGCGGCGGCGATAAGTGAGATCAAGGCCCGTGGCACAGTAGGCATGACGTGAGTGTAGCGCACGAGCGCCCCGGTTTGGGACGGGGGCTGGGTCGCGGCCCGGCGAAACCTCGGCGCCGTGCCGAAGACCGAACAGTGGCAGTGGTACGTCGAGGAATTCTCGCCGACCGAGACCCACGCACATGCGATCGATGAAGTCTATTACGCCGGGAAGACGCCTTTCCAATCGGTCGGGGTGATCCGCACGCCCGTCTTCGGGAAGATGCTGATCCTCGACGGCGATACCCAGAGTTCGCAGCACGACGAGAAGATCTACCACGAGTCGCTGGTGCATCCGGCGATGGCGGGGGCGGCCGATCGTTCCGACGTGCTGATCCTGGGCGGCGGCGAAGGGGCGACCTTGCGCGACGTGCTCCGTCACCCCGACGTGAAACGCTGCACGATGGTCGACATCGACGGCGTCGTGGTGGACCTCTCCAAGAAGTATCTGCCCGAATGGGCCGACGGCGCCTTCGAGGATCCGCGCGCCCGCGTGATCATCGGCGACGCGCTCGCCTTCTTAAAAGAAGATACCGATCGGTACGGCGTCATCATCTCTGATCTGACCGAGCCGCTCGAGGACTCGCCCTCGAACATCCTGTTCAACGATACGGTCTTCCGCGACATCAAGGCGCGGCTCGCCGAGGGCGGCGTCTACGTGTTGCAAGCGAGCACGGCCGGTTTCCACAACATGTCGCTCCACGCCAAGATGGCGCGGACGTTGCGCGCATATTACAAGCACGTCGTCTCCTTTTATACGCACGTGCCGGCATTCGACAACGACTGGGCCTTCATCGCATGCAGCGATCGGGTCGACCTCTCGACGCTCGAGACCTCCGCGATCGACGCCTACTGCTCGCAGCTCAAGGGCGAGAACTACTTCTACGACGGCGTGACGCATCGCCGCATCTTCTCGCTACCGCTCTACCTGCGGCGCGAACTCGCCAAGAGCGGAGGGACTTTTTAACGTGGGACGTTACGACGGGAAAGTCGCGCTGATCACCGGCGGCGGCAGCGGCCTCGGCCGCGATATGGCGCTTTCGTTCGCGCGCGAAGGCGCGAACGTCTGCGTGATCGGGCGCCGGCAAGAGAAGCTCGACGAGACGGTAGCGGCGATCGTCGCCGAAGGTGGCACGGGCTTCGGACTTTCGTGCGACGTGCGCGACGTCGCTCGCGTCGAAGCGGTTGTCGCGGAGGTCGTCGCCAAGGCCGGTGGGATCGACGTGCTCGTCAACAACGCGGCCGGCAA
>JBBRTL010000229.1:0-2794 GCA_038244445.1 Vulcanimicrobiales bacterium
GCGAGCCAGAACGGATTCGGGCTCTTGATGCCCGCGAGGTTTGCGGTTAAGTCTGCCATGTTATTCGTTTCCGTTCGGCGCGACGGGATAGGCTGTGACCTTCGTCACCGGGCGCGAGTGGTCGTGGCCGGCGGGGATGAGGTCGGGGAGCGGTTTGGCGGCGGGGGGCTGGCGCTCCGGCATGAGGTAGGCTTCGATGCTGCGAGCGGCGATTTTGCCTTGTTGGGCGGCTTCGACGACCATCGCTTCGCGTTGGCCCTTGGCGTAGATCGCGTCGCCGGCGGCGTAGACGCCCTGGCGGGTGGTCGCCATGTCGTCGGTCACGCGCACGACGCCGTCGTCGAGCGCGACGCCGAGCTTCTCGAGCGTCTCGAGCAAGCGGCCTTGACCGATCGCGCTGATGACGGTGTCGATCTTCTCGACGAACTCGGTGCCGGCGATGGTCTTGAGCTTGCCGTCTTCGAAGACGGTGTCGATCACGGTCAGCCCGTTCGCGTCGATCTTCACCGGGGCGGTGAAGAAGCGGAACTCGATGCCCTCTTGTTTCGCGAACTCGTATTCGAAGTCGTAGGCGGTCATCGATTCGGCGCCGCGACGGTAGAAGCAGGTGACCCGCGGAACGCCCAGGCGTTTGGCGCAGGTCAGCGCGTCGATCGCGGTGTTGCCCGCACCGATCACGGCGACGTGCTTGCCAAGCTCGCCTTGGAGCGGTTTGCCGGTCTTGGCGCGGTCGATGAAGTCGAGCGCATCCCAGGCCAGTTCTTCCCCCGGAATGCCGAGCGTCGGAACGCCGCCCATGCCGCATGCGATCACGACCGCGTCGTAGTCCTTGACCAGGTCTTCCATCTGGACGTCGCGGCCGACGACCGTGTTGGTGCGCACGTCGACGCCCATGTCGGTGACCTGTTTGGCCTCCCAGAGCGCGACTTCGGTCGAGAGGCGGAACGGCACGATGCCGTAGGTGTTGAGGCCGCCGAGTTCGTCGTGGGCGTCGAAGATGGTGACGGCATGGCCGTTGCGGCGCAGATCGCGCGTGGTCGCGAGGCCGGCCGGTCCGCCACCGATGACGGCGACTGATCTGCCCGTTTCGGGACCGGCTTCGAAGATCTGCTCGCCGGTCTCGCGGATGTAGTCGGTGGCGTAGCGTTGCAGATCGCCGATGCGGATCGGGGTGTCGTCGTGATGGTAGACGCAGCCGCCTTCGCACAGTTCCGAGACCGGACAGACCCGGGCGCACGAAGCGCCCATCGCGTTGGACTCGAGAATCGTGCGGGCGCTGCCCTTGAGATTGCCATCGGCGATCTGCCAGATGAAGCCCGGGATATCGATCTCCGACGGGCACGCATCCATACACGGCGCGTCGTAGCAATACAGACAGCGCGAAGCTTCAATGGAAACTTCGAGCTTGGAGAGCGGCTTGTGGATATCCGCTCCCGGGAATGGCGTGTCCATGCTTACCAGTTCTCTTCGGTTATTTGTGGGTGGGGAAGCCGAGGTTCATGCCGGCGTTGGCGTCATTCCAACGGCTCGTCACGACCTTGTTGCGGGTGTAGAACTTGAAGCCGTCCGGACCGTAGATGTTGAGGTCGCCGAACAGCGACGCCTTCCATCCACCGAACGAGAAGTAACCGACCGGAACCGGGATCGGCACGTTGACGCCGACCATGCCGGCCTGGACTTCGGTCTGGAACTTACGCGCCGCGGTGCCGCTGCGCGTGAAGATCGAGGTGCCGTTGCCGTACGGGTTCTTTTCGATGAGTTCCAAGGCTTGATCGAGCGTGTCGACGCGCAAATTGATCAGCACCGGGCCGAACATCTCTTCTTTGTAGATCGTCATGTTCGTCTTGACGTCGTCGAACAGGGTCGGACCGACGAAGAAGCCGTTTTCGTAGTCGACCACGCGGATGTCGCGGCCGTCTTCGAGCAGCTTCGCGCCTTCGGACGCGCCGGTGGCGATGTAGCCGTTGATCTTATCGCGGGCGGCGGCGGTGACGACCGGGCCCATGTCGGTCTTGGCATCGTGGCCGGGACCGATCTTGAGGCCGGCGATGCGTTCCTGGATCTTTTTCATCAGCGCGTCGCCGGCGCCGCCGACGGAGACGACCGTCGAGATCGCCATGCAGCGCTGGCCGGCCGAACCGTACGCGGCCGAGACGGCGGCGTCGGCGGCGGTATCCATGTCGGCATCCGGCATCACGACCATGTGGTTCTTGGCGCCGCCCAGAGCCTGGACGCGCTTGCCCTGTGCGGCCGACGTCTCGTAGACGTACTGCGCGATCGGGGTAGAACCGACGAAGGCGATCGACGCAACGTCGGGATGCTTGATGAACGCATCGACCGCGAACTTATCGCCGTGGACGACTTGGAAGACGCCGTCCGGGAGGCCCGCTTCTTTCCAGAGCTGCGCCATCAGCATCGCGGCCGACGGATCGCGCTCGGAAGGCTTGAGGATGAAGGCGTTGCCGGCCGCAATTGCAGGCGCGTACATCCAGACCGGCACCATCATCGGGAAGTTGAACGGCGTGATGCCGACGCAGACGCCGACGGACTGTTTGAGCGAGTACGTGTCGATCGTGGTCGAGACGTTCTCGCTGATCTCGCCCTTCATGTGGTGGGCCAGGTTGCACGCGAAGTAGATGAACTCAAGCGCGCGGGTGACCTCACCGCCGGCGTCGCTCACGACATTAACGTGCTCGCTCGAAACGATGTGCGCGAAGTCGAGTGCGTGGGCTTTCACTAAGGCCCGAAACGAAAAAAAGACCTCGGCGCGCTTACCGAGCGGGGTGGTGCTCCA
>JBBRTL010000230.1:0-2762 GCA_038244445.1 Vulcanimicrobiales bacterium
AGTTGCCACGACCAGAACGAGGTGACGGCGGCCGCGCTAAGCGGCGTTACGTGACCAGTCAATCGATGTTTCGTCAACCGGGCCGAGTACGCAGAGGCCCAGATTCTCGGGTGCGAAGAGTTCGTAGGCGACCGCACGGACGTCGTCGAGGGTGACCGCGTCGACCCGAGCTTCGATCTCGTCGGTGCCGATCTGCCGGCCGAACGTGAACTCGTTGCGGCCGAGGCGGATCATCCGGCTCGAACTCGACTCGAGCGCGAGCGTCAGGCTTCCCTTCATATGTTCTTTGGCCAGATGGAGTTCGGCTTCGGTCACGCCGGCGTGACGGACGGACTCGAACTGCTCGCCGATCACGTCGACACACTTCTGGACGTTCTCCGCCGAGGTTCCGGCGTAGACCCCGAAGAGCCCGGCAGCCCGATACGAAGCCTGGAACGTGTAGACGCTGTAGACCAGTCCACGCTTCTCGCGAATCTCTTGGAAGAGCCGGCTCGACATGCCGCCGCCGAGGATCGTATCCAACACCGAGAGCGCGTAGCGCCGCTCGTCGACCGCAGAGAGCCCGCGCGTTCCCAAGACCACGTGCGCCTGTTCGCTCTCCTTATGCCGGAAGAGCGCGCTCGGGGTGGTCGTCGGCGCTTCCGGAACCGGCAGCGTACAGCTGCCCGTAAACCCCTCGAAGTTGGCCGCCACCTGCGCCACGAACGCGTCGTGCTCTACGTTACCGGCGGCCGCCACCAGGACCGAGTTCGGCGCATAGCGCGAGCGCATGTGCGCACGCAGATCGTCGGGCGTGGCGGCCGAGACCGTCTCCGCGAAGCCGATCGTCGGATCGCCTAGGTTCGCGCCACCCCACATCGTCTGGATGAACAGATCGTGGATCAACTCGTCGGGCGAGTCCTCGTACATCTTGATCTCTTCGAGGATGACTTTCTGCTCTTTGGCCAGTTCCTCGGGCTCGAAGGTCGAGTGCAGGAACATGTCGCCGAGCACGTCGAGGGCGAGCGGCAGATGTCGGTCCATCACCTTGGCGTAGTAGCAGGTCGACTCTTTATCCGTGAACGCATTCAGGTTGCCGCCGATGCCGTCCATCGTCTCGGCGATCTCGCGCGCGCTCCGGCGACTCGTACCTTTGAAGAGCATGTGCTCGACGATGTGCGAGATCCCGCGCTCGTGCGGCCGTTCCGCCGCCGAACCGACGTCGGCCCACACGCCGACCGTCGCCGAGCGGACCGCAGGCATCGCCTCGGTCAGCACCCGAACGCCGTTCGGAAGGATCGTCTGCTTCTGCATCAGGTGCCACCTTTGAGGGTGCTGCGGGCCCACTCCTCGTCCACGTAGATGCCGCGGCGGGCCCTGACGCGCGCGGCGAGCGCGGCCTCGGATTCGGTCCGCACCACCGAGACGGTGAAGACGTTCCGGGTGGTCGGGGTCGCGAGGTCGCCCGAGACGATGACGCCCTTGCCGACACTCAGCGGCACGGCCGCCCAAAGATCGACCTCGGCGACGCGTGGGTTGGCTGCGAAGACGCGCTCGACCAGGGTGATCGCTTCGCTCTCGAAGCCGGCGAGCGTGAGCGGACCGTGGAACTTCACGCCGGAGACCCTAAGCCCGACCACGAGCGTGTCGGCGGTCTCGTTTGCCGAGACCTTCATCACTTGGGCCGGCCACTCTATGGCGAAGAGCGCATCGCCGATCTTCCTAGCGATATCTTTGCGGTTGCCGCTCGCGCGCGCGCCCGCATCCAGCGTCGCGATCGACGGCGCGGACGCGAGCGCGATGCCGGGAGGGCCGGCGATCAGCAGCGCGAGCGCGAGCGCGAGCTTAATACGATTGCGCAAAGTAGGCCCGAGCTTTGGCCGGCTCGCCGCAAGCGACGCAGGTGGTTTCGCCGCCTTCGAGGGCGCGCGTGTTGCGCGTAGTCGCGCCGGTCTCGGTCTTGACCTGCGCCTCGCACGTGGCGCGTTCGCACCAGGCGATGTCGAGCATGCCGTCCCGGTTCTTGGCGCGGGCGAAGAACTCGTCGCGTTCGGTCACCCGAAACGTGTGCGCGTCCAGATGCGCCTTCGCTTGCGCGAAGAGCGAGACGTGGACCGCATCCAGTCCGGCCGCTACCGCCGCCTCGACGTCGTCGAACGGGACGGCGACCTTGGCGCCTTCTTCACCCTTCTGCTTGTCGCGGCGCGCGAGCATGACCGTGCCGGACTCCATATCCTTCGGCCCGATCTCGATGCGGAGCGGTATGCCGCGCATCTCCCACTCGGCGTACTTCCAACCCGGCGATTGATCCCGTGCGTCGACCTTGACGCGGCGTCCGGACTTGCGCAAAGCGGTCGCGATCTCATCCGCCTTCTCGATGGCGCGGCGGTCCTCGCCACGTACGATGGGCACGATCACCACTTCGATCGGCGCGAGTTTCGGCGGAATACGCAGGCCGCGATCGTCGCCATGTACCATGATGACGGCGCCGAGCATGCGCCACGACATGCCCCACGAGGTCGTGTAGACGTGCTTGATTGCGCTATCCGCATCGGTGAACGTGATGCCGTAGGCCTTCGAGAAGTTCTGGCCGAGGTCGTGCGAGGTGGCCGACTGCAAGGCCTTGCCGTCCGGCATCAACGCCTCGATCGAAAACGTCTCGACCGCGCCCGGGAAGCGTTCGCTCGCGCTCTTGGCACCGGCGTAGACCGGGATCGCGGCCATATTTCTCCTTATCTCTCATAACGCGGTGTCATCCAGAGGATGGCGTAGGCCGGGATCGC
>JBBRTL010000231.1:0-2745 GCA_038244445.1 Vulcanimicrobiales bacterium
CGCGACCGACTCGAACGATTTCGCGCGCTGCGTGCGGGCTGGGTCGAAGCGTCATCGCGCGTCGCGCTCGTCGATCTTGCGCGCCTCGTCTGGCGCGAAGGCCTTGCCGAGCGCGGTATGCCCACGTCCGCGACGGCGCGCGCGCAAGCCGCGATCCTGAATCGGCTCCTCGCCCGGATCGAGCGGTTCGTTGGTGCGAACGCAGATACCACGCTTGGCGATTTCCTCGCAGACGCCGAAGCGCGTGCGCAGAGCGAGTTCGAGAGTTGCGAAGAGAGTGCCGAGACCGGCTTCGTGCGCTTGATCTCGATCGAGGCCGCCCGCGGATCCGAGTTCGACCACGTCGTCGTACCCAACGCAAAGCCCGGCGCGTTCCCGCGCTGGTACGTCCCCGATTCGTTCGTCTACAGCCCGAACCTCGGAACGATCGCAAAAGATAACGTCGGCGACGGTACCGCCGCGCGTACGGCAAAGTTCTCGTATTACGTCTACCGTACCAAGGCGCGCGAACGCTACAACGAGGAAGAACGCCGCGCGTTCAACTACGCGCTCTCCCGCGCGCGCAAGAGCGCACTCGTCACCGCCTGGGATCGCCCGACGCGCGGCCTGACCGCACCCGAGTTCTTGCAAGAGCTACGCGCCGCGCGAAGCCTGGGCAGCGAGGATCTGACGCCGCGATGACACCCCGCTTGGTCCAGATACCCGCCGATCGCTATGCGCGCGAAGTGCTCCCGCTCTCCGCCAAACTCTGGGCGGGACGACGCGACTTCGAGACCTACGCGCGTCAGACTACCGAGATCGCGCGCTCGGTCTACGGCCGGACGTCGTTCGCGACCTTCGGCTTCGAGGACGGCGGCACGCGCGTCGCGTCGTTCAAGCGCTATCTGCGAACGATCCGCTTCGGCGACGGCACGTTGCGCGCGGTCGGCATCGGCGCGGTCTTCACGCCCGAAGGCTTCCGCGGACGTGGCTACGCAAGTGCGATGCTCGCGAGCATGCTCGACGAACGTCGCGCCGCCGGCGACGACGTCGCGTACCTCTTCTCCGATATCCGCCCGCAGTTCTATGCCGAGATCGGCTTCACGGAGTTGCCCTCGCGCGCGATCTCGCTGCGGGCGGATACGCTCCCGACCACCCGCGTGACGGTCGAACGACTTGAAACGCGCGACTGGCCCGCCGTGCAACGAGCCTTCGCCGCCCGCGATGCCGACCGCGACTGGGCCTTCGAGCGCAACGCCGCGATCTGGAACTGGATCCGCCTTCGCATCAAGCACGGCTCCGAACATGCCACCGGCAGCGAGACGAACCTCGTGATCCGGCGTGGTAGAACTCTCGCGGGCTACATCCTCGGTGTCCGCGCGCCCGAGCACGACGCCTACATCGTCGACGAGTTCGGTTGGAACGAGCGGGACGAGGATGTCGTCGCGCCATTGCTCCGCGCCGCCGCCGGCGATCTGCGCCGCATCGTCGGCTGGCTTCCGCCTGATCGCGCGCGCGCGTTGCTCCCTCGCGGCGCCGTCCGCCGGCGCAAAGACGCCATCTTCATGGCCGCACCGCTCACGAAGCTCGGCGCAGCCTGGCTCGAGGTAGCGCGCGCGCCCGATCCAGCCGACGGCGTCTGGGCGAGCGATCACATCTAGCGGGAAACCGCTCGCTCGGTAGGGTACTGTTGCCCAACACTACTCGGGTCTTTCGAGGGAGTTCGTTTCCATGTTTGACTGGTACAAGTCCGTGCTGAGCAAGTACGCGGAGTTCGGCGGCCGAGCGCGCCGTTCGGAGTTCTGGTACTTCACGCTCGTCAATATCATCATCCTGATCGTGCTCGAAGTGCTGGGCGCGACGATCCACGGGAGCGTAGGCGTGGTTTTCATGGCTCTTGCAGCTATCTACGCCCTGGCCGTTCTCGTCCCCACCCTCGCCGTAACGGTTCGACGCCTTCACGACACGGGACGCAGCGGCTGGTGGTATTTCATCGCGCTCGTCCCCGCCGTCGGCCCTATCATCCTGCTCGTCTTCGAATGTTCGGATAGCGTTCCGGAGACGAACCAATGGGGACCGAACCCGAAGGAAGCCGTTCTTACTCCGGCTTAGACCGCGCGAATAGACTGATCTGGGCGGGTTCGCCTTCGGCGATGTTCGCCAGGCGCGTGCCGAGGAGACGGACGGGTGTCCCGTGGATCTCGGCACGCTTTAGGCAGTGGAGCGCGGCGCGATAGATGCGGCGCGCATCGCGGGTGGGCTCGGCGAGCGCGACCTGTCTCACGAGATTGGTTCGATCGGCTCGACGGATCTTGATGCCGACCGTTCCGGCGTTCAATCCCTGACGGCCGAGGCTCTCGGCGAGTTCGACGGCCTGGAACTTGAGGGTCTCGATCAGCTCGGACTCGTCGGTGACGTCGTATTCGAACGTCTCTTCGGTCGAAATCGATCGTGTCCCGCGCGACGTATCGACGGTACGTTGATCCACCCCGCACGCGAGATCCCGGACCCGATCGGCGCTCGATCCGAAGAGCGTTCGCAGGCTCGCATCGTCGAGACGGGACACGTCGCCGATGGTCAGGATGCCGTACGAGGCAAGGCGGTCTTGCGTCTTCGGACCCACGCCCCATAGGCGCCCGACCGGAAGCGGTTCGAGAAACGCACGCTCGTCGCCGGGCGCGATCGCGAGCAAACCGTTCGGTTTGCAGAAGTCCGATGCGATCTTGGCGATCATCTTTCCGCTCGCGACGCCGGCGCTCACCGTCA
>JBBRTL010000232.1:0-2734 GCA_038244445.1 Vulcanimicrobiales bacterium
CATCTCGGCATCCGGCAGCGCGTCCGTCGGACTAACTGCGGCGATGGAACGGGAGGGCGGCTTTCCCGGGTTCATCGCGAGCTCCGCGCAACCGAACGATGCGACCAACGTCGAGAACTATACGATGCGGTTCGCCTACGATGCCGGAGGAAATCTGGAGACGACGAAATACTGCGCCGCGTCATCGCAATGGACCCAGACGAGCAAGTACGATCCCACGTCGAACCGCGGCGTCGCAGCCGACTCACCTTCGGCGACGCTGGCCGCGTTCGACCGCAACGGCAATCCCCTGATCTTGCCCGGTGCAGGCGCGCTCGCATGGGACCATCGCAATCAGCTCAAGCGCGCGACCGTCGTCGCGCGACCATCGATGCCCGACGCGAGTTATTATGGCTATTCGAACGATCTGACGCGGCTACGCAAGGTGACCGAGCGTTACGGTAGCGGGGCGGTCCGCGTCGCAGAAACCCGCTATTTCGATGGGCTCGACGTCGTACGATCGACGCGGGGCGCGACTCAAAGTGTTTACCACCGCGAACGCTACGGCGCCCTCGACGGCGCCTGCCTCTACGAGCGGGTACGTTGGGTCGAAGGCTCGCCGCCGGCGAACGTCCCAGCGACGCAAGGCCGTTTTCGCCTTCTAAACCAGCTCGGTTCGGCGACGGTCGAGATCGACAACGCCGGCTCGCTGATCTCGACCGAGGAATACGCACCATTCGGAGCGACGACGTACGCGAGTGGGAGCGGCCTCGCGGAGGTCTCACTAAAAGCCTACCGCTTCACCGGACACGAGCGCGACGGCGATACCGGCCTTTATGCGATCGGCACGCGATACTACGTCGCGTGGGTGGGGCGTTGGCTCAACCCGGATCTCGCCGGGAATGTCGACGGCCTCAATCCGTATGAGTACTGCGGCAACAATCCGATCTGCTACAGCGATCCGTCGGGATGTATGCCGGCGAAGAAAGCGAAGCCGAAGCTCGCCCCGCGCCCCGCTGGGAAAGGCGGGGCCTCTGCCATGAGCAAGAGCAAGAGGGCGCGCCGCAAGAGGCCCGATTGGGCGAAGAAGGCGTCCAAGAAGGGCGACTACAAAGTCGACCGCACGAAGCACAAGGGCTACATCAACTTCAACGATACGACGTCACCGGACAACGAGGCGTCGGCGCACTTGAGCGCTGCGTGGCTGGGCTGGTACAAGAAGCAGTCGCGACCGGCGATCACGGATTCGGTGCGTGCGACCATACATGCCGCATCCACGGCCTCGAACGATTACGATGCCGCCTATCAGGGCCAGTCTCAAGGCGTCGACCTTGCCTCGATCGGCCTCAACCAGTGTCACAAAGTCGCGCAGAGCTGGCTCTGCGTCTGGGTGGGTGTGCTGATGGACCGCTGGACCGCAAATCCGAAGACCTTCAAACCTGCTGCGGCATACACGGCGATCGCAGCGCTGCACGGCGCCGACTACAAGAAGCTTGCGGACATAGATTTCAATACCTTGAAAGGTGCGGTCGCTTCGGGGCAGGCCGCCACATCCTACGCCGCGGCGAGCGCCGTCTATAAATCGCTTGCCGGCAACGCGCAGGCGAACCTGCGCATGGGCAGTGCGGCCATCAATCAGTTGCTCGGGAACCTAGGATCGGACTACAACCGTTCCCCGGGAGGAACGGCGACGCCGAGTTCTACGGCGATTCACGCCGCTTTCCTCGATACGGTGCCCAAGCTCGGCCTACCGGCGAGCATGATCGGCGGAATGACCGGAAGAACGGTGCTAAAGGCGACGATGGTACCGATCAGCAGTTCGCAGCCCGCACACGAAGACGCCGTCGGTGCCGCCGCGGCCGCCGCGGGCGCCGCGCTACCGACCGGGTTTTCGATCCTCTCCGCCCTTCGCGTTAAGAGCTAGAGCGAAGAGCTAGAAGAGAGGAACCTTCCGCTCGGAGCGGAGTTACCCGATCATGCGCCCTGCTCTTCTTGCCTCGGCGATGGCGTTCTACGCGCTGATCACCACGACCGCGGCCCACGCCGCCACGGCCCGCTTCGAGTTCGTCAACGACCGCGGCGAGGCGGTCCAGGTCGAACCCGCCGACCCTGGTTGCGTCCCCTCCGGAAGGACGACGCTCGCGACCGGATCGTCGCTGGTGGTCGACTGCTCGATCGATGTCAATAAGCATACCGGCGTCCGGGTACGTGGTTCGGGCCGCGCCGGCGCGATCTGCTATCCGCTCGTCGTGATGGCGAGCGAGCATCGCATCGAGATCGCCAGCGTCGGAGCGAACTCGTGCAACATCTCCACCATCGGCAGGCTAAGCTATCGCGTGTATTTGCGCGAGATCAACAGTCCCTAGGAGGGCGTCATGAAGAGCCGCCGCGGAGATCGAGGGATGCTCGTCGGCGGCGAACTTCGCGAGAACGCCGGGATGATGCAGAACCTGATGATGGTCTAGCGACGAATCGCTAATAGCCGAGCGCCGCGCCGGCGGGATGACGGCGGTCGGTGCCGCCGTAGAGCATGCCGGTCAGCGGATCGATCACGATCGCTTGCGCCGAGCCCCACGCGCCGATCCGGTGGAACGCGTAGCCGTTCGCTTCCAGCGCGGAGATCTGCGCTTGCGTGAGCGCACCGGGTTCGTACTGGATCTCGTCCGGTTCCCATTGCATGTGGATGCGTGGCGCATCGACCGCCTGTTGGGCGTTCATGCCGAAGTCGAACACGTTGAGGATGGTCTCGAAGACG
>JBBRTL010000233.1:0-2640 GCA_038244445.1 Vulcanimicrobiales bacterium
GCCCTCAACGTCGTCAAAGAGAAGAAGCTCACCAACATGCGCGCCTCGGGTTCGGACGACAGTTCGAAGCTCGCCCCGCCCGAAGAGATGAGCCTCGAGCGCGCGATCGAGTTCATCGACGACGACGAACTGGTCGAGATCACGCCCAAGTCGATCCGCATCCGCAAGCGCCTCCTGATCGAGACCGAGCGCCTCAAGGCCCGCAAGCGCGAGTCCGTCAAGGCGTGAACCTCAACCCGCTGCATCTCGGCCGCAAGGTCGCCAAGCGCGGTGGGCGCGTCGCTCAAGGTTTCGCGCAGTTCCTGCTGCGCGGCCGGACCGCCGACCTCGCGGTCGGCGTCGTGATCGGGGCCGCTATCGGCGGCTTGGTCAACTCGTTCGTCGCGGACGTGCTCACGCCCGTGATTGGCACGATCTTCGGTTCCAGCACCCCGTTCAAGGATCGTCTGCTCTATCTCGGCAAGGAGCAACTCCAGTACGGCGACTTCCTGAACAATTTCGTCTCATTCTTGCTGATCTGCGGGGTCGTCTATTTCGCGATCATCGTCCCGATGAACAAAGCCACGACCAGTGCGTTCTTCAAAGAACCGCCCGACCCGGCGCTGCGCAAATGCCCCGAGTGCCAGTCCGACATCCCGAAGACCGCCAAGCGCTGCATGTACTGTGCGCAACCGGTCGACCCCGAAGAAAGGCTCACTCTAGCCGAGTGACGCGCCCAGCCTTCCCGTCGAGGCATTGCGCGCTCTCCCGCAGCAAGACTAGACCACCACGGGCGTTCCCACGGGGGTGAGGTTTCGCAGTTGGTATCGTCTACAACATCTATTATTCTAGACATTATTAGGGTTATGCACTAGAATACTAGTATGGCCAGAAGGACGTCCCCGATACCGCCGCGGCTCGAGAGAAAGTTGGAGCTGCTGGGCGAGCGCATGCGCCTCGCCCGGCGACGTCGCGCCCTCTCGCTGCGACTCGTGGCCGAGCGAGCCGGAATGTCGATCATGACGCTGCGAAACGTCGAAGCGGGATCGGGCGGCGCAACGCTGGGTGCATATGCGGCTGTCCTACACGTGCTCGGCTTGGACGCAGATCTCGATCGCCTCGCAGCCGCCGATGAGTTCGGTCGCGAGCTTCAAGACGCGGCGTTGCCTCGGCGAGTACGAGCACGGAATGCCTGATCGGAGTATCGGCGTTTACGCCGACTGGGCGGCCGGTGCGGACCCGTTGCCGCTCGGCATCGTTCATGCGCGCACAGGCGTCGGGGGCGAGGTGCTCGATTTCACCTTTTCCGACGGCGCTCTTGCCGACCGACAGGTGCGGAGACATCGGCTCGATCCTCGACTGCAACCTGTCGCCGGACCACAGTATCCCGCGCGTCCTCGTCGCACGTTCGGGATGCTTGCCGATTCGAGTCCCGACCGGTGGGGACGAACGCTCATCGAGCGCCGTTTCGCGCGGGACAAGCGGGAACACCGGATCGGCCCGAACGCACACCTCGTCGAGTCGGACTATCTCCTCGGCGTGCACGACGCGTTCCGGTCAGGCGCTCTGCGATTCAAACTCGCCGAGGACGGCCCATTTCTCGACGAAGACGATCGCAGCGGCGCACCGCCGCTCGTCCGGATCCGGGAGCTGGAAGCCGCAAGTCGTGTTATCGAAAACGACGCAGGTGACGTCGCCGCGATGGACGAGGCTCTGAATGTGCTTCTGGCTCCCGGCGCTTCGCTCGGAGGGGCGCGGCCGAAGGCGACGGTCGTCGACGAGCAGGGCGCGCTCTGGATCGCGAAGTTCCCAAGCATCGCCGATCGCATCGACGTCGGCGCATGGGAGACGGTCGTATACGAGCTTGCGCATCGCAGCGGCATAAGGGTGACGGATAGCGCTTTCGCGCGGTACACCGATGCCGGTACGACGTTTCGCGCGCGACGCTTCGATCGCGATCCACACGGCGAGCGCATCCACTTCGCTTCGGCGATGACGCTCACCGACCATAGCGATGGAGACGGAGCGGAAACGGGAGCCAGCTATCTGGACATCGTCGAAGTACTGATGTCGCAGGGAGCGTCGACCAACAACGACCTAGCGGAATTGTGGCGACGCATCGTCTTCAATATCGCAGTCTCGAACACGGACGACCATCTGCAAAATCACGGTTTTCTCCTGACAACGAATGGATGGCGTCTGTCTCCCGCCTACGATATGAATCCGGTTCCGAATGCGACCGGCCTAGCGCTGAATATCGACGAACGCGACAACGCCCTTGATTTCGACCTGGCGCGTTCGGTGGCGGGCCTCTTTAGGATCGACGTCGCTAAGCAACGGGAGATCGTCGGGCGGATCCGAGAAGCCGTCGCGGACTGGCGCACGATCGCCTCGTCGCTCCACATCGCGCGCGGCGAGCAAGATCGCATGGAGTCCGCGTTTTGCGCGCCCGAAGCCTGAGGATTTACTCGCTAAACGTCAGTTCGCCTTTGACGTCGTCGTAGCCGACGGTGACGGTGCCGCCGTCGTGGATGTCGCCGGCCAGGATCTTGCGGCCGAGCGGTGTTTCGAGTTCTTTTTGAATCGTGCGTTTGATCGGGCGCGCGCCGTAGGCGGGGTCGTAGCCGGCTCGCACCAGGTGCGTCGTCGCGGGTTCGTCTA
>JBBRTL010000234.1:0-2625 GCA_038244445.1 Vulcanimicrobiales bacterium
ATCGGCGGTGCTCGGGGCATAACCCGCAGTGAACCTGCTACGATTTGCCGCGATACACCTGAGGGGGCGTCCATGAAATCCGTTACTCGGCGCGAAGCACTGAAGGCGGCCGGCAAAGCCGCCGTTGTGACCGTCGCGCGATTCGACGCTTGCCAGGCCCTCGTGCGTGAGCGTGAGTTCAGTCTTGGGACCGAGCGCGCGGAAGTCCCATGTCACCAGCGTCTCGCGCTCTTCGGCCGGCGTGTCTTCTTCCCAGGTCCACGTGTAAGCGATGCGTTCTTCCGGAGTGATCTCGCGATACGTTCCCTTGGCGACATGCTGCTCGCCGTCGTCGATCTTCTCCATCACCAGGCGGTAGGCTCCGCCGACGCGCAGGTCGCAGTCGAACGATGCGACGCGCATGCCCTCGGGCGCACTCCAGAGCTTCATTTCGGCGGGATCGCTGAATGCGGTCCAGACTCGATCCAGCGGCGCCGATATGGTGCGCTTGATGACGAGTCGTTCGCCGGCGTACGTATGGGTATTGCTCATGTTGTCTTCTCCAGGTGCTTTTCAAGATTGTCGAGGACCGAGTTCCAGTACCGCTCTTGCCGTTCGAGCCAACTCACCGCCGCGCGCATCGCCTTCGGTGCGATCGCGCAGTGATGTTCTCTCCCGATGATCTCGCGCGTAAGGATCCCGCAGTCCTCAAGCACCTTCAGGTGCTTGGAGACGGCCGGCCTCGACATGTCGAAACCCGAGGCGATCTCGTTGACGGTCAGGCGTCGCTTCACCAACCGCTCGACGATGCGTCGACGCGTCGGGTCTGCCAGCGCTCCGAATACCGAATCCAGTCCGGCCTGATGCGTAACCATGAGGTTACCCATATATACAACACGGCCGAACTGTTGTCAACCTCACTCCTCGATCAGGCGCGGCCCGGGACCCTCCTCTCCCAGTCGGTCGTGCGGGTTCCAAAGCGGACACGTGCCCATCGAGAGGCAACCGCAACCGATGCAACTGCCGAGCTGATCGCGGAGCGCCGTCAAGCGATGGATCCGCTCTTCGAGATCCTCCTTCCACTTACGCGAGAGCCGTGCCCAGTCGCGCGCGGAGACGGCGCGACCGGTCGGCAGCGTGGAGAGTGCCTCCCGGATCTCGGCAAGTGAGATACCGGCGCTCTGCGCAACCTTGACGATCGCCACGCGGCGCAGTTCGGCCCGCGCGAACCGTCGCTGATTACCGGCGTTGCGGATGCTGTGGATCAAGCCTTTGGCCTCGTAGAAGTGGATTGCGGATACGGCCACGCCGCTGCGCGCGGCGATCTCGCCGACGCTTAGCAGCTGCGAGAGTTCGACGGATTCTTTCTGTGGCATATTGACCTCAACTATACTTGAGGTTGTAGCATCGTTCCTGTAATGACTACATGGTACGAAGCCGGACATGTCGCGATCGTCACCGGCGGATCGCGCGGATTGGGAATGGAACTAGCCCGGGAGTTGCTCGGGCACGGCCTCCACGTCATCATCGACGGGCGCGATTCGCGCGTCCTCGAGGCCACGAGGATCGAGCTTGCTGCGATCGGATCCATCACCGCGATCGCAGGCGACGTTACGGACAAAGCGCACGCACACGCGCTGATCGCGGCGGCCGACTCGCTCGGCCGACTCGATCTGCTCGTCAACAACGCATCCACGCTCGGCACGACGCCCCTCCCGCGGATCGATGAGGTCACTCGCGAGACCTTCCATTGCATCTTCGACGTGAACGTCTATGCGCCGATCCACCTGATGCAACACGCCTTACGGCTGATGCGACGGGCCCAAAGTCCGTCCACGATCGTCAACATCACCTCCGACGCCGGCCTCGAAGCGTATCCGACATGGGGCGGATACGGCGCGAGCAAAGCCGCCCTCGAACACGTTTCGCGCGTACTCGCTACCGAGCTGGACGGCACGAACGTCCGTATCCTCGTCGCGGATCCCGGCGACATGAATACGCAGATGCATCGCGACGCGATCCCCGACGCGAACCCGGCCGACCTGCTGGATCCGGCCGACTCTGCCCGCGCGTTGCTTCGAGCCATTGCCGAGATGTGCGCCCCATACGAACGGGTACGCCTTGCCCAGCCCGTGACGGCATGAGCGCGGATCTCGAACTCGTACCGCGATTGAACGAAGCGACCGCGCCGCCTGAACGCCGCGGCACCGCACGCGATGGCGTGCGCCTCATGCTGACGGATCGTGCCAGCGGAGTCCACGCGCACGCGCGGTTCTTCGATCTCCCGTCTATCCTCCGTACCGGCGACCTGCTGGTGGTCAACGATTCGGCGACCCTCGCAGCCGCGTTACCCGCACTCCGCGCAAACGGCGAGGCGCTGACGCTTCACGTGGCGACGAAGATCGACGCACGCATCTGGATGGCGGAGCCTCGCGGCATGGTGCTCTCCGGCGAGGAACTCCGGCTCCCCGGGGGTGGATCCGCGGTAATGATCGCGCCGGTCGAGCCCGAGCACCCGCGCCTTTGGTATGCCTGGTTCCAGCTTCCCCTCGGGATGGCGGCGTATCTCGCGGAGCACGGTGCACCCATCCGCTACGGCTACGTCAAACGGTCGTTTCCGCTCTCCGACTATCAGACCATGTTCGC
>JBBRTL010000235.1:0-2616 GCA_038244445.1 Vulcanimicrobiales bacterium
CAATAACGGACGTACCCATCCGGCGACCTCGCCGGGACCGTTTGCCGTCATCGCGATGCGCACGGGCTACTCCGTCGCATAGCGCGCGATGATGCGCGCGATCGTATCGGTCGTCGAGGTTCCCTCGAGGTGCGGTGCGAGCCGGATGACGCCGCCGTGCGCGAGTACGATATCGCGCTCGGGCAGCTCGTCTTCGCGATACTGCGCGCTCTTCACGTGGACGTCGGGGCGGATCCGTTCGAGCAACTGCTCGGGCGTATTCTCGGCGAAGCCGACGATCGCGTCGATGCTGCGGAGCGCGCAGAGCACGCGCGCGCGTTCCGCGAACGGGACGATCGGGCGTTTATCGCCTTTGAGCCGGCGCACCGAGTCGTCCCGATTCAATCCCAGAATCAACGCATCGCCCTGCTCGCGAGCCCAGGCCAGATACTCCACGTGCCCGGCATGCAACACGTCAAAGACGCCGTTGGTGAACACCACCCGACGGCCGGCCGCGCGCGCGCCCTCGCGCCACGCGATCGCGGCGTCGAGTTCGAAGAGCGGCGCGAAGAGACTACTCACGATCGTGTTCGATCACCGCGACGATCTCGTCGGCAGTTGCGGTTGCCGTGCCGAGCTTTTCGACGACGGCGGCAGCTGCGAAATTCGCGAGTTGGACCGCTTGCCGGATCGGCGCCCCCGCCGAGAGCGCGAGCGTGAGGACCGCGATCACCGTGTCGCCGGCGCCGCTGACGTCGTAGACAGTCCGCGCGACCGAGGGGATATTGAAGCGTTCGCCGTCGTTGCCGAAGAGCGCCATGCCGTGTTCGCCGCGCGTGATCACCACGTATCGGCAGCGCAGACGTTCGAGCAGGCGCGTCCCGGCGATCTCGAGCGAGGCGTCGTCCACGATTGCGACGCCGCTGGCGGCCGCGGCTTCGTGCGCGTTCGGCGCGACGCAGGTGACGCCGGCGAACAGATCCAGGTTCTGCGGCTTCGGATCGGCCGAGACCAGCGAGCAGCCGAGCGCGGCTTCGACGATGTCGCGCGAGAGCAAGCCCTTGGCGTAGTCGCTCAGGATGACCGCATCGCACGTCTTGGCGTGCTCGCGGACGAACGCGACCACGCGCGCACGATCCGCATCTGCCAAGGCCGTTGTCGCCTCCCAGTCCGCACGGACGACCTGCTGGTTGTGCGCGACCACGCGCGTCTTGCGGGTCGTCGGGCGGTCCGCGACGGCGAAGACGCCGCTATCGTCGACCTGTTCGTCGTGCAGCAACGTGCGCACGTTCTGCGCGAAGTCGTCGTTGCCGACCGACGAGACGAACGAGACGTCCGCATCCAGCGCGCGTAGGTTGTTCGCGACGTTGCCGGCACCGCCGAGCGTGAAGGAATGATCGCTGACCGCGACCACCGGAACGGGCGCCTCGGGCGAGATGCGCGAGACCGAGCCCCAGATCCATTCGTCGATCATCACGTCGCCGACGACCATGATGCGCTTGCCGCGCATCGCGTTCAGCAGATCCCGCACGTCAAGCGCCGAACATGATGCGCTGTTCGACCAGATCGCAGACGATGTGCGCCATCACCTGATGCACTTCTTGGATGATGGCGGCGTAGCCGTCGGGGCCGAGCAGAACGTGATCCGCGATCTCCGCGACCGGGCCGCCGCCGTTGCCGGTGAACGCGACCGTGACCGCCCCCTTCTCGCGCGCAGCTTCGAGCGCGAGCACGATCGTACGCGACGTGCCACTGGTGGTCAGGCCGATCACCACGTCGCCGGGCCGCGCGAACGCGAGCACCTGACGCGAGAAGATGTGATCGTAGCCGTAATCGTTGCCGATGCAGGTCAAGGTCGAGGTGTTGACCGAGAGCGCTTCGCTTGCGTAGCCCGGACGCTCGCGCAGGTAGCGGCCCGAGAGTTCCGCCGCCATGTGCTGCGCTTCGGCGGCGCTCCCGCCGTTGCCGCACCAGTAGACCTTCTTGTCGGCCGTGAGGGCCTTCACGATCGCGTCGACGATCGCTTCGACCTGCGCCTGGTAGTACGGACGTTGGAAAATGCCGTTACGATCGGCCAGGAGTTCTTCGAAGCCGCGCTTGGCGTGATAGTCCGGCATCGAGCCTACGGACCGATCCAGAAAAGATCTTCACCCTGCGACACGAGTTCGCCGTTCCCGGGGATGATGCGGACGACAGTACCGCCGAAATCGCTCTGGATCTCGTTGAAGAGTTTCATCGCTTCGAGGATGCAGACCACGCTACCCGACTCGATCCGTGTGCCTTCGCTCACGAACGCATCGGAGTCCGGCGAGGACGAGCGATAGAAGACCCCGGTCAGCGGCGCGGTGATGCGCTTGACGTCGGCCGGCGGCGCGGCGTTGCCGCCCGCATGCGATACCGGCGCGGCGCTCGGAGCGACTGCCGGCGCATACGTCATCGGCACGGCGACCGCGTTCGGGTCGCGCCGGACGAGTTCGTAGACGGCATCCCCGACCTTCACCTTGATGGTGTCCAGGTCGTGCTCGTGCATGATCGCGAGCAACTCGCGGATGGTTTTGGCGTCGTCGGTCTCGGCGAGATTATCCACGCTACGCTCCTTCAACGAGGACGGCGGCAAGGTCTTTTCCGGAGCCCAGC
>JBBRTL010000236.1:0-2614 GCA_038244445.1 Vulcanimicrobiales bacterium
ATCGGTCTCTACGTAGCCCGGGCACAAAGCATTCGCCGTGATCCCCAACTCGCGCAGTTCTTCCGCGAGCGATCGCGTCAGCCCGACCACCCCGTGCTTCGAGGCGGCGTAGGCTCCGATGTACGGCGCGCCGTAGAGGCCCGCGATCGAAGCGACGTTCACGATCCGGCCCCACTTCGCCGGGATCATATCTCCGAGCGCGTCGCGCGTACAGAGGAACGCCCCGGTCAGATTGGTCGCGAGGATAAGGTTCCACGTCTCGGTCGTCGTCTTCGCGAGCGGAGCGGACTTGGCGATCCCCGAATTGTTCACAAGGATCTCGACCGGACCGTTCGCCTTGCGGCATTCCGCAAAAGCGGCGAAGATATCAGCTTCTTGCGAGACATCGCCCATCGCATGGAAGAACCCGCTACCTAGGCCATGCGCGAACCCGGAACGGCTGACGACGCTGACGCGCGCGCCCGCCTTCTCAAGCGCGGTCGCGATCGCAAGACCGATCCCGCGATTTCCTCCGGTGACGAGCGCGTGTTTTCTGCGGATCGAGTCAGATGTCACGCGCGTCGGCCTCCCGAGCTTTTGCGATGTTGCGCTCTAGCTGCGCTTTGCCGGGGAGATACTGCACGGGCCAGGATTGTTCCGTGTAGCCCAGGGCGGCGGCGGCGTGGAGCGTCCAGGCGGGGTCGGCCAAGTGCGGCCGGCCGAGCGCGACCAGGTCGGCGCGGCCGGAGGCGACGATCGCGTTGACCTGGTCGGCTTCGGTGACGTTGCCGACGGCGAGCGTCGCGATGCCGACCTCGTTGCGGATCTTGTCGGCGTACGGCGTCTGGTAGAGCCGCCCGTAGACCGGCTTGCTCTGCGGATCGGTCTGGCCGGTCGAGACATTGATCAGGTCCACGCCGGCCGCCTTGAAGGCGCGCGCGATCTCGACCGCATCTTCTTCCGCGATGCCGTCGGGATGCCAGTCGGTCGCGGAGATACGGACCGACATCGGTTTCGCTTCCGGCCAGACCGCGCGCATCGCGGCGAAGACTTCAAGCGGATAGCGCAGCCGGTTCGCAAGGGAGCCGCCGTATTCGTCGGTGCGCTTGTTCCGCAGCGGAGTGATGAACGCCGAGAGCAGATAGCCATGCGCGGCGTGAAGTTCGAGCAGATCGAAGCCCGCTTCGTCGCCCATCTGCGTCGCGCGTACGAACTCGTCGCGGATCGCATCCATCTCGGCGCGCGTCAACGCGTGCGGCACCGCGTTGCCTTGCGCGTACGGCAGCGCCGACGGGCCCACGATCGGCCAGTTGCCGGCCTCGAGCGGTTCGTCCATGCCCTCCCACATCAACTTGGTCGAGCCTTTGGGGCCGGAGTGCCCGAGTTGCAGACCGATCTTCGCATCGCTTCGCTCGTGTACGAAGGCGACGACGCGCGCCCACCCGTCGCGCTGTGCGTCGGTATACATCCCGGTGCAACCCGGCGTGATCCGACCCTCGGGCGAGACGCAGGTCATCTCGGTCATCACCAGACCGGCGCCGCCGAGCGCACGCGCCCCCAGGTGCACGAGGTGCATGTCGTTGGGATTTCCGTCGACCGCGCTGTATATGTCCATGGGCGGGACTACAACGCGGTTGCGCAACGTGAGTTGACGCAAACGGATGGGAGTGAACATCGGCGGAATCGACGCTCGTTGTGTCGTCATCCCGTCGACGGCCGTGCGCTCCGAAGCGCGCTGGGCGAACCACTCTTCCGTCCGCTCGACATACCCTGAATCGCGCAAGCGGAGGTTCTCGTGACCGATGCGCTGGCTCCGGGTGAGCAGGCTGTACGCGAACTGCTCGGCGGGCAGTCCGGCATAGCGGGCCACGTTCTCGAACCACTCGGTCGAGTTCCGGGCGGCGTTCTGGAGCTTGAGAACTTCGAGCTTGCGAGCCGCCTCGTAGCCGGCCAGCCGTTCGGCGAGCGTCCCGGCCCCATCGATGGCGTCTGCCAACGCGACGGCATCCTCCATCGCGAGCTTGGTGCCGGAACCGACCGAGAAATGGGCCGTATGGGCGGCGTCGCCCAGCAGCACCACGTTACCGTCGATCCAATGCTCGTTCGAGACGCGCACGAAGTTCAGCCAATCGCGGCCTTGCAAGTGTGCGGAGTTGGCGATCAACCGATGTTCGCCGAGGTGCCGCGCGAAGAGCCGCTCGCAGAACGCGACGGTCTCGGCGGTTCCCGCTTTGTCCAGACCATGCGCGAGCCAGGTCTCTTCGCGACACTCGACGATGAACGTGCTGACGGGGGTCCCCGGAGGAACGCCGTCTTGGAAGCGATAGGCATGGACGGCGAACCAGCCGTGCTCGGTGCGTTCGAAAAGAAACGTAAATGCGTCCAGCGGCCAGGTCGTGCCGAGCCAGACGAACCGACACTTGCGCCGGTCGAGGCTCGGTTCGAAGACGTCGGCGCGCGCCGCGCGCGTGCGGCTATTGCCGCCGTCGGCGGCGACGATCAGGTCGGCATCCGCGAATGCATCCAGATCGGCGACCTCCGTCTCGAACTGCAACGCAACGCCGACCTCGGCCGCGCGCTCTTGCAGAATGCCGAGCAGCCGTTTGCGCGCGATCCCGCTGAACCCGTGCCCACC
>JBBRTL010000237.1:0-2612 GCA_038244445.1 Vulcanimicrobiales bacterium
AACACGATCATCGAGCGCTTGTGCAGATGTCCGCGCAGATACGCGAACGCCTTGGCGTAGTCCGACTCCTCGAAGCGCGGCTCCAGATCGTAGAGCATCTCGGAGAGTCCCGAGATCGAGGCACGGGTCGAGCGCGGCGCGCTCGCGGCCAAGATCTCGCGCGCGAAGGCGACCGCGCCGACCTTGTCGTTGGCCAGGCCGGCGATCGAGGCGACCGAAAGCGCCGCGGTGATCGCGAAGTCGAACTTGCGCTGGTCTTCTAGGCGCGGCGTCATGAGCCGGCCGCAATCGAGAACGATCATCACGTTCTGGCTGCGTTCGACCTCGTGCTGCGCGACGATCAGCTTGCCGCGCCGAGCCGACGCCTTCCAATCGATCGCGCGGAACGCATCCCCGGTGGCGTAATCGCGTAACGACTCGAACTCGGTCCCCGAGCCCTTGAGCCGCATCCGGCGCAGGCCCGCTTCGATCAGTCGGTTGCGCATGTGGAGCGCGCCGTAGCGTTCGACCGCCGAGAGATCCGGATAGACGCGGAACGGCATCGGCGCCGGCACGACGACGCGCCGTCGGATCAAGCCCAAGCGGTTCTCGAACCACCCGTAGAGCGTGTCGAACGCGTCCGCACCGCGCGCGATCGGCGTGACCGGGCGTGCGAAGCTCGTGCGCGACCGCGGGGCGGCATCGCAGATCGCTTCGTCGCGATCGTAGGCGACGGTCCGCGTCGGGCTCTCCACGATACCCACGCGCACGTCTTGCGCGGAACGGTTCTCGACGACGTACGGGATCTGGGCCTTCACCCGGAGCGCGAAATGCCTGAACGGCGCGCGTTCGAAGGTGAGGGCGGAGCGGCGCGGTCCGATCGCGAGATCCGCAAGCGTCGCGACCGCGAGCGCGAAGCCGAGCAGCGCCGCGAGCGCGAGCAGCGGCTTGAATCCGGGCGCGGCCGCGAGCACCACCGCGATCCCCCCGAGCAGGTAGAGGAACCGGGGCGTGACCCAGAGCGGGAGACGGATCTGCAGGCGGCTACGCACGCGGAACCGGCACGCTCCCCAGGATCTCGCGCACCAGGTCGGCCGCGCGCGCGCCTTCGATCTCGGCCTCCGGCGCGACGATCAGACGATGCGGCAGCACCAGTTGTGCGACGCTCTTCACGTCGTCCGGCGCGGCGAAGTCGCGACCCTCGATCGCGGCTGCGGCCTGCGCGGCGAGCAACAGCGTGATCCCGGCGCGGGGCGACGCGCCGAGCGTGAGACGCGGATGCTTGCGGGTCGCGGCGACGATGCGATAGACGTACTCTCGGACTTCATCGGAGAGATGCACCGCTCGGATCGCACGCTGGGCCTCGACCACTTCGCCGGCGGTCGTCACGGCGACCACACCGGATGCGGCGAGCGCGCGCGCATCGAAGCCGGCCGCGACGCGTGCGAGCAGATCCAGCTCCTGCGCTTCGGCCGGATACTCGGACTCGAGTTTGACCATGAAGCGGTCGAGTTGCGCTTCGGGGAGCGGGTAGGTGCCTTCGTACTCGATCGGATTCTGGGTCGCGCACACGACGAACGGCGCCGGCAGCATGGTGGCGACGCCGTCGATCGTGACCTGACCCTCTTCCATCGCTTCGAGCAATGCGGACTGCGTCTTGGGTGGCGTGCGATTGATCTCGTCTGCGAGCACGATGTTCGCTACGATCGGCCCCGGACGGAGCGAGAACTGCGCGGTCTGCGGATTGAAGACGTTGGTCCCGATCACGTCGGAGGGCATCATGTCGGGCGTGAACTGGATGCGCCTGAACTCCAGTCCCAACAGCATCGCGAGGACGCGCACTGCGAGCGTCTTGCCCGTACCCGGAACGCCTTCGATCAGGACGTGACCGCGCGCGAGCAACGCGACCGTGAGCGCGAACGCCGTGCGATCGCTGCCGACGACGGCACGCGCCATGCCGCCGGCGATCCGGTCGGCGAGTTCTTTGACGTTGACGGTCACGAGAGTTCCTTTCGAAGACGAGCGTCGAGGGTGGCGGCGCGGATCAACGCGGCGTCACCGGGTTGGACGATGTTGGAGAGACGGGCGAGTTCGTCGATCGAAGCCGCGTTCTCGGGTGGAAGATCGGGATGTCGGCGGGCGCGGCGTTGCGCGTCGGCGTAGAACGCGCCGATCGCCGCGCGCGCCGAACGGGCGCGCCGGAGCAGAGCCGCCATCGCGCGCACGTAGGCGGAGGAATCGCGTTCGTCCGGCGGATCGAGCGGGATCGGCGGGGCGAAGCGCACGTTCGCGCCGACCAGCGCCAGCCCGACCACGATGCAGACGATCCAGAACGCCCAGCGCACGGGCTGCGGGAGCGCGTCCCAGAAGCTCTTGTCGACCGCATATCCGTGCGGGCGTTCGTCGAACGCGACCCGGCCGTGCCCGGCGAGCAGATCGTAGGCGAAGCGTGCGTTGTCGGCCTTCGCGATGTTCGCGTTGCCGAAGAGCGCGGGCGCCGAGATCGCGACCACATCGCTATTGCCGAACGGATAGGCAAGCGGCACCGTCGAGCCGTCCGAGGCGAGCATCGGCGTCGATTTCGGAATCGTCAGCGGAAAGAGCTCCGGAATCGGACCGGCGACCGTGACGAC
>JBBRTL010000238.1:0-2601 GCA_038244445.1 Vulcanimicrobiales bacterium
CCTACCCGAACCTCTACAGCACCCAGGGTGCCGGAGTTCCGATCGGCTTGCTCAACGGGCAGAGCCTGGTGACCAACCAGAACTCGATCGGCCCGCGTACGTTCACGCTGACGCTGAACTTCAGCACCGGCACGCGTCCGTAGGAACGCCACCGCGACTCGCAAGAGCGCAAACGAAAGGGCCCGCCGGATCGGCGGGCCCTTTTCTTATTCCGGCGTGCAGCTCAGATCGAGGACGATCTTCCATTCGTCGGGAGTGAGCGGTTGAACCGAGAGTCGCTGCCCTCGTCGGAGCAGCGCCATCCCGACCAGGCGCGGATCCTCGCGCATACGTGCGAGCGTCACTTCGTGTCTCAGCGGCTCGACGTAGGCGACCGTCACGCACTGCCAGAGCGGTTTGACCGGCGTGCTTCGCGGATCGTAGTAGTCGCCGCCCTTTTCGAAGGCGGTCGCGTCCGCATGGGCTTCCTTGACGACCTTGACGATCCCGACGGCCGCCGGAATCGCGATCGACGAGTGGTAGAAGAAGCCGAGGTCCCCGCGCTTCATCTCCATCATATTATTGCGCGCCTGGAAGTTCCGCACGCCGCTCCACTCGGTGGTCTTCTCTTTGGCCAGCCGCTGGAACGAGTATCCGTCCGGTTCCGATTTGAAGAGCCAATATCTCATGATGTTACTCCGACGCGTCGTATCGTGTGAGGCGTTCGCGGATCCATGTGGCCAAGGCCGCTTCTTCGAGATTCCCCGCGGCGAGACTCTCGACCGTCCGTACCGCGTCGATCGGGTCGAATGCCAAGTCGAAGCCGTTGTCCTCAAGGAAGACGCGGACGACTACCCAAGCGCTGCGCTTGTTGCCGTCGGCAAAGCCGTGGTTTCGCACGATTCCGAAGCCGTACGCCGCCGCCAGATCCGCTGCATCGGGCTCGCCGTACGCCGCGAGATTCTGCGGACGCGCAAGCGCCGACTCGACCGCGTTCCGATCGCGGACCCCATCGAGACCGCCATGCTCGGCGATCTGACGTGCGTGGACCGCGAAGACGAACGCCGGAGCGACCCAGCGCCAGGCGCTCATTTCGAGAGGGCGCGCAAGATGTCGCGATCCTTGCGCATGATCCGGTCGGCGATCTCCATCTGTCGCTCGAACTCGGGATCGAATGGTGTTAGTAGGATACCGTCGGGCGCGGCGGTGGCGTGAACCGAGTCGCCCGCGCCGACGCCAAGCATGCCGAGGACTTCTTTTGGTAAGATGACGCCGAGCGAGTTTCCGATCTTGGTGACTTTCAGGCTCGTGGACTTTCGCTGGGTGCTCATAATTATGTTATTACACTCGTTATAACGTCCGATGTCAAGCGCCGATTCTTTCATCAGGTCGGCTAGTGCCCGGCATGATATGCTAGCGGTCATCATGGCAGGTAAGGTAATTTCCGCGACCGAGCGGGGCTGGAGCGGCGTCGAGATCGAGGGCTACCGCCCCGGCTCGCCCGACGTAGGCGTCGAGCGTCATACGATCCTAGGCGGCCGGAAGGGCGATCCGGGCGAGCCTGGCCCGGGCATGGAATTGCGCTACTTCGAGCTGCAGCCGGGGGCCGCGTCGCGCTACGAAAAGCACGAACACGAGCACTACGTCATCGTCAAGCGGGGCCTGGGTCACGCGGTCGTCGGCGAGACCGTCAGTGAGATCGGTCCGAACGACGTGATCTACGTCGGCCCGCTCGAGACGCACCAGTTCCTCAACCGCGGCGACGAGCCGTTCGGGTTCTACTGCTTCGTCGACGCCTGCCGCGACTTCTCACAGCAACCGAGCGAAGAAGACCTCGCTCGCCTGGCCGCATCGCCGGCCGGCGCGATCGCCAAACCGTTTGCCGTTCCTCCGCCGGCTAAGCGTTAGCCTCGCGCTCGCCCTGGCTCTCTGCGCGCCGGCGAATGCGGCGAGCCGGCCGTGGCTCGTGGTCGGCGACATCCATCTCGATCCGAGCGCGCATTACGATACGCTCGCGCCGGTCGGGCACGACACCGACGACGCTTTGTTCGCATCCGCCGTTGCGGCGATGCGACGCGTCGAACCGGATCCGCCGGTTGTCGTCATCACCGGCGATCTCCTCGCGCACAATTTCCGGGGAGATGCTTTAGGCACGATCCGGCGTATCGCCGGTGCCTTCGATCGAGCGTTTCCGAGTGCGCAGTTCGTGGTCGCGGTCGGCAACAACGATGACCCGTGCGGCGACTATCGCATCGGCTCGGATACGACGTACCTGAAGGATCTCGCAGCGATCTGGGAACCACTCGTCGACCGCCGAGGCGCTGCGCCGAACTTCGCGCGGCAGTTCGCACGCGACGGCTATTACACCGTCGCACTGCCGGGCATCCGCGCGCGCGCGATCGTCCTTAACAGCGTGCTCTGGTCGTGGCGGGCCGAGAGATGTGCGCCGTTCCCGCCGGGGTCGGGCGCTTCGGAGCTACGGTGGCTCAGCGAAACCCTAGCGGAGCAGAAGCGCGGCGAACGCAGCTATATCGTCATGCACGTGCCGCCCGGGGTGATCGTGTCCCAGGGCGTGGTGTATGAACCACGGCTCGGCTAGGTGGGCGATCAGCCGGTGATGAC
>JBBRTL010000239.1:0-2575 GCA_038244445.1 Vulcanimicrobiales bacterium
GGTCGATGCGCTGTATCGGGCGGCGTGGGTGACGGGCGAGGGCGTCACGAGCCCCGAGGTCGTCCAGCGGATCGCGAGCGAGGTCGGGTTATCAGCGGATGCGGTGGCGCGTGCGCAGCACACCGAGATCAAGGCGCGGATCCGTGCGGCTACCGAGGATGCCGTCGCGCGCGGGATGTTCGGCGTGCCGACGATGCTCGTCGACGACCAGATGTTCTGGGGCTGCGATTCGCTACCGCACCTCGCGTACTACCTCGCACACGGCGACGTCGTGTCAGCCGAAATGATCCAGAGGTGGGAGCACTTACCGGCGGCGGCCGTGCGTACCCGCGCGAACGGCTAACTGTCGCAGCTGTCTCTTCTGCGTGGCGTGGAGCGCGCTTAGGATGCCCGCGATGCAGCGTCTTCTTGTCCTGTTCGCATTTGTCGCGACTGCTTGCGGCTCGTCGCACTCCGCGGTCGAGCCAGCGCCGGTCACCACCACACCCACCACCGCGCCGGTGACGCCGCCGCCGCCGAGCTCCGTGCCGAGCGGCAGCAAGCTGGTAGGCGTCTATAGTGAAGACATCGATCGCTCGGCGAATCCGTGCGACGACTTCTACGAGTTCTCGAATGGCGCGTGGCGCAAGGCGAACCCGATCCCGGCGTCGATGACGCGGTGGTCGCGGCGGTGGAAGGCCGGCGAGGATGCGAAGGAGCGCCTGAAGGGCATCCTGGATCAGGTGTCGGCGAAACGCGACTGGAAGAAGGGTTCCGTCGAACAGCTGATCGGTGATTTCTATGGCGCGTGCACCGACGAAGCCGCGGTCGATGCCGCCGGCGCGAAGCCGCTCGCGCCGATGCGCGGTGAAATCGCGCAGATCAAGGACAAGGCAGGCGTCGCCGCGATGATCGCGAAGCTGCACCACCAGCAGATCGGCTCGCCGTTCGCGGTCGCGTCGTCGCCGGATCTCCACAATCCGACCGATGTTGTCGCGGATGTCGGCGCATCCGGGCTCGGCTTACCGGACCGCGACTATTACGTGAAGACCGAGAAGCGCTTCGTCGACGCGCGCGCGCAGTACCTCGTGTTCGTCGCGCGGATGTTCCAGCTCGCCGGCGACGACGCGAAGACGGCGAAGGCGCACGCGAAGACCGTGTTCGACTTCGAGACCCGGCTCGCGAAAGCATCGCTCGATAACGTCGCGCTCCGCGATCCGAAGGCGACCGACCACAAGATGACCGTCGCCGAGCTGCAGAAGCTGACGCCGAGCTTCGACTGGACCGCGTATCTGAGGTCGTTTGACACGCCGTCGACGGCGGTCAACGTGGATCAGCCGGCGTTCCTGAAGGAGGTCGAGCACGAGCTCGCGCACGCACCGATCGCCGAGTGGCGCACCTATCTCGACTGGCAATACATCGCCGGGATGGCGGACGCACTCTCGAAGCCCTTCGTCGACGCCGACTACGAGTTCTACGGCAAGTTCCTCTCCGGCGCGCAGGAGCAGAAGCCGCGGTGGAAGCGCTGCGTCGAGCAGGCCGATCACTTGCTCGGTGAGGCGCTCGGCCAGAAGTACGTCGAGAAGTACTTCCCGCCGGCCGCGAAGGCGCGGATGACCGAGCTCGTCCACAACTTGCTCGCAGCGATGAAGGACACGATCGACCATCTCGAGTGGATGACTCCGGCGACGAAGCAGAAGGCGCTCGAGAAGATCGCGACGTTCAATCCGAAGATCGGCTATCCCGACAAGTGGAAGGACTACTCCTCGATCCCGATCTCGCGCGATGCGTACTTCGCGGATGTCGTCGCGGCGCGCGACTGGAACGTCGATGACGATCGCAAGCAGATCGGCAAGCCGCTCGATCGCGGCCGCTGGGGCATGACCCCGCCGACCTCCGACGCGTACTACAACCCGGCGCTCAACGAGATCGTATTTCCGGCCGGCATCCTCCAGCCGCCGGCGTTCCGGCTCGACGCGGTCGATGCGATCAACTACGGCGCGATCGGCGTCGTGATCGGTCACGAGATCAGCCACGGCTTCGACGATCAGGGCGCGCAATTCGACGCGCAGGGCCGGCTCGAGAACTGGTGGACGAAGGCCGACCTCGACGCGTTCACCAAGCGTGGCGAGTGCGTCGCGAACCAGTTCGACAACTACTTCATCGAGCCGAACGTCCACCACAACGGCAAGCTCGTGCTCGGCGAATCGATCGGCGACTCAGGCGGGGCGAACCTCGCGTATCGCGCGTTCCACAAGGCGCTCGCGGCGCACCCGACCGGCGACATCGACGGCTTCACCCCGGATCAACAGTTCTTCATCGCGTGGGGTCAGTTCCGCAGCGACGCGATCCGGATCGAGCAGCAACGCTTGATGGTGCAGGGCGATCCGCACCCGATCGCAAAGTTCCGCGTGATCGGACCGCTATCGAACATGCCCGAGTTCGCGCACGCGTTCTCGTGCAAAGCGGGCTCTCCGATGGTCAGGCCGACGGAGCAACAATGTCGCGTGTGGTGAGCGCCCACGCGAGCCAGCCGACGCCGTAGACGATGCCGGCGGCGCACAACCACAGCGTCGTCGGCGCTTCGCCGATCTGA
>JBBRTL010000240.1:0-2573 GCA_038244445.1 Vulcanimicrobiales bacterium
GAAGGCGACGTTCACGCGCGAGACCTTCCCGTCGCTCTTGAGTTCGAGGATGCCGTCCGGATGGAACTCGAAGAGCGACCGAAACCGGTCCTGATTGACGCCGAGCGAGAGTTCCGCCGACCGAAGCGCCACGATGTCGCGCGCCTGAGCGAAGAACCCGACGATCGCGCCCGCACGCATGGCCGGAAAGACGTAGATCTCGACCGGGACGACGGTCCCGTCGCGATGCCGGACCGACGTCTCGAAGTGATCGACATCGCCTGCGAGGGCCGTCTCGGCGCCGCTATCGACGCGCTCCCAATCGTGTGGGTGCACGTGCTCGTGATAGTGCCGCCCGATGATCTCGGAGGCCGGATAGCCGGTCAGTTCCGCAGCGGCCGCGTTTGCGCCGATGAGAAGGCCGTCGCGATCGTAGAGCACGACCGCGTCGGGAGTCCCGGCGTAGAGCGATTCGAGCACCGAACCCGGACCGTCAGCATCCATTTCTAAGGTCATCGGCAGAATTCGCCGAAAGTAGTCGCCTATGACCCCGGATGACCTGGTCGTATTTGCCGAGGGCCTCGCGCGCGCCGCGGCGGCTGGCGGCGGCGCGCGCGCGCTGGCCGCGCACTTGGCGGAGAGCTTGGGCACGGCCGTGAGCGTCGACGACGCCGACGGGCGCCGCCTGGCCGACGTCGGGAGTTCCAAGAACGGAGCCGTCGTCCGACTCCCGCTCGCAGCCGGCGCTACGCAGTTCGGCGAGATCGCCCTGCACGCCGAAAGCACACCCGGTGCGCTCCTCGCGCTTCGCCTGACGGCCGCCGCGATCGCTCTCGAACTGGCTCGCGAGAGCGGCGGGAATGCCGGCCGGCGGCGCGCTTTCTGGGAACGGCTCCTGACCGGCGGCTATCGCGACGTGGCCGCCGCTCGCGCCGACGCGACCAGTCGCGGCATAACGCTTGCCGCGCAGTACGTCGCGATCGCGCTCGAGCCGCCGGAGAGTGCGGCGCTCGCCGCCGAGACGTTCGCCTCCGGCGAGGCCAGCGTCGGCGTCCTCGAACGCGACGGCGGAACCCTGATCTTCGTGCCCGCACCCCGCGAGGTCGACGCCGCCAACGCACGGACCGCCGCCACCCTGCTCCCAAAGACGCTCGCCAAGAAGCATCCGGGGCTCTCGATCACCGGTGGCGTCGGAAGCATCGAGAGCGCGGCCGAGGTCGGCCGGAGCGCACGGATGGCCGACGCCGCCCTCACGATCGGCCGGCGCGTGTTCGGCGACGGCCGGGTCCTTCCGTACGACGAACTCGGCGCCTATGCGCTCCTCTTCGAAGGCGCCGATGCAAACGCGCTCCGCGCGTTCGCCGACGCCACCCTCGCACCGTTGCGCGCGTACGACGAAAAACATCAAACCGACCTCGAGCGGACGCTTTGCGCGTACTTCGCATGCGGCCAGAACGTCAAGACCGCGGCCGCCGAACTCCACGTCCACCGGCACACGGTCTTCTATCGTCTGCGTCAGATCGGCGAGATATGCGGACGATCGCTCGACAGCCACCACGATCAACTCACCTTCAGAATGGCGACCGCAATCGATGCACTCCACTCCTAACGATCCCAAACGCACGACCACCAAACGCGACGTGCTCAAGCTCGCCAAGGACCGCGACGTCCGCTTCGTCCGTCTCGTCTTCGCCGACATCCTCGGCGTCAGCAAGAACGTCTCCATTCCCGCAAGCGTTCTCGAGACCGCGCTCGATGGCAACGTCACTTTCGACGGCGGATCGATCGACGGATTCGTCCGCGGCGAAGAACTCGACATGCAGCTTCGTCCCGATCCGAGCACCTTCGCGCTCTACCCCTGGAACGCAGGCGACGGCGCCGAAGCTCGCCTGATCTGCGACATCGCCATGCCCGACGGCTCGCCCTTCGAAGGCTGTCCGCGCACCACGCTCAAGCGCGCCCTCGAAGACGCAAGTGCCCTCGGTCCCGTCAGCATCGGCACCGAGATCGAGTTCTATCTGTTCGATGCCCAGACCGGAGCACGGTTCGGTTCCACCTCTACGAGCGACGTCGGCTCCTATTTCGACTTCAGCGCCAACGATCGCGGCGAAGAGGCCCGCAACGCGATCGTCGCCGCGCTCCAAACCATGAACGTCCCGGTCGCCAGCGCCCACCACGAACACGGTCCCGGCCAACACGAGATCGACGTCGCCGCCTGCGACGCCCTCGGCGCCGCCGATCACGTCCTGACCGTCCGTACGATCGCCAAGCACGTCGCCGCCCGCTTCGGCCTCGAAGCGACGTTCATGCCCAAACCCTCCGAAGAACGCGCCGGCAGCGGCCTCCACATCGAACTGCGCCTGAACGACGACGCCGACGACGATACCGTCCTCTACGCGGTCGGTGGACTGCTCGCTCACGCCGCCGCGACGACCGCGATCTGCAACTCCACCGTCAACAGCTACAAACGCCTGGTCGCCGCCTGGGACGCTCCCATCTACACTGTCTGGTCCGAACGCAGTGCTAACGCGCTGGTACGCGTCCCCGCGATCGCCCAACGCCGCATCGAAATGCGCAGCCCCGACCCCGCCTGC
>JBBRTL010000241.1:0-2571 GCA_038244445.1 Vulcanimicrobiales bacterium
CAGGCGCCGCTCTCCGCGAAAGAGACCTGGGATCCAAACTTCGCCAAACGCAAGGCGATCCTCGCGATTCTCGCGCCGAAGTTGCCGAACGCCTCGGTGCACATGGGCGGCACGACGTCGGTCGACATCACCAAGCCCGGCATCGATAAAGCCTACGGCATGCGTAAGCTCGAGGAGATCCTCACGATTCCGACGAGCGAGATGATCTTTATCGGCGATGCGCTCTTCCCGGGCGGGAATGACTCGCCGGTACGCGTGACCGACGCGATCTGCATCCAGATCAAGGACCCGACCGAGACCAAGCACGTGATCGAAGCGATCGTCGCCTGCAAGGGCGGAACGATCCCCGATTCCGCGAAGGGATAAGGGCTATGGTTACCGCTCAACAAGTCCGCGAGTCGCTCGCAATCGTCAAAGATCCCGAACTCGATATTCCGATCCTGGATCTAGGATTGGTCTACGACATCGTCGCCCTCGGGGAGAACGGCGAACACGTCACCGTGACGATGACCCTGACCTCGCCGATGTGTCCGGTCGGTCCGATGTTCAAGCAGTCCGTCGAAGATAACGTCAAGGCGATCGAGGGCGTCAAGACGGCCAACGTCGACATCACCTTCTCTCCGCCATGGGATCCCAAGACGATGGCGACCGAAGACGTCAAAGTCACGCTCGGAATCTGGTAGGCGCACCTACTTCTTCGGCGCGCGCACCCGCATCGTGTCGAGCGCGCACGCGACGGCCTCCGGCCGACGCTCCTCTGCGCAGAATATCCTGATCGACAAGGGGTGGCGCTTAGGGCGCCGGCAGCTTCGGCATCTCCAGAATCGCGATTCCACTCGTGGCGAACGCGAGGAGTTTGCCTGCGGCATTTTTGATCTCGGCGCGGGCGGTGCCGCGCGTGGTGCCGACGTAGACGGTGAAGCCTTCGGCGGAGATCTCGGTGCCGTCGGGCGGGATCGGGCGCACGAACTGAATGCTCAGGTCGGTGGTCGTGCACGTCTTGCCGAGCGGGAGTTCGGTGAAGGCCGCGCAGGTCATCACCGTGTCGAGCAACGTCGCGATGATCCCGCCGTGGACCGTCCCTTGCGGATTGGTGAACTCTTCGTTCGCGTGCATCGTGAAGCGCACGTAACCCGGATCGGCGGCGACGCAACTCATGCCCATCAGCATTGCGATCGGCGGCGGAGCGATCTCACCGGAGACCATGCCGCGCATCGAATCCAATCCGGAACGCACGAGGTACGCGCGTCCCGTCTCGAGTGGATCCTGCCAGCGGATGGTCCGTTCTCGCGTCGACATGGGTCCCTCCGCATCGGCCGTGGTATTCGCGATCCCGTTCGGTCTGTGTAATAATGGGTCCTAGTATGCACTCATCCGAAGACTTGGTCGAGTACGGTCTGCGCCGCTGGCTGATCGTGGTCGGTGTGATGTCTGCCACGCTCCTCCAAGTGCTCGATGCCACCATCGTCAACGTCGCGTTGCCGACCATCCAGGGCAACCTCGGCGCGAACTTCGATCAGGGCGCCTGGATCGTGACCGGCTACATCATCGCGGCGGTGATCGTGATTCCGCTCACGCCGTGGTTGCAGCAAGTCTTCGGGAGGCGTCAATACTACGTCGCCGCGATCATCGGCTTCACGCTCACCTCGGCCCTCTGCGGGTTCGCCCAATCGCTCGATCAGTTGATCTTCTTCCGCATCCTCCAAGGGCTGTGCGGCGGCGGACTGATCTCGACCGGGCAGGCGATCATGCGCGACACGTTCCCGGCCGCAGAGATCGGCAAGGGTCAGGCACTGGTCTCGCTCGGCGCGATCGTCGGCCCGAGTCTCGGTCCGACGCTCGGCGGGATCTTGACGGACGCGCTCTCGTGGAACTGGATATTCTACATCAACATCATCCCCGGGATCATCGCGGCGTTGCTGGTCGCGTCCTTGCTCCGCAATCCGGAGAGCGCGGGCAAACCGTCGGTCGATGGGCTCGGGCTCGGTCTGCTCGCGACCGGACTCGGCTCGTTGCAGTACGTCCTCGATGAAGGCGAGCGCAACGACTGGCTCAACGATCCGACGATCGCCTTCCTGAGCGCGTTGAGCGTAGTCGCACTGGCGGTCTTCGTCTGGTGGGAACTTCGCGTCAAGAACCCGATCGTGGACCTGCGTATCCTCAAGAACCGCACGGTCGCGGCCGGTTCTCTGCTCGCGATGACGCTCGCGTTCTCGCTCTTCGGCGGCGTCATTCTCGCGCCGCAGTTCCAACAGACGTTCCTGAACTTCACCGCGACGCTCTCGGGTGAATCGATCCTGTTGCGAGCCGCCGCGATCGCGGCCATGACGCCGGTCACGCTCTTCTTGCTCATGCGGGCCAGGTGGCAACCGCGCGTACTGCTGGGGGTCGGTTTCATCATCGTCGCAATCTTGCACACGTAACCAATGTGCCTTTGTACCCATGAAGGCACGTGCTAGATCGATCAGGCAATCGTAGTTGAGTCCTGGAATTTGCAGTGAGGGAAACACAGTTGCCCATAGTTCGGTTCCTTGACGGAGCGCTTGGGGATCGACAGCCTGACGCAAAAAC
>JBBRTL010000242.1:0-2559 GCA_038244445.1 Vulcanimicrobiales bacterium
CATCGTGCCGGCGCTCGTGAGCGCACACGCGCTCGCGTTCGCTCGGCAGTTGCAAGCCGAACGCGGGCGCGACGATCTGGTGCTCGTCAACCTGAGCGGGCGCGGCGACAAAGACCTCGGCCAAGTGCGAGCGTTGCTCGGTGTTTGAAGCCGGCACCACCTCGTTCATCCCGTACATCATGGCGGGTGACCCCGACATCGCGACGACGCGAGCGATCGCGGCGGTACTGACCCAGGCCGGTGCTGCTGCGATCGAACTCGGCATCCCTTACGGCGATCCGCTCGCCGACGGTCCGACCATCGCGGCCGCCGGTCAGCGCGCGCTCGCCAACGGCACGCGCGTCGCCGACGTGTTGGCTCTGGCCGCGCATATCCGCGCCGACGGCGGGGCGCCGGTCGTGATCTTCACCTACGTCAACCCGATACTGCAATACGGCATCGAACGCTTCGTCGAAGATGCGGCCGCGGCTGGAGTCGCCGGGGCGATCGTCCCGGATCTGCCGCTCGAGGAGTCGGGCGATCTGCGAGCGGCCTTCGCCGCGCGCGGGCTCATCTTTCCGTTGCTGGTCGCGCCTTCGACCCCGCGCGAGCGCGCGGCGCGGATCGCCAAAGCCTCGACCGGATTCATCTACGTTGTCTCGCGGCTCGGTGTCACCGGCGCGGATAGTGCGCCCGACTTTTCGCCCGTCTGCGCGCAGCTCGGGATGTTGCGTGAGGTCACGGAAATGCCGCTCGCGGTTGGGTTCGGGATCGGGACGGCCGCGCACGTCGCCGAAATCGCACCGCTCGCCGATGGGATCATCGTCGGGAGCGCGATCATCGACGCTTATTCGGGAAAAGCCGGAGCTGCAGCCGCCCGTGCGGTCGGCGCGTTCGTCAGGACGCTGGCCGTCTAGGGGATTCGTTCCAAGAAGCCTTGCGCCATGGCGGTAGCGGCCGCGCGAACGGCGCGCGTCGTCCGCTCCGGATCGCCGTCGCAGGCATCCTTGATGGTCATGAGCGCTTCGGTTCCGAGCAGCACGCTCAGACTTCGGGTCATGAGGACGTAGGTCCGCGAGTCGATACTGTCGCGCAAGGGTTCGAGCACGCCGCCGAAGGCGTCGATCCACGACGTGCTCAAGAGCGGTGCGTTCCCGGCAAGATTCTCGCCGAGCGAGCGTCCGAGCGTCACGCCCAACATCATAGCGAGTTGCGTTTCGCGCTCGAGCATGAGCGGTGTGGCGCGCCGGAACACGTCGTCCACGCGTTCGATGACGTCGTGCCGGGTGCAGTTTGCGATGATCTCAGCGACTGCGGCGTTGAGCGGTTCGACCGCGGCTTCGGCGAGCAGCGAATGTTGTGAGGCGAAGTAGCGATATGCCGTGGTGCGCGAGACGCCGGCTCGGTCCGCAGCATCGGCGACGCCGGGCGCCAGGCCTTCGCTCACCAGTTCGCGGGCCGCTGCCAGCAGGTCGCGCCGGGTGCGATTACGTTGCAAGGCCCGCCCCGAGCCTTCTTTTCCGTAGACGTCTTGACGAGGAATCATGATACTATTATAGTACTAGGGTACCGCGAACTTTCCCTTCCTCTCATGCCGGCCTTCGGACCGAGGAGATCTATTCAGAATGTCATCCCATTCGACCGTCATCTGCCCACCCTGTGGCGACGTGTTTTCCGCACCGACCGACGCGGGCGTTATCGAACTCACGCGCGTCCACGCCCTCGAAAAACATCAGATCGAGATCCCTCGCGAGGAGATCGTCGCGTCCATCACTCGATCCGTGGAGCCTCGTTCGGCCGCGAGCGACCCCGCCCGCCGCATTCATCACGTGTCTCCGGGAGGGGGGCCATGCATCACCGACCCTCGCCAGACCATGCACTTCAAGCTAACGGCCGTCGAGTCGGGCGGTGAACTGACCGTTTTCGAAGACCTCATCGCACCGCAGACCGGCCCGCCTCTGCACGTCCACGCCACCGAAAACGAGGCCTACTACGTGCTCGAAGGTGAGTTCGAGTTCACCAGCGGCGAGAACGTCGTACGCGGTGGTCCGGGAACGTTCGTGCATTCGCCGCGTGGGATCCCGCATCGCTTTTTCAACGTCGGCGCGACACCGGGACGGATGCTTTTCAGTTTTACACCCGGCGGTATCGAGGCGTTCTTTCGGGAAGTTTCCGACAAGAAGGCCACCGATCCCAAGTCCATGACCGAGATCGCAGCCAGGCACGGAATAGAGATCCTTCCGCCGAAGACCTGAGCGATCCAGACGACGGAGAGGCTGCCGCGCGTCGCGTAGAAACGCTCGTTCGGCCTCTTCCGCTCTCGTGATGTCTCCGCAGCGAACAACCCGGCGTCGTCGCGCTCAGCGTGCGACGAAGACGGCTCCCTAACCGAAGAAGACGAGCAGCGTCGCAGCGACGACTGCGGCGGCGTACCAGCGCGTCGTCGCAAGTGCGCCTAGGCCGATCGCGATGACGGTCTTCCAATCGCCGTGCGCGTGTTGTGCGAGCGTCGCAGCGAACGCGGTGCAGGCGCCGGCCCCGCCGGAGAACGAGGACGCCGCCAACCATCCGATCGCGCCG
>JBBRTL010000243.1:0-2524 GCA_038244445.1 Vulcanimicrobiales bacterium
ACCGACCCGGATGCACGGCATCGGCCGCAACCGCGACGAAGCGTCCGTCGAAGCCTACGACAAGACCGCCCTCCAGCTCGGCCTCGGCTTCCCGGGTGGACCGCAGATGGACGCGCTCGCGCGCGAAGGCGATCCGAAGGCGTTTGCGTACCCGCGCCATCGCCCCGACGGCGACGCGCTCGACATGTCGTTCTCCGGCCTCAAGACCTCGGTCCGCTACTTCCTCGAATCCGATGCCGGTCGCGACGCCAAGCCGGCCGACGTCGCTGCGTCGTTCCAAGCTGCCGTCGTCGACGTTCTCATCGCCCGCGTGGATGCGGCCTTCGCGCGCGCGCCGTACACCGGCGTCGTGCTCTCCGGCGGGGTCGCCGCCAACTCCGGCCTGCAGTCGGCATTGAAAGCCTGGGCTGGCAAACACGGCGTCGAAGCGTTCGTGCCGCCCCCGAAATACTGCACCGACAACGCCGCCATGATCGCCGCCGCCGCCTACTATCAAGGCGATGCGCTCCGCGTCGATCCGATGACGCTCTCGGCGAACCCCAACCTGCCATTCGGTCTGGAACCGGAGGCCGCCTGATGCGCCGCATCGGCGCACTCGCGATCGCGCTTGCGTTCCTGGCCGGTTGCACGCAGACCGGTGCGCCCCGCGTTGCGTCGGATATGTTGCGCATCGCGCAGCAGCGCGAACCGCGCTCGCTCAATCCCGCGCTCGAGAACGGGGCGAGCGCGATGGAGTGGGGCGAACTCGTCTTCCAATATCTCCTCAAGTACGACGACACCGGCCGGCTGATCGGCGATGCCGCGGTCGCCGTGCCGACCCTTGCGAACGGCGGAATATCCAAGGACGGTCTGACCGTCACCTATCATCTCAAGCCGAACCTGCGCTTCTCCGACGGCGTGCCGTTGACCGCAAGCGACTGCGCGTTCTCGGTCGACGCGATCTTGAACCCGGAGAATAATGTACAGAGCCGCTACGGCTACGACCGGATCGCGCGCGCCGAAGCGCCCACGCCGACCACCTGCGTGCTACATCTCAAGAGCCCGTTCTCGCCGCTGCTCACGCTCGTGATGGCACCCCAAGGATTTCCGATCCTGCCGAAGCACCTGCTCGCGTCGTTGCCCGATTTCAACGGCATTCCGTTCGACGAACGCCCGATCGGTTCGGGCCCCTACCGCGTGCTCGCATGGCGTCGCGGCGACAACGTCGAGCTCGAAGCCAACCCGCTCTACTATCGTGGCGCGCCGAAGATCGCCCATCTGACGATCTCGTTTGCGGCCGACTCCAACACCGCCATGAACCGCCTGCGCACGGGCGAGATCGACGGATTCTTCGACGATCAGAGCCGAACCGACTACGGCTATCTCAAAGCGATTCCCGGCGTCGTCACGACCGCGACGCCGGTCGACGCGGTCGGCGCGATCATCTTCAACAGCGCCGACCCGGTCACGTCCGACGCGCGCGTCCGGCGCGCGCTCGCGCTCGCGATCGACGTCAAATCGATGATCGCCAAGACCTATCGCGGTGCGGTCCGGAGCGACGCGGCCGGACGCGGTCTCTTCATCTGGGCCTACGACCCCAAGGCCTATCCCGACCCGACCTACGATCCCGCCGCCGCGCGACGCCTGCTCGACGCCGCCGGCTGGCGTCCGGGCACCGACGGCACCCGCGTCAAGGACGGCAAACCGCTCGACATCCTCTTCATCCTGCAGGCCGCGACGCCGGGCGATGCGGCGATCGGCAGCGAGGTCCAGCAATATCTCCACGCGGTCGGCGCGCGCACCACCCTCAAGGCCTTCGAGATCACCCAGTTCGTCGCACCCGTGAGCGAGGGCGGCCCGGTCTACGGCGGCAAGTTCCAGATGGCGCTCTACCCGTTCACTAACGGCGACGATCCGGACACGACCGATCAGTTCGCGTGCAAGAACGTGCCGCCCAACGGCTACAACAAATCGCGCATCTGCGATCCGCGCATCGACGCCCTCCTCGACCGCGCGCGCACCACCTACGACGTGCAGAAACGTCAGGCGGCTTACTCCGCGCTCGAACGCATCCTGGCCGACCAGATGCCGCTGCTACTACTCTACCAAGGTCGCGAGATCAACGCATTCTCGACTCGCCTGCGCGGACAGACGACCTCGCTCTCGACCGCCTTCTGGAACGTCGGCGCCTGGTCACTCCGGCGGTAGGCGTAGCTTCCGCCTAGCCGGCGATCTCGCCGAGGATGTGGAGCGCCCGGTCGAGCTGTTCGTCGGTGATGACGAGCGGCGGCGCGATCCGGACCGCGTTGCCGCCGGCCGTGCCGAACAGGACGCCGCGCGCACGCGCTTCGGCGACCACCGCGGATGCCTGGCGAGGCTCGAGAACCGGCAGGGCTGCGAGCAACCCCATCCCACGCGGTTCGCCATAGACGTTCGGATGAGCGTCCGTCAGCGCGCGCAATCCCGCGAACAGATGCGCCTCTCGACCCAAGACGTGTTCGCCGAGCTGCATCTCGTCGCGCACGCGCAGATGCGCCATCACGGC
>JBBRTL010000244.1:0-2475 GCA_038244445.1 Vulcanimicrobiales bacterium
CGGACCGGCGCGGTCCTAACGCAGACGCCGCTTCAACGCAACATCGACTATACGATCGACTACGCGACCGGAACCCTGCGCTTCATCAATCCGCCGCTCCCGTTCGACGTGCACTTCAACCCGCAGGCCGTCTTGGTACAGTACCAATACGCGGGCGTCGGGGTTGCGTCCCAGACGACCGGCGGCCGGCTGGCGTTCGACATGGGCCACCAAGGCTCGACCAACTTCGAACTTGGCTACGTCAACTCGGTGAGCGGTGCGTCCAACTTCGCGCTCTTCCAACAATCGCTCTCGGGGAAACTGCCGGGCGGCGGCTGGTCGATCTCGCACGCGAACAGCAGCGGTCAAGGCCCGAGTACGACCGGCCTGATCCAGCCGATCGGCTTAGATTCCGGGAACGCGTGGCACGCGGCCTACAATCAACGCAGCGGCTTCAATACGCTGAGCTTGGACTACCAGAACACGTCGGCCGGCTACGCGAACCCGTTCGGCGGCCTCTCGGTGCCGGGCTTCTCGTCGTACCGGCTCGCGTTTCAACGTTCGGTGCCGCGTCACAACGATCTGACGATCGCGATCGACGGACAGTCGAACCACGGCGTCGGCATCGACAACGCGCAGGCCGGCGCGTCGCTCTCGTACCGTCAGTATCTCGGCACGCGTCTCTCGATGCTGCTCGGGATGAACGTCCACACCCAGCACGACGGTGTGGTAGATCCGACCGGGAGCGGCACGCCGACCATCACCAGCGGAACGGTCGCCCAGACCGAGGTCGGCATCGACTACCGCCCTTCCTCCAAACTCTCGCTCAGCGTCGACCGCACGGCGACGCTCGGCGGCGGCATCGACACGACCCAACCCGCGCAGACGGTCGCGCAACTGACGTACGACATGGACAAGCGCGGCAAGTTCTACATTCGCGAACTCTTCAGCGACGCACCGGTCGCGGCGTTCGCGCAGGCGACTTCAAATATCTCGATCGCGGGCAACTCGACCCACGCGACCCAGTTCGGGATCGAGCGAAGCTTGAGCCCGGCCACGACCGTCACCTCGGACTATCTGATCTCGCAGACCGGGAGCGGAACCGACATCTACTCGGCGATCGGCGTTCAAGAGAAGTTCCGCATCGGCAAGAATTTCGGCGGCAACCTGTTCGTGCAGAGCGCCAAGGCGAGCGGTGCGGATACGAGCGGGTTTTCGGTCTGGGGCGCGACCCTGAACTATGCGTCGTCGAACGGTTTGCGCGCGGCCCTGGCCTATCAGACGCGCAGCGGATCGACCGGCGGCTCGACCTTCTCGGCCGGCTTTGCGGGTCCGATCAATCCTAACGTCTCGATCGTCGGCGCGCTCAGCCACGCGTACTCCGGCGGTTCGGCCTCGGTCAACGATCAGGTCTCGCTCGCGTATCGTCCGGCCACCGACGACCGGCTAATCTCGCTCTTCGGCTGGCAGCGGACCAGCGGTACCGCGACGCTCGTGAGCGGATCCGGAACGGACGTGGTCTCGTTCGAAGAACTGTTCCGCCCGTGGGACGGGTTCGAAGTCGCCGGGCGGTTCGCATACAAACTCGATGGCGATTCGTTCTACAAAGCGCATACCTCGTTGGCGGGCGTGCGCGTGCGTCAGAACGTCGGCAAGCGCTTCGACGTCGGCGCCGAGCTGCGTCGCTTGAGCGCGGCAAATATCCCGGGCGCGCAATCGACCGACTTCGCGGTCGAAGGCGGCTATCAGATCGGCGGAGGTTCGCGGATCGCGGCGGGGTATAACTTCTCGGGTAGCGTCGACCCGACGCTGACCGGGGCGCCGACCCGGCGCGGGTTCTACGTCACCTTTACGACGCTGGTGGATCGTATATTCGGATGGGGCAAACAATGAAACGACGAATCGCCGCAGGCACGCTTGCGCTGTTGCAATTCGTATCCGTGATCGTGGTCGGCGAAGTGCTGACCGCATCGCCGGCACTGGCGGCGTTCACATGCAACGCCGGATCCGATGGACCCGGTGGGACGCTCTCGGGGCAGAGCGCTAATACGTATATGCAGCCGGCGCTAGGAACGATATCGGCCGGGAGCACGAGCCTGGGACTCGGTACGATCGACACGACCGGCGGTGGCGGCGGCAGCAACGGAAGCAACGGCAGCACGGCCGTGGCAATCGGCGATCTGCTCTTGGTCATCCAAATGCAAGACGGAACCTTCACCTACACCAACAGCTCCGCGTACGGGACGGGCGCTTCGATCGCCAACGCCGGGCTCTACGAGTACGTGCAGGTCGCCGGCCTCGCGGGCAACACCGCGACGATCGCCGGCGGCGGCGGCGGTGGGGGCCTGATCAACTCGTACACGCGCTCGGCCGCGACCGGAACGCACGGCCAGCAGACCTATCAGATCATCCGCGTGCCGCAATACACCACGGCGACGCTCAGTTCGACCTACACCGCAGCATACTGGGACGGCAAGACCGGCGGCGTGGCGGTGC
>JBBRTL010000245.1:0-2438 GCA_038244445.1 Vulcanimicrobiales bacterium
AACACACCGCGATCAAACCCCAATAACCGAAGAAGAACGTCAAAGAAAAGGATGCAGTCGACGACTACATCCCACGCGGAGAGCGATCCCCGAGTTCAACCCGACGACAAGCCGACCAGCGCTAAACCTCAGCCCCCATCCCGGTATTCGCCCGGACGAGGAGTTGATCGTAGCCTTCTTCCGATTGTGGGTCACGTTTGAAGAGCGTGCCGACGATCGCGCCAAGGAAGCCGAGCGGGATTGACAGCAACCCCGGATTGTCGAGCGGGAAGATCGCCGCGGCTTGGATGAAGTGGTGCGTCGTCGAGCCGGCCGGATCGATGCCCATGACGGCGGGCGAGATCGCGATGATCCCGAGCGACGAGACGAGGCCCGTCACCATGCCCGCGATCGCACCGACTTTGTTGAAGCGGCGCCACGAGAGCGAGAGCACGATCACGGGCACGTTCGCGCTCGCTGCGACCGCAAATGCGAGACCGACGAGAAACGCGACGTTGAGTTCGCGCAATCCGATCGACAACACGATGGCCAAGATCCCTACGACCGCCGCGGTCGCGCGCGCGACCCGCATCTGTTCTCGTTCGTCGCCTCGGCCTTTTCGCACGATGTTCCACCAGATGTCGTGTGCGAAGGCCGAGGATGCGCTGATGGTCAACCCCGCGACGACCGCGAGGATGGTCGCGAACGCGACGGCGGCGATGAAGGCCATGAAATACGAACCGCCGAGCACGTTTGCGAGCAGCGGAGCAGCGAGATTGTTGTTGACGGCCGGGACGACGTAGCCTTTCGCTTTGAAACTCGCGTTCAGGTGCAGTTCCGGATGCCGCGCGATGTAGCTGATCGCGGCGGCGTCCTTCACGTGCGTGCCGATATCGGCTTTGCCGACCAGCGTCGCGGCGCCGAGCCCCATGAACATCGTCGTCAAATAGAAGATGCCGATCAGGATCATCGCCCAAGCGACCGAGGTGCGCGCGGCCTTCGCGGTCGGGACCGTGTAGAAGCGCATCAGGATGTGCGGGAGCCCGGCCGTGCCAAGGATCAGCGCGAGACCGAGCGAGAGCAAGTTGAGCGCGCCGAGGTGTCCGGAATACAACAGGCCCGACTGCAGCAGGTTTGTCGTCGCGCCCCGCGGGCCGACGTTCGCCGCGGCGTTGAAGAGTTGCGGAAGCGAGAAGCTGTAGTGCGCGAGTACCATGACCGTGATCGCGATCGCGCCGGCGAGCAAGAGGGACGCCTTGATGATCTGGACCCATGTGGTCGCGAGCATGCCGCCGAACATCACGTAGGTGATCATCAATGCGCCGACCACCACGATCGCCGTGGTGTAGCTGGCCGAGGGGATGAGCAGATCGATGAGCGAGCCCGCGCCAACCATCTGCGCGATCATGTAGAAGAGCGCGACGACGAGGGTGGAGATGGCGGCGACCGCGCGCACCCCCTTGCCGTGCAGGCGGAACGAGATCAGATCGGCCATCGTGTACTTGCCGACGTTGCGGAGCGGTTCGGCGACCAGGAAGAGCACCGTTAGGTATGCGACCAGGAAGCCGACCGAGTACATGAACCCGTCGAAGCCGTAGAACGCGATCAGTCCGGTGATGCCGAGAAACGATGCGGCCGACATGTAGTCGCCCGCGACCGCCCATCCGTTCTGGACGCCGCCGATCTGGCGATGCGCGGCGAAGAAGCCTTTGCTCGTAGTCGTGCGTGCCGACGCCCACCACGTGATGACCAGCGTGATCGCGACGAAGATGCAGAACATGACCAGAGCCGCGTTCATCGTCCGCCCCCGAACTCGTTACGGACGTTCTCGACGACCGTCTTCTCGGTCGCGTCGTACCCGCGCGCATGCCAGAGATAGATCGCGAGCAGGATCCAGGCCATCGCGAACTGCGAGAGCGCGAACAGATTCGCGATCGTGACCGGCCCCCAGACCCTGCGTTCGGCGAACGCCGGCGCGAAGCCGACCATGGCCGGAAGCGCCAGGTAGTACGCGATGAAAAAGATGGTGGCGGGAATCACGAAGCGGCGCTTGTTGCCGATCAGCGACTTAAACTGCGGCTCGTTGGCGATCTTGGTCCAATCGCCCGGCGTTAGATGATGATGCTCCACGCCGCTTGCTTCAACGCGCGGGCGGGCTTCCATCCGTGGGGGCGGTCCGGATCCCGACGACGCGGCGGATCCAGGGGCCGATCAGCGCTTCGAAGCAGAGGCCGGTCAGGAACGCGCCGATCACGACCGCCGAGAAGAGAGACGGATCGCCCTCGGGCAAGGCCAGGTAGGCGAAGGTGACCGCGAGCCCGGCGTAACCGATGCCGGCCAGGGCGCGCATGGCGCCGCCGAGCAGATCTCTCGGCTCCTTAAAGCCGGCGACCATGTCGCGCACGGCTTGGAACGGGGAGCGCGTGCCGATGTTCCAAAGACTGAGCGCGATGCCCGCG
>JBBRTL010000246.1:0-2364 GCA_038244445.1 Vulcanimicrobiales bacterium
CGGGGCGTGTGAAGGGAGGAGCGGAGCCATGGATGGCGGGAGCGACGACGAGGCGAGCAGCTTTTTCGCACGATGCGAAAAAGCGAGCGTCCCCGCGGAGTGGGTGGGGGAAGAGGACGCGCACGGGCCAACGCCGATCGCGGAGCGCCGCCTAAAACACCCGCTTAGAATCCAGCAATATCGTAACCGGCCCATCGTTGACGAGTTCCACTTGCATGTCGGCTCCGAACTCGCCATAGGCGGTCGGGATACCGAGCGATGTCAGCGAAGCGCCGACGGATTCGTATAACGGTTTCGCGATCGCAGGATCTGCGGCGGTGATGAAGCTCGGACGGCGGCCCTTGCGCACGTCGCCATGAAGCGTGAACTGCGACACCAGCAGGACCGAGCCGACGATGTCGACGACGCTGCGGTTCATCTGTTCGTGTTCGTCGTGGAAGATGCGCAGCCCGGCGAGTTTTTCGGCTAGCCACTTCGCGTCGGAAGCGTCGTCCCCGCGCCCTACTCCGACGAATACAAGCAACCCCGTCGCGATCTCGCCGGTGATTCGATCGTCGACGGTTACCTTGGCGCGTTTGACGCGTTGGACGACGGCTCGCATTATTTCTGGAACAACGAGGAGATGGCGAACCAGAGGTTTTCGCGACGTTCGGATACGCGGCGGTAGAAATAGCCGGCCCAGTGGGTTCCGAACGGGACGTAGACGCGCATGCGATAGCCCTCGGCGACCAGTTGTCGCTGGACGTTCGGGCGGCAGCCGTAGAGCATCTGGAACTCGAAGCGGTCGGGCGCGATGTCGTTGGCTTTTGCGAACGCTTTGATCTCGTCTATCAAGCCGATATCGTGGGTGGCGATGCCGGGGTAGTTGCCGCGGGTCATCAAGGCGAAGGCGTCGCGCTTGTAGGCTACGCGGATCTCCGGCATCGATTTGATGGCGATCTCGCTCGGCTCTTCGTAGGCACCTTTGCAGATGCGGACGCGGGCGCCGATGGCGATCGCGCGTTCGACGTCGGCTTGGGTGCGTTTGAGATAGGCCTGGAGCACTTCGCCGACATTCTTACGGGTGGCGAAGGCGCGTTCGAAGAGGTCGAGCGTCTTCTGGGTGACCGGGCTGCCTTCCATGTCGATGCGGACGAACGGATCGCGGTTGGCGGCTGCGCGGTCGAGGATGGTGTTCAGGTTGGCGAGGGCGTAGTCGTCGTCGATGTGCATGCCCATCGCGGTCAGTTTGACCGAGACGTTGGTGTCGAGGCCGGACGTGCGGATCTCGTCGAGCATCTCGAGGTAGACCTGGACCAAGCGGTCCGCGGCTGCTCGTTCGAAGACGTCCTCGCCGAGGAAGTCGAGGGTCGCGGTCATGCCGGCGTCGTTGAGTTGTTTGACGGCCGCGAGAGCGGATGCGATGGTCTCGCCCGGGACGAAGCGTTTAGCGAGAAAGAAAAAGCGCTTCTGGAATGACGATTCCGGCGCTATGAGACGATCGATGAGGGCCACGAGGTTGCTTTATACGACGCGTCGTCGCAAAACCCACTGCAAGGCTAGCACGACTGCGGCGAGGAGTACGAAGCCGTAGCAGAGGGCGAGTGCGGGGGCTACGCCTTGGGCGCTGAGGGCAACGTAGAGGGCGACCGGCATCGAGGTCGGGTGGTAGGCGAGGATCGACGTGGCTCCATACTCGCCGATCGCTCGGAGCCAGGCGAAGGCGATGCCGGCGACCACGTTGCCGGCGGCCGCCGGGAGGGCGATGCGGGCGAAGATCCTCCATTCGCTCGCGCCGAGCGTACGGGCGGATTCTTCCGGGAGCGGGTCGAGGGATCCGAACGCGGCGCAGGCGGCGATCGCTACGAACGAGCCGGCTACGAAAAATTCGGCAAGGGCTACGCCGGCCAGGGAGTCGACGAGCGGGAGGCCGTGGGCTGCGAGCCAGCCGCCGATCGGGGCCCGCGTGCCGGCGACGTGGAGCAGGATGATGCCCGACGCGACGGGTGGGAACGCGAGCGGGAGTGCGAGCACGAAGAGGGCGGCGGCTCGCCAGGCCGGAGCGCGATGCGCGAGCCAGTAGCCGGCGGGGATGCCGAGGATGCTTGCGAGCAGGGTGGCGCAGGTCGAAGCGATCAGCGAGACGCGGAGCGCCTCGCGGGCGCCGTCGGCCGCGAAGGCTGCCATGGCGGCGTTCGGCGGGACGGCCAGGAGCAGCGCGACCGTCGGGCCGGCGATCAGCAGAAGCAATATTCCGCCTGCGAGCGGGAACAATGGCCCTGGGCTACGGCGCTTCATAAAGAAAACTTTACCAAAAACGTCTTTCAGGCGAACGGGCGATGGGAACATCCGAGGGGAAAGGCGCGTCTTGTGATCCGGAACAAC
>JBBRTL010000247.1:0-2364 GCA_038244445.1 Vulcanimicrobiales bacterium
CGATCGCCGACGCCGACCTGACTGCCGCCGATCAACACTTCATACGGTGACAGCGAGAGCGCGTAACCGACGTCCTGATACGGCAGCACGCCGAGATCGTCGGCACCGACCGGCAGCGTGAAGCCGGGCTCTCGCAGCGAGAGCGTCGCGATCAATTTGAGTGGATCGGAGAAATGCAGGTGCGCGCTCTGGTACCCGGTCGCGCTCGCCTCCCACCTCACCGGCGTGCGCGCGAGCGTCACCGTGAAGCGACCGTTCTCGTCGGTGGTCGCGTGCGCCACTTCACCGGCCGCATCCCGGAAGACGACCGCCGCACGATCGATCCCGAAGCCTTCGCGATCGACCACCAGCCCGTTGGCCGAGAGACCACCAAGCGCGGCGATACTGAGGAGGAGTGCATGAAACATCGTGTTCTCCGGAAAAGCGTTCCTTCGAGTATTGGCTCGGAGGCAGAGCGGTCGCCTGCTTTGAATCAGAGCGTATGAAGCGTTTTCTGGCCCTCATCGCACTCGCGTCGCTCGCCCTGGCCGGCCCCGCGAACGCCCGACAAGCCCCCGTCCTGGTGGACGGCAGCATCGCCCTCTCATCGCTGGTCTCGCTCGCCGAGGCGCACCTAGGCTCGGTCGTCGACTCGCTCGAGACGTTGGCCGCAACACCCGAAGCGAAGTCCGCCACCTGGGGCGCGATCGCCGCTCCGCTCGCGGCGGCCGCCAAGGCCAACGTGCCCGGCGTTTATTTCTTCGCCAAGGCCGACGGCACGTACTGGACGACCGCGGCCGGCTTGCAAAAAGCGACCCTTCGCGAACGCGACTACTTCCAGGCAGCGCTCGTCGGCAAGACGACGATCGGCGAACTCGTCCGGAGCAAGTCGACAGGGAAAGAGGTAGCCGTCATCGCCGTTCCCGTGCTCGGCACAAACGGGAAGATCGTCGGCGTCCTCGGCGGTTCCGTCTTCCTGAACGAACTGAGCGGACAGCTGGTCCGTGAGATGGGTCTGGGCACCGGCGTCGCGTTCTTCGCCGTCGATGCGAACGTCGTGATCGCGCTGCACAGCGATCCGGCCAACATCTTCGTCGAGCCATCGAAGATCTCGCCGGAACTCGACGCGGTCGGCCGCAAGATGATCGAGAACGAATCCGGCGTCCAGACCTACGTTTACCGCGGAAAGAAACGTACGATGCTGTTCGTCCGTTCGAAACTAACGGGCTGGCGCTTCGGCTTCGGCGTCGTCCACTAGCGGACTAGGAAAAGCCGCCTCGGGGGCCGATACGTAGTGTATATGGGAAGGCCCCCGTTCGATCCCTATCCGACCATCCGGATGTCGGTTCCGCACCTCGCGGAACTGCTCGCACGCCTGCGCGACGACGACGTGCGCCGCAGCGTCACCATCATCCACGCGACCAAGCCCGAAGAAGGCGAATGGATCTTCTCGAACGCCGCCTCGCGCCTCTCGCGCTCGGGTACGCGCATCTTCGGCCCCGAACCCATGAAAGCCAAAGACCTGGTCGACCAGGCCGCGCACATCGGCGCGAAGGTGATCTACGTCGGCGAGATGCGCCGCGAAGAGGACGCGCGCGCGATCCGCGCCGCGGCGTCGTTCGGCATCCGCACGGTCGCGACCGTGACCGCGCCGGAAATTGAAGAGGCCCAGCGTCTCGTCGAGATCCTGGGCCCCTGGGCAGGTTACGACCTGGCGATCCTCGGCTAGAAGGCGCCCGTCTCGGCGAGCGCTTTTTCGATCGCGTCGAAGCCGAACTGGAGCTGTTCGCGCTCGATGATGAGCGGCGGCGAGATCACCACGATCCCATAGCGGCCGAATGCGTAGACACCGTGCTCGCGGAGCTTCTTGAGGAAGGCCGGCAGCGGACCGGCATCGCCGCCCTGCCAACCCACGATAGACTCCTTCGTCTTCTTATCCTTGACGAGTTCGATCGCCCAGAACGCGCCGACGCCGCGGACGTCGCCGACCTGCGGCGCGCGCGACTTAAGGGCGTTCAGACCCTGACTCATCCAGCCTTCGATCTCTTTGCCGCGCGTGAACAGTCCGAGACGTTCGTACTCCGAGACGACCGCGAATCCGGCCGCGACCGAGAGCGGGTGGCCCGAGTAGGTATGTCCGCACATCAACGCGTGATCGTCGAAATATTTGGCGAACTTCTCGCGCAAGAGCACGCCGCCGAGCGGCGCGTACGCCGAGGTGACGCCCTTCGCGAACGTGATGATGTCCGGCTCGATCCCGAAACGGACCGAGGCGAAGCGATCGCCGGTGCGGCCGAACCCGGTCATGACTTCGTCGAACACGAGCATGATGCCGTAGCGATCGCAGCGTTCGCGAACGCCGGCTAGGTAGCCGACCGGAGAGAC
>JBBRTL010000248.1:0-2207 GCA_038244445.1 Vulcanimicrobiales bacterium
CAGACGAGCCTCTCCGGCGAATATGCCGGCATCGTCTTTTTCCAGACCCGGCCGGTCCGGAAACCCGGCACGACGATGGCCTTCTCGGCGCGCGTAGCATCCAAGATCTACGAGACGATTCCGGATACGGTCAAGATCGAAGGCGCGATCGCCAAGATGGCGAGTTCGAAGACCGGATCGGGCCAGAACTATCGGATCGTCTTCAACAATACCGGCAACACGCACGTCTATCTGCGCGGTCAGGTGCAGGTGCAGAAGGGCGGCAGCGTCGTGGATCGCGTCGCGATGCCCGACGAGATGCTGGTCGAACGCGCGGGAACGCGCTTGGTCTCGATCAATGGGAAACGTCTGCCCCCCGGTACGTACCAAGCGATCGCGACGATCGACTACGGAGGCAAGACGCAGACCGGCGGTGCCATCGAGTTCACCGTGCCGTAGGATCGGCTCGGGACCGGAACTTCTCAACACGGATCGTTGACGCACAAAGGAGTGTGACGGAGACATGCCCAGGCTATTAGCAGCACTCTCGGCGATCGCGATGGTTATCGCGACGCTGACGTCTGCCTCGGCCACCGTCGCCTCCGCGCCGATCAACGTCAAGTGGCAGGCCACTTCGATCGTGCGTCTGACGCTCACGCCCAACTACAATGCGGGCTACGGCTCGATCCCGGCCGTCTTCGGTGCGCAGCCCGCCCCGACACACGGAGCGGACGCCCCGGCGGTCGGTTCCGGCGCGATCGATTTCGGCACGCTGCTCGCCGGCGATACGTATATCTATCGGTACGCCGTGCACCTCAACGTGTTCACCAACTCGTCGACCGGCTTCAACCTCTACGGCGAAGGTGCCGCGGATTTCTTCAACCAGACCGACAGCACGTCGACGCCGATCAGTCAGACGGTCTTCTACGTGCACTCGGCGGCGACGGGCGATGCGAACACGGGCTTCACTCCGGGGCTGCCGTTCCAGAAGACGACCGCTGCGGTCGCCGGCGGCGGAAGTTTTGCCACGCCTCCGACGATCACGTACGGTTCGTATCCGGCGCCGGTCGCCTCCTCGGGCCTTTCGACGGCCGATTTCTACTACGACTACCAGATGCACGTACCGCCGACCGCGACGTCCGGAGCGTATTTCGTGTGGATCGTCTATACGGTGGTACCTCAATGAACGGTCGCCTGCGCCTCGTGCTCTGGATCTTCCTCGCCGCCTGCGTGGTCGTGGTCGCGACCGCGCCGGTGCTGGCGAGTTTCGTGACGCAGCGCGATCAGATCTCGATCACCATCGTGGTGAACGTCACGCCCGCGCCGGTCAGTATGCTCGAAACGCACCCTGCCCGTGGATCGGCCGACGATATCGCCGTCACCGGTCGGGTCCGCGAGCGCATCGTCGCGCAGGCGAGCGCGCAGAAGCCCGTTCGGGTCGAAGCCAGCGTGACGCCTAATCCGAATGCCACCCTGCTCTACAGCGACAATCCGATCGTGGTCGTCAATGCGACCGCCGGCACGAGCGTCACCATCCCGTGCGCCTATCACGTAAACGTGCACACGACGACCAACAACTGGCAGCTCAAACACGGCCTCTCGGACGATTTCGGCTCCGGATTCGCGGGCGCGACCGTTGCGAACAACAGCTACCTGCTGGCGCCGAACCCGACCGCGACGCCCTTCATCGTCTATGCCGACGACGGACACGTCTGGGCCTCGCTCGCGACCAACAGCGGGATCAAACAGTACTGCGTCGATCTCACGATCAAAGTCCCGGTCGCCGTGGCCGGCGGAGCGTATAGCACCAATGCCGTTTATACGTTGTACTGGTAATGCGTAAGCGCATCGTCTCGCTACTCGCGGCCGCGCTCTTCGCCGGGACGGTTGCGGCGGTCGCGCTCGCACAACAGGTTCGACCGCCCGATACTCCGGTGCGTCCGCCGATCTCCGTGCCGCGCCCGACCTTTATCCCGATGGCCACGCCGACGCCGCTGCCACCGCTCGTTCCGGCCCAGCCGCCCGGTGACGGCGACGGCGGGAGCCAACCGCTTTCGTCGTTGGCGCCGCTGCCTCCGCAGACGGAAGCCAACACGATCCACCCGAACACGCTCCACGCATTCCGTCCGTTCGCCGCGACAGGCGGGACGATCGGGGTTACGACTGCATGCGGGAGCGCCGTCGGCGACCTGTTTCCGGTCGGGTGTAGCGTGAATTGGAGAACGTCC
>JBBRTL010000249.1:0-2203 GCA_038244445.1 Vulcanimicrobiales bacterium
CCGGCTCCCAGTGGCAGGTCTACGTCCCGCTCTTCTTGGCCATCGCTGGTGAAGGTGAGGCAGCACGGGCGGGTTACGACGCCTACTTCCCATCCGTCGCCGCGCTCCACGTGTTGCTCGATGCATTCATCGACGAAGATGAAGATCGCGAACACGGGGAGCTGAACCTCGCCTCGCTCTACGGTGGCGATCCGCGCATGCGCGAACGCTTTACGGCGCTTGCCGACGACGCCGAGTCGCGGTTCGCCCGTCTGCCGCATCCCGACCGGCATCGCTTCGTCCTTCGGATCATGACGCTCTTCTACCTGACGCATCCGAAGGTCGCCGCCCAAGGCATGGAGAGCCGGGCCATCCGCCTACTCGCCTGCATCAGATGATCGGCCGATAGAGATAGGGACATGCTGCCGTTCACCCGCACCCTCGCCGTCGCCGCCACCGCCGTCGCGCTCCTGGCTGCGGCGCCAGTCTCGCTCTCGCTCGAAAAGATCTTGCTCGACATCCCGAGCGCACAGGGAGCGCTCGACTCGTCGACCTTTTTGAACCAACGCGCGCACTACGCGGGCACCGGCGCGGATAGGTTCGTCGCCGAATGGATGCGCGAGAAGCTCGCAGCTGCCGGCTTCGACGCGCGCATCGAACCCTTCACCGCCGAGGTCTACACGCCGAAGCGCCTCGAACTCCAACTGCTCACCTCGCCGCGCATCGACTTCGAACTGCGCGAGACGCCGATCCCGAGCGATCCGGACGGCACGCGCAAGGATGCCGGTCTCCCGTTCGACGCCGGCAGCGGAAACGGGGATGTGACCGCTCGCGTCGTCGATGCCGGCCACGGCCTGGACGCCGACTATGCAGCGCTCGCGGCCCGTGGCGGAAGCGCGCGCGGCGCGATCGCACTGGTGCGCTACGGGCGCGAGTTTCGCGGAAGCCTCGCCCGGCGCGCGCAGGCGAATGGCGCGGCCGGTGTGATCTTCTTCAACGACCCGACCGACGACCGGCGCGGCGCACGCTATCCGGACGGCCCGAACCGTCCGCTCGGCGCGGTCCAGCGCGGATCGCTCGGCAGGCCGGCGCTCGCGATTCCGGTGCTCCCGATCAGCGATCTCAACGCCCGGCGCATCCTGGCCGACATGCGTGGAGGCGTCACGAGAGCGAACGCGCGCCTCGAGGTCTATCTCGACCGCAAGGTCGAGACGCTCTGGAATACGGTCGGCACCATCTCCGGTAGCGATCCGACGCAGTCGGTCGTGCTCGGCGCGCATCGCGACGCATGGGTCTACGGCGTCACCGACAACGGTTCGGGAACCTCGATCCTGATCGAGGTCGCGCGCGCGCTCGGCTACATGCATCGCTCCGGTTGGCAGCCGCAGCGTTCGCTCACGATCGTCGGCTTCGACGGCGAAGATATCGGCGAAGCCGGTTCCAATACCTACGTCCGCGTCCATCAGAGCGAACTGCGCGACGGAGCGATCGCGTACTTCAATACCGACGAAGGCACGACCGGTCAGACCTTCGGCGCGTCGGGCGTCGCCGCACTCGCCCCGGCCATCCTCGAAGCGACCAAGCGCGTGCGCGATCCGCACACCGAACGTCAGACCATCTTCGATCGCTGGGGGGCGCAACGCGGCGGCATCGGGATCGAGTCACCGGGCGGCGGCTCGGACCACGAGAGCTTCCTCTACGACTTCGGGATTCCGACGCTCGAAGTCGGCTTCGGCGGCTCGTTCGGCGTCTATCACTCCGGCTTCGACGACCTTCAGTATGCCAAGCGGTTTGCGGATACCGGCTTCGTCAACCACCGCGCGATCGCGCAGATGCTCGCTCTGCTCGCGATGCGCTTCGCGGACAAACCGACCTTGCCGTATAGTTTCGGGCCGTACGTCGACACGATGCGAAGCGCACTCGAAAGCGTTCGGACCGAGCAGAACGCCGCGCAGGTGGCATCCGTCTCGCAAGCGCTCGACCGGTTCGCGCCCGTCGCTCGTGCGTTCGACGCGCACCCCGACCCGGCGCGTAACGCCGACGCACTAGCCGCCGTCCGGGCGCTCGACCGCGTCCTCTACGCCCGCAACGGGTATGCGGCCGTAGCGTTCCCGGACCTGGCCGGCGCTCCGGCGGCGATCGACGCCGTGACGGCCAGGCTCCGCTAGCGCTCCTCGGGAAGGACCCACCATGCTTCCCTACAGCGAGCGCCGCAAGCGCATCC
>JBBRTL010000250.1:0-2166 GCA_038244445.1 Vulcanimicrobiales bacterium
CCTTTGCCATGTTCGTGGAGAAGTCATCGATGCGGATCGAGCAGGGCAAGACTGCGAGCTTGGCTAGGCCGCCGTCGATGTTGGAAGCCTTGCGGGTGACGAAGCTCTCGAACTGATCTGGGATGAACTCGGTATCGAGCATCGCGGCCGCCCCCGTGCCCAGCGGCTACACATCGAGCAACGACACGACGCGTTATGCGCCCTACGAAACCCATTCGTATACGGTGCGCGCGATTCTGGTTGGCTGGAAGAGCGAAGCGGACCGCGACTATCATATCGTGATCGCGGACCCGAACGCGCCTTCCAATACGATGATCATCGAACCGCCGGATCCGACCTGTACGATGGCGTGCGCGTCGAACTTCGGCAACTACTACTCGTCCGTCCGCGCGAAGTTCGTAGCCTGCTTCGGCAACCCGCCCGGCTCGTTCACCAACTTCCCGTCCGGCGTCGTGGTCGACGTGACCGGCGTCGCCTTCTTCGACCCGCTCCACGGTCAGACGGGGGTCGCTCCCAACGGCATCGAACTGCATCCACTCCTCAGCGTACAGTGGATATCAGGTACAAGTTGCTCAAACTGACCTACCGAGCAAAGACCACCGCGATCCTGGGGCTCGCCGCATTAGCGGCGAGCCTCATCGGTTGCGGAGGGCACAGCGGCTCGACGACCTCGACCTCCGTCACCCAGGCGCCCAGCGACGCGAGTGCGATCGTCGTCACGACGCCGACACTTGCGAAAGTGCAAGCCGACGTCGCGGCGAGTTCCCTCTCGGCCCTGGATAAGAACCGCTTCGCCGCGTTCATCGACGATCATCGGCAGATCCCGAATGCCTACGAGAACAAGACGGTTCGCGAGGTCATCAACCTGCAGATCTCCTACGAAGTCGCGCTTCGCCTGGCGGCCCAAGCGCGCGCCGACGACACCATGCACAAGGCCGAAATCGCGAAGCTGATCGCCTCGAAGATCACGCTCGCAAGCGAAGGCGACCGGTCGCTCGTGCTGCACATGGACTTGCAGAATCTGACCGCCAAGCAGGTGAAGAACCTGGAGATCGGCCTCGAGTTCGACGATGCCAAGACCGGCACGCGTATCGGCCAGGCCGAGGTGCAACTCCGGCGCAACATCGCACCACACGGCCGGATCGCTTTCGACTACCCGATGCGCTACATCCGCTTCAGCGACGACGCAGGCCCGATGATGGCCTCCAAAGGCAAGGCCAAGAAGCTCGACGCCCAAGTGACCGAGATCAAATACACCGACGGAACCGACGCCGGCTTCGACGACTAGGTCCGCCCCGCCGGCATCGCCAACCTAGGTCTTATGAGCGCAAACGGTTTTTTCAAGGGGATGGCTCGCTTGGTCCGGGAGTTCCGGATCGAGATCGGGCCCGTCCGAGCCCAGGGCGTGCCGGCCATCCTGGTGGCGGTCACCGGGGTCGTGCTGGCCGGCGGCGTCGCGGCCGCCCTCTCGAAGGGCGCCAAGGAGCTGCCCGACACCCTGCGCCAAGCCAATACGCTAGCCAAGACCTTACGCGGCGACGACAACCCCCGCCTTACGTCATAATAGGTCCTAGATGATTACCAACGATGCCATCGTCGCACTGGTCCGCGAGACGATGCCCGACGCCGACGTGACGGTCTACGATCGCACCGGCACGATGGACCACTTCAACATCGGCGTCACCTCGTCGGCTTTCGCCGACAAGACGCTGATCGAACAACACCAGATGGTCTATCGTGCGCTCAAAGCCGCCCACAACGACGGCCGCATCCACGCCATCGAACTCACAACCACCGTCGCGGAGTAACGCCATGTCCGAACAGCTCAAGTCCGAAATCGAAAGCGAAGTCGGCGCCAATACGATCCTCGTCTACGGCAAGGGCACGAAGGACGCACCCCGTTGCGGCTTCACCCTCGAGACGATCCAGTTCTTCAACAACTTCGGCTACCCGTTCGAAGTCGTCGACGTGCTCGAGAACATGCAGAAGCGCGAAGCGCTCTCGCAGATGACGGACTGGCCGACCTTGCCGAAGGTGTTCATCAACGGTAAGTTCTACGGCGACACCGACGTCTTGGGCCCGATGGCCGAGAAGGGCGAACTGCAACAAGTCCTCAAGGACGCGTTCGGCAGCGAAGCACCCAAGACGACCATCAACCTCCACTAA
>JBBRTL010000251.1:0-2145 GCA_038244445.1 Vulcanimicrobiales bacterium
CGGCTGGTGCAAGGGGGAGGTGCCCGACGCCGATGTCGGATCTGCAGCCGATGTAGCGGCAGTTCGGGTCCAGATGCGCGGCCCGTTCGTCCCATATGTGCGGGTCGCGGGTGACTTCGCGAACGGCATGTGGTACGGCGCGGGTGGCGGTGCCACGATCTTCAAGCGCGGCGCGGGCGGCTGGAAACGGGTCGGCGGTGGGGGCGGCGCAATCAGCGTCGATATCGCCCATGCGTACGGTGTCCCCTTCTCGTCGATGTGCGCACTCGGCATCTACGACGCCAAGGGTTGCAAGCGCTGATCCCGCCTAGTTGTAGTTCTTCACCAGCGGCCAGATCTTCGCGACGTCGACGTTGAGGCCGCGGCAGACGTAGATCGGCAGATCGCTCTCGTACGGCATGTTCCAGTCGTTCGAGAACGTCGTCGCGAGCGTCACGCTGGTACAGGCCTTCTTGAGGGTGGACGGATCGCCATTCACGTCGATCAGCACGTCGCCGCGTTGGAAGTGCGGACCCCAGATCCAATACTGGTTGTGTCCGGAACTCGCCGTCGGTAGACCGAGCGCCGGTCCGAAGAAGTTGATCGCGCTCGCTTCCCCGTAGTTGCTCGCGTTGATGCCGGCGGTCGCGCGTTCGGCGGGCGTGAGGCCTTCGTACACGTGCGCGACGCTGGCGACCATCTCGGGCCAGCCGTGCATATCGGCGAAATCCGAGAGCAGGCGCGCGACTTTGTGGTGCTCGCTCGGACCGATCGGCAGCTTGCCGGTGAACGCGGTCTGATACGAGACCAACTGCGTCTCGGAGAGCACCGGCATCGCGAGCGGGATCATAGCGGCACCCGCGGCGAGCGCCACGATGGTGACGACGGGGCGTAAGAAGGTCAGGCGACGCGTCCAGAGTTCGATGCCGACGGCGCCGAGGGCGAAGAGCGGCGGATAGGCATCGGCCGGATAGTAGTCCTTCGCGTGAAGGACGATCATCATCACCATCATCGCGAGGAAAGACCATCCGAGCCAACGCGTCGCCGGGCGCACGAACGCCCAGACCAGGCCGGCGAGCCAGACGAGCGAGAGCAGCGGGTTCTGGATGACGATGTCGGCGAGGACGTAGGCGATCGGCGAGAGCACGACGTTCTTCCCGTTCGCACCGTTGCGCAGCAGTTCGATCATCGGGAAGCCGTGTGCAGCCTGCCACGCGACGTTCGGAGCGACCACGAGCAGCGCGACGCCGACGCCGGCCGGGAACCACGGTGTGAACATGATCCGACGCGACGGCGAGAGCGCGAGTCCGACGAGCAACGCGACGGCGTAGAACAGGACGCTGTATTTGGCTTCGCCGGCGATGCCGAGCGCGAGACCGACCCCGATCCACCAGCGCGGGTCGGCGCCTTGGATCAGACGCGCGATGTAGAGCGCGGCGAGCGGCCAGAGCATCAGGCCGACCATATCGGTGCCGACCTTCATGCCGAAGCTGAGGAAGACGGGTGCGAGCGCGACGCAGATGCCGGCAAGCGTCTGCGCGAACGCGCCGCCCCCGAACTCGCGAACCAATCGCGCGGTGACGAAGACGCCGCCCGCCGCGAAGAGCGCCGGCACCAGCCGGAGCATGAAGAGCGAGATGCCGAAGGCCTGCGACCCCGCCGCCAAGAGGGGACCGATCGGCGGCTGATCGACGTACCCGAAGTCCGGATGACGGCCGCAAATGATGAAGTACAGTTCGTCGCGGAAGAAGCCGTAGTGGGCGTTGCCGATCAGGTGGATCAACAGGGTCAGCGCGGCCAGGATAGCGGGGAGCAGATATTCGTCGGCAAGGCGGTGTGCGGGCGTCTCGTTCGTCATGCTACAGAGTCTACGCTAGGAAGCGCCCGGCGATCGCGAGTTTGTGACGAGCGGCAGCAACCCGGGACGAGCGGGCAGAGCGCCTACGCGAGGTCCGGGCGCTTGCCCGCATAGCGGCGGCTCCAGGTCAGGGTCGATCCGTCGCGTAGCACGATTCGGCGGTCGCCGTGGAACCAGGGTTGGATCTCGCGGATCGCGTCGAGGCTCACGATGTGGGACCGATGGACCCGGGCGAAGTGTTCGGGATCGAGCTTGCCTTCGAGCGACTCGAGCGTCGCCCGCATGGAGAACGAGCCGCGCGCCGTGAC
>JBBRTL010000252.1:0-2132 GCA_038244445.1 Vulcanimicrobiales bacterium
CATACGAGCCAAGCAGTGCGCGACCCGTGTTCAAGAACTGCGAGCCGGCGCCCTACGACCAGAGGGCATCTGTGGTCTCTCGCGCGGCGAGTGCGGCGCCCGAGGCCGGGACGTCGATAGCGATCGTCCACGTAGCGGCGGACGAATCCGGCGGGCGCAGGTCCCGCGGTATGCGAGCGATCGCGTAGCCGAGGCCGGTGTCGATCAGGATCGTCCCGCAATACCGCGAGCCGCGGATCGCGAAGCAGCCGGTGGGTGGTCCCCAATCGGCACCCGCGCGCACGAGATGCTCGCTCGAAAACCCGGCTTCGTCCGTCGCTTCGGCACCGAGCACGATGCTACGGTCCGTAATGATATATGCGGGTGCGAGGATCCGGCCGCCATCGCGTGCGTGCAGAAATGGATTGATGTCGGGCGAACCGGTACCGCGCGCGAAACCTACCCCGAGCATCCCGACGCCGGCGACGCTGCGGCCGGCGACGCACGCTGGATGGCGCGCGGTATCGCAGGATGCGGCATCGATCGCGAGGATTCGGATCGGCGTGGTCGTGACGCGACGTCCGGCGGCATCGACCAGGACGAGCGGGGCCACGACGTAGCGCCCGGTGAAGATGCGCCCGCTCGACGTGTATTCCATCCGGCCGGAGATGCCGGTATCGTGCGCGCCCGGTCCGAGCGCCGAGCGCGGGACCACGACGCCGATCGAGCCGGTATCCACCTGGACCGCGTGCAGCGGGCCGCCGCCGACCGAGAGCTTGAGGCGATAGCCGTTCGCGACGGGCGAGCCGGCTCCGAGCGGACGCAGAACGACCGCCGCACGCGCGGCGCACGCGAACGAAACCAGAAAGGCGATCGTTGCGAAGGTCGCGAGCGTGGTCCTGATCATGGTGCGCCGCATTCGACCACGCTTCGGACACGACCCGTTCACGCGAGGACAATCCCGCTTCGATAGAATCGAACGCGTGGAGACGTTCGACGGACTCTTGCGCGAGACGATGCTCGCGACCGCGACGATCTGTCTACCGGTGCTGGCGCTAGCGGCCGGCGCGGGCTTGCTGGTCGCGATCATCCAAGCGGCGACCCAGGTGCAGGAGCAGACGCTCTCGCTCGTTCCCAAGTTGGTCTGCGTCGGGTTGGCAGCCGTGCTCTTCGGCAACGCCGGTATGCTGTTGCTCGCGCGGCTCTTCAACGATGCGATCCGCGCGATTCCGGGACTGACCGGCGGGTGACCGGCGCGACCTTGCTCGCATTCGCGCGGTGCGCCGGCTTTGCGGCGCGCGCGCCCGGCCTCTCGCATCCGAGCGTGCCGAGTTCGGCTCGGGTCGTGTTGGCGATCGCACTGGCGCTCGCGGTCGCACCGCGCGTCGCCCATCTGCCCGCGCCGGACGGTCTCGGGTTGACGATCGCGTTTGCGTGCGAGACGCTGCTCGGCGCGGCGATCGGCGCGTTCGGATCGCTTCTCTACGACGGCGCTTACGCGGGTGGCCGGATCGTCGACGACTACGCCGGCGTGCGCGCGATCGCACCGGGCGCATCGATGGTCGCGCCGAGCGGTTTCGGGCGGATCTGGTCGCTTGCGTTCACCGCCGGGTTCTTTCTGCTCGGCGCATACCGGATCGTGATCCCGGCCTTCGCATCATCGTTCTCGCTCTTGCCTCCGGGCGGCGCGATCGCGCGCGACGCGCTGATGGCCTACGCGATCGCCCTTCCGGAGACGATCGTGTTGGTCGCGCTGGCCGTCGCCGGTCCGGCGATCGCGCTTGCCTTCGTGGTACAGGTGGCCTTGGCCGCGCTCGCGCGGACGATACCGCGTTTCGGGAACGTCACCCTCGCATCGCCGTTCGTCTTCGCGGCGGCGATCCTCGCGACCGCGCTCGCGGTCCCGGTGCTCGACGCCGCCTCCGCCCATCCGTTCGTCCACCCGCCGTTGCTTGCACGATGAGCGACGACGCCGAGAAGCGCTTCGATCCGACGCCCGCGCGCTTGCGTCGCGCGCGCAACGAGGGCGATCTACCGCGTGCCGCAGAGCTGGGCGCAAGCCTCGCGTTGCTCGTCGGCGGCGCGACCCTCTGCGGACTGCTCCCGACTGCGACCGGGGCGGCCCAGGCGGCGACGATCGCCGCGACGCGCGG
>JBBRTL010000253.1:0-2124 GCA_038244445.1 Vulcanimicrobiales bacterium
CCGTGCGCGGCGGCTTCACGGCGCTCGCATGCATGCCGAACACCGAGCCCGCGCTGGACAACACCGAGACCATCGCAGATCTTTGCGTGCGCGCGGGTGCGTCCGCGATCGCCTGCCGCATCTACCCGATTGCGGCGATGACGCGCGGCCGGCGCGGAACCGAGTTGCTCGACTACGCCGACCTAGCCCAGGCCGGCGCGGTGGCGTTCAGCGATGACGGAAGCCCGGTCGGCGACGATGCGGTCATGCGCGCGATTGCCATGCGGGCGCGCTCGATCGGACGCAGGCTGATCGCGCATGCCGAAGACGAAGATCCGATGGTCGTCCGGGATCTTGCGCTGGCGCGCGAGACCGGCGCCCCATGGCACGTCGCGCACGTCTCGACGGCGGCCTCGGCCCGCGCCGTTGCCGAAGCGAAAGGCGCCGGCGTCGACGTCACCTGCGAAGTGACGCCGCATCACCTGTATTTCACGAGCGCGCTCGCCGCCAAGATCGGCGGCGCTGCCAAGGTGAATCCGCCGTTGCGCGCCGAAGCGGATGCGCGCGCCTTGCGCGACGCCGTCCGGCGGGGCGAGATCGACGCATTTGCCACCGACCATGCCCCGCACACCGCTGCCGAAAAAGCCTTGCCGTTCGATCGGGCCGCGTACGGCTTCAGTGGTCTGGAAGTCGCGGTCGGTGCGTATGCTCTAGCCATTCCGGACCTTCCGCTCGGACGCTTCGTAGCGCTGCTCTCGAGCAACCCGGCAAGACTTCTCGGCCTCCCCGGAGGATCGCTCGGCATCGGCGCACCGGCCGACCTGACGATCTTCGCAGAGCGCCCGTGGACCGTGCGCGCGGCGGCGTTCGCCTCCAAGGGGAAGAACACGCCGTTCGACGGGATGCGCCTTCCGCGTAGCATCGTTGCGACCATCGTCGCCGGGAGCTTGCGCTATCGCGCCGAAGGTCCGGTCTCGGCATGATCACACCCGCAGCACTCTTCTTGGCGGACGGCTCGCGCTTCGACGGACGCGGTCTGGAGTTCGAAGGCCTCGCGCTCGGCGAGGCGGTTTTCTATACGGGCATGACCGGCTACGAAGAGGCGCTGACGGATCCGTCCTATGCGGGACAACTGCTCACGTTCACCTATCCGATGATCGGGAACTACGGGATCTCGGGAACCGCCGCGCAGTATTCGCGCGGGTGCGTCTCCGGTGCGATCTTCAAGAGCGTCGCGCGGCACCCGTCGCACCATCAGAGCAAGACCGATCTCGCTTCCTGGCTGCGCGAACAGCGCATCCCAGCGATGGAAGCGGCGGATACGCGCGCCATCACGATCGCGCTACGCGAACACGGAACGATCCTCGCGGCGCTCGCCGTCGGCAGCGCTGCGATGGAGCGAGCCGAACGCGAGCTTGTCGCGTATGCGCGAACCGCGACGACGGCGATGTTGGTCCCGAGCGTCGCGACGCGCGAACGCTACGTCGAGGGCCCGGCCGGCGGAAAGCGCGTGACCCTCCTCGACTGCGGCGTCAAACGCGCGATCCTGCGCGACCTGACCGCGCTCGGCGCGCGCGTGACCATCTTACCGTACGACGCAGACGATGCGACGATCGTGGCTACCGATCCACAAGCGGTCTTCATCTCGCCGGGTCCGGGCGATCCGACCGACCTCCCCGCTACCATCGCGACCCTGCGCGGACTGCTCGATCGGGTGCCACTCTACGGCGTCTGCCTCGGCCATCAGCTCCTCGCGCTGGCGTGCGGCGCGCGTACGTACAAGCTTCCCTACGGCCACCGCGGCGGCAATCAGCCGGTCAAGGATCTCGTGCGCGACGAGGTCATGATCACCGCGCACAATCACGGCTATGCCGTCGACGGCGCGAGTCTGCCGGACGACCTCGAAGCGACCATGACCAACCTCAACGACGGCACCAACGAAGGCTTTCGGCATCGGCGGCTGCCGATCGCCGCAGTCCAGTTCCATCCCGAAGCCTCGCCGGGTCCGGCCGATGCGAGCGACCTGTTCGCGCGGTGGTTGGCCGATGCGGGCTAGATACGCCTTCGCGATCGCGGCGCTGATCGGCGCGACGGGTGCGCTTGCGGGCGCGCAGACGTTGCCTCGGCTCGACGTGACGAGCTTCA
>JBBRTL010000254.1:0-2001 GCA_038244445.1 Vulcanimicrobiales bacterium
AACGCTTCGTCCATCGAGATATCGAGCGCCTCGAGCGCGCCGAAGAGCACCTCGGGCACGAAGCGCCCGCCGAACTCGCCGAAAGACCCGCGCGCGTCAGGTCGCATCTGCGTCTCGCACGGCGCGTACGAACGCGCGCATCTTCTTCTCGTCCTTGCGCCCGTCGGACTCGATCCCGCTCCGCACGTCGACGCCGAACGGGCGCACCGCGCGAATGCACTCGGCGACGTTCTCGGGCGTCAGTCCGCCGGCTACTACGATCGGGCGGTTGCGCGCGATCGCCGCGACCGCCTTCCACGGAAAAGCGACGCCCGTACCACCCGCTAGGCCGGCGACGCTCGTATCGAACATCGCGATCGCACGCGGATATGCATTGGCCGCGCGCGCAAGCGCATCGGCATCGGCGGCGGCCGGATCGACGTGTAACGCTTTCATGACCTTCCCGTCAACGGATGAGAGAAACGAGGGAGCTTCGTCACCGGAGAACTGGAGCACCAGATCCGGGAATATCTCGCGCGCGCGCATCAGGTCGTCGCGGGTCGGATTCACGAAGACGCCGACCGGCGTGATGAACGGCGGCAACTTCTCGGCGATATACCTGGCGGCGCTCTCCGCGATCCGGCGCGGCGAGGGCGCGAAGATCATGCCGATCGCATCGGCGCCGGTCTCGATCGCCATACTCGCATCGCTCCACGAGGTGCAACCGCAGAATTTAATACGGGTCCTCATCCGACGCGCTCGCCTTCGCGCAGCGACCTGATCAACGCCCGCGGGTCGGACGCGCGCATCAACGCCTCGCCGATCAGGAAACCGCTCGCGCCCGCCCGACGCAGGCGACGGACATCGCCCGCGTCACGCATTCCGCTCTCGCTGATCGCGAAGGTCCCCTCCGGTAGGAGCGGCAGGAGCTGTTCGCTGACCGCGAGATCGGTCTCGAACGTGCGCAGATCCCGGTTGTTGATCCCGATCGCATCGGCACCGAGCCCGAGGGCGCGGGTGGCCTCGCCGGCGTCGTGTACTTCGACCAAAACGCCCAAGTCGTAAGCACCCGCCTCGTCGACGCAGTCGGCGAGGACCGCGTCCGAGAGTCCGGCGACGATGAGCAGGATGCAGTCGGCGCCGTACGCAGCCGACTGCGCGATTTCGTAGCGCGTCGCCAGAAAGTCTTTGCGAAGGATCGGGCGCGAGCTGTTCGCACGCGCGATGTCGAGATAGGCCAGGTCGCCGAGGAAGTGGTCCGGTTCGGTCAACACGCTGATTGCATCGACGCCGGCTTCGTCGTACATCTTCGCGATCGCGCCCGGATCGAAGTTCCGCGTGATCAAGCCGGCCGAGGGCGACGCGCGCTTGATCTCCGCGACGATCGCCGGACCGTCGGCCGACCGCAGCGCCTTCGCGAAGTCGCGCCGCTCGCGGCGCCGTTCGAGCCCGCGAGCGCGGACCGTCTCGTACGGCTCTACGGATTCGGCGGCCACGCGGTGCGCCGCTTTGGCCGCATAGATCTTGGTCAGGATATCAACCACGGCTCGCCGCCTTGACCGCTTCGAACGTCTTCAATCCACCACCCGATCGTTGGACCGAGCGCGCGAGTTCGTAGGCGTCGCCCATCGTGAACGCGCGCCCGCAGAGAAGTAGAGAGAGGGCGGCGTTCAATGCGATCACGTCGGCGCGCGGCGACGCTTCGCCGCCGAGGATCGCGAGAAACGCATCCGAGCATGCTGTAAGCGAACCGCCCGCGATCGCATCGCGCGATGCGCGCACGCCGAACTCCGCCGGGTCCAGCGTCCAGCGGCGCATACTACCACCGTCGAACGAGACGACCTGCGTGACGCCCTCGCCGCCCACCTCGTCGATGCCGCCGGGACCGTGGACGATCGCGCCCGCCTGCGTTCCGAGTTCGCGCAAGACCGCAGCGACCGGTTCGAGCAGTTCGGGGCGGGCTACGCCGATCACCTGATGGGTCGCGCGTGCCGGATTCGTGAGCGGTCCGAGCACGTTGAA
>JBBRTL010000255.1:0-1961 GCA_038244445.1 Vulcanimicrobiales bacterium
CTTTCTCGGCCCGATCCCGAACAAGTACGTGGAAGAGGCGTTCCGTGCGGCCGACCTCATCGCGGTGCCGAGTCACTACGAGGCATTCGGAATCGTCGCTCTCGAAGCACGCGCGTCCGGCGTCCCGATCATCGCGAGCGACGTCGGCGGCCTGCGCGATCTGGTGAGCGACGAGAACGGCGGGGAGCGCGTCCGGGTCGGCGATGTCTCGGCCTGGGCCGACGCGCTGGAGCGCGCGTTGCGCCCCGAGAATTTGCATCGGCGCAAAGCCCGCGCGATGGCACATCATGATTTCGACGTCCTCGATTGGTTGACGGTCGGTCGGCGCATCCGCGACGTCGCACTGGGCGCGAGGGACGTTCGTGGATAGGTTGCTCGTCTGCGATCTCGACGGCACCCTGCTCGGTACGCCCGACGCGATGCACGAGCTGCTGCGGATGCTCAGAAAGCCGCGCGCACCGTTGCTCGCCTTCGCGACCGGCCGGCAGCTCTATTCGGCGGAGGCGGTCCTGACCGAAGCCGGAGTAGCGGACGGGACGTACCTGGTCGCCGGCGTCGGGACGGAGATCTATCGCCGCATCGGTGCCTGGACGCCGCTCGGAGCCTGGCCCCGCCTCGAGGCTCCTTGGGACGACGAACGCGCCCGCCGCGCGTTAGCGAGCGTCACGGGAATCGAGCCGCAACCCCTGGCGACCGCGTCGCCGTACAAACTCTCGTACGTCGCGCCGGCCTCGTCCGTCGAGGCCGTGGAGACGGCCCTCGCGCGTGCGGGCGTCGCGGCGACGGTGGTTCACAGCCACGGCGAATTGCTCGACGTCCTGCCGCAAGGAATCGACAAAGGCACGGCCGTGGCGTGGCTCGCGGAGCGTTTGCAGGTCGGTCTCGATCGCCTCATGACGTGCGGCAACACCATGAACGATCTCGCCATGCTGCGTCTGGCCTGTCGCAGCATCGTGGTCGGCGGCGCCGAAACGGCACTGCTCGCCGCGGCGCCGTCGTTACCTTCGACGTACGTCGCCGAGAGCGTTCACGCGTCGGGTATCATCGAGGGGCTCCGGTATTTCGGCTGGCTCGACGGCTCGGACTGGGCGTGATCGCCGGTGCGCCGCGATCACGGCCGCATACCAGTGCCCGCTTTCCTTGACGATGCGACGTTGCGTCTCGAAGTCGACGTAGACGATGCCGAATCGCGGACGATACCCTTCGGTCCATTCGAAATTGTCCAAGAGCGACCATACGAAATAACCTGCGACGGGAATCCCCTCGGCGATCGCGCTTGCGACTTGCCGCAGGTGCGCGTCGAGATAGGCGATGCGCCGGGGATCGCGGACGGTACCGTCCGCGGAGATCGTGTCGGGAAATGCCGCGCCGTTCTCGGTGACGTAGATCTTGATGCCGGGACGTTCCGCACAGACGTTTCGGAGCGTGTCGAGGAGACCGTTGGGATAGACCTCCCAGCCCATGGCGGTGCGCTCCGCTTCGGGAACGTCGACGTATTCCCCGAACGGATTGACCGGATGCGGCGCGTGCCGAAGCAAGAAGCGCGTGTAGTAATTGACGCCCAGGAAGTCGATCGGCGCTTGGATGACGTCCATATCGCCGGCGTGCCGCCGCAACAGTGCGTGGCTGATCGGCTCGTGGACGAGTTCTTCATAACCAACGCCGAAAAGCGGGCCGACGAAGGATCGATTGATGTTGACGTCCGCCGCGCGAGCCGCAGCGATGTCGAGCGGATCGGTCGAGGCGGGGACGATCGGACTGAAGTTGAGCGTGATGCCGACCTCGGCCTTCGGCGCGTTCGCGCGGATCGCCGGCACGGCCAGGCCGTGAGCGAGCAACAGATGATGCGACGCCTGCAGCCCGAGATCGAGACTCCGGTAGCCTGGAGGATGACTACCCCAACCGTACCCGAGCCACGAAGAGACCCAGGGTTCGTTGAGCGTGGTCCATCCGGCGACCTC
>JBBRTL010000256.1:0-1959 GCA_038244445.1 Vulcanimicrobiales bacterium
CAAGCTTGCGACCGATCTCGAGCCGTATCTCGGCGCCGCCGGGCACGCCGTCTTGATCGGCGCGAGCGATCTTTCGTACGCGCACGTGCATCCGCTGGTCGTGGGCGCCGGGAAGCTCGACTCGATGAACGGGATGGATATGCCGTCGAAGAATACGACCACGATCGTCGGCCCGAGGCTGGCCCTGCACGTAGAGCTACGCAGGCCCGGCATCTATCGGCTCTGGTTCGAGTTCCGCGCCGGGTCGGGCGTTTACGTCGCCCCCTTCGTCGTGAAAGCGGTGCCTTAGCGGTTCAGCCCGGATGAAGGCTCTCATTGCCGGGAGCCCGGCCCGGCCTGCCCGCCCTCCGGTGGGTCGTGCATTCCCCAAAGCGAAATCTTAGCACGTCTTAACGCGCTGAGAGGCGGGAGTGCGGGTAGGATACGTATGACCGACTCGCGGGTGAACTGATGTAAAGACGCACTTGAAGCATTTTTCAGCACCCGTACTGCCCATGCCCGAGCCGACGAACGCACCGCTCCAAGAGCAATCCGTGCGATCCGAGCTGCTGCGCAGAATAGAGACCGGAACCGCGCGGATCGCCGTGATCGGGCTCGGATACGTCGGCCTTCCGCTAGCCGTCGAGTTCGCGAAGCGGTTCCCGACTGTCGGTATCGACGTCAACAGAACGCGCGTAGAGGCGATTCGGGAGGGGCGCTCCTATATCGGAGACGTCCCGAACGACGATGTCGCGAAACTCGTCGCGGAGGGATCGCTCGGCGCCGATTCCGATTTCGCGGCGCTGGACGATGCCGATTGCGCGATCATCTGCGTTCCCACGCCGCTCGAGGCCGGCGCTCAACCGGACATCTCATTCATCGTTTCGGCGACCGAGCAGATCGCGCTGCACTTGCACCGCGGCCAACTGATCGTTCTCGAGTCGACGACCTACCCGGGGACGACCGACGAGATCATGCTGCCGCTCTTGAGCGCGGCCGGCCTCCGGCTCGACCGCGACTTCTTCCTTGCCTTCTCACCGGAGCGGGTCGATCCGGGAAATCCCGACTACAAGATCCGGGACATTCCGAAGATCGTCGGCGGAGCGACGGCGGATTCGACGGACGTGGCATCGGCGCTCTACGGACGGATCGTCCCGTTCGTCCACCGCGTCAGCTCCACGCGCGTCGCCGAGACGGCGAAGCTCTGGGAGAACACCTTCCGGGCGGTCAACATCGCGCTCGCCAACGAGATGGCGATGCTCTGTCGCCATCTAGCGATCGAGACGTCGGAAGTGATCGCGGCCGCGGCGACCAAGCCCTTCGGATTCATGCCGTTCTACCCGGGACCGGGCGTCGGCGGCCACTGCATACCGATCGATCCGCAATATCTTTCTTGGACCGCCTCCAAGCATGGTTTCTATCCGCGCCTTATCTCGATCGCAGATCAGATCAACCGGTCGATGGCCGATCACATCGTCGACCTGGTCTCTGACGCGCTCAACGACGACACGAAGTCGGTGCGCGGCGCTCGCATCCTCGTCCTCGGGGTGGCGTATAAGCCCGACGTCGAGGACGTCCGCATGAGTCCGGCGATCGCGATCATCGAAAGACTGCGCTCGAGAGGCGCGACGGTGCGGTATCACGACGCGTTCGTTCCGCGCTTTCAGGTCGAAGATGCCGAGCAGCCGCCCGCGCCCCGTCGCGATCTCCGCGAAGAACGGGTAGAGCGCCGCCAGTCGGTCACACACGATCTGGCCGATTCGATCTCGGTCCGCGTCACCGAGATAGGTCGTCTGAAAGGCGAGGGCGAAAAGGTCCAGCAATCTCTGTCGCCCGAACAGCAGGCCATCTTGAACGCATCGCACAAACTCGTCGACAGCAAAACGTTCGGCTGGTCGCGTTTATTCGCCGACCTCGAATCCGTGCTGCCGGGCAATGTCAGCGCCTCGCGAATAACCGTGCAGAACATCTATAACGACA
>JBBRTL010000257.1:0-1832 GCA_038244445.1 Vulcanimicrobiales bacterium
CGATGCCGGCTCCGGTGGTGCCGGGTATGACGCTGACCTATCACGGCTTGGGCACGACCTACGCGCTCTCGATCTCGGATAAGAGCATCTCGCGCCAGCGCGCGATCCTCCCGTGCTTGACGCTGCACATCGCGACCCAGGACGACGTCACGGCGCGCTCGCTCTACCAAGCGCCGGCCTCGGTGTTCTTCGTAGCTTCGGTGACCTATATGCCGAGCGTTGGGCTGTACTTCGCGCCGCGTCCTCCGCAGAGCGGCCAGGAGACGTTTCGTCTCTACAAGTTGCCGACGAGTGCACCGAAGGCGCCGTTCGCGGTGATCGCGAGCGACCGTTGCACGGCCGATCTCAAACAGACGGCCACCCAACTGCTCGGCGAACTGCAGCGACACTTCGCGACCGGCGCGCCGACGCCGTCGTGGACGATCAGCCCGCACTCCGCCAAGAGCGGGACGTACTACGAACTCGGCAACGACGACGTGAGCGCGATTCCGGCGATCCTGCAGTGCGGTCGGGTTGCGACCGCCACGACCGACGAACTGACCCCGCTCGGTTGGAACGCTCCGGCGCCTGCACCGACTCCCTCGCCCTCACCCGGACCTGCAAGCGGAGGCAACGGCCGCGGCTTCGGTGGAGGGTTCGGTCGCGGCAGCGGACTCAACTACACGCCGACGCTCGGGATCTATCTGGTGCGCGACCCGCGGCCGGCGCCGCAGGGCTCGCCTTCGCCGCAGCCCTAGGTCACTACATCCGTGCCTGGTCGACCATCTCGCGCATGCGCGGGTGGTCGCCCGGGATGGTCGTCACCCACGTCTCGAACTCCGGTACCACTTCGCCGACGCGGAAGAGAAAGTACCAGGCGTTCATCTCGCCCATGAACGTGAAGCGCTTCTTGAGATCCTTGGCGAGCGCCGGATAACTCGCGAACCCGCGCAGATAGCCGGGTATGCCACCCACGCCGCGATCCAGTTCGAGGAGCGCCCGAGCATTCTTGATAGTCGCAGCGACCTTGCGCGGACTGCGCAGTACGCCGGGCGTTGCGAGCACCCGTTCGGTCTCGATCTCGCCGTACTCCGCCACGCGCGCGCAGTCGAAGCCGTCAAACGCGCGCTCGTACGCGCGCCAGTGAAGTGCGATCTGACGCCAGCTCAAGCCAGTCTGGAAGACGGCGCGAGTCATCACCGCAAGATAGTCACCGAGACGCACAGGCGCCACGACCGGCGGAATGGTCGGAACGGCGTCGTCGGCGCTCACTATGGAGCGTTGCTCGCGGCATCGAGTGCGAGCGCGGTCATCATCGCGACGCCGGTCGGCAACGCGCGTTCGTCGATATCGAAGAGGCTCGAGTGGTGCGGATGTGAGGAGCGTTCGTCGCCGGAGACGCCGAGCGTATAGAAACACGCGGGGACGCGTTCGGCGAAGAAGGAGAAGTCCTCGGCGCCCATCAGTGCGTCGGCGGCGAACACGCGCTCCTCGCCGATCGTAGACGCTGCGAGCGCGCGCGCGTACGCGGTCTGGGCGGCGTCGTTGGCGGTGACCGGATAGCGACGCAGATAGCGATACGCATACTCCGCGCCGGAGCCGTCGCAGCAGGCGCGGAGGACGCGCTCGATGCGGGCCGGCATCGCGTCGCGGACCTCGCTCGAAAACGCGCGGACCGTGCCGAGCATCGAACAGGTGCGTGGGATCACGTTGTGGATCGTGCCGCCGCGGATCGAACCGATGCTCACGACCGCGGGCTCGAGCGGATCGATCTGACGCGAGACGATCTTCTGGAGCGAGGTGACGAACTCGGCCGCGACCAGGATCGGATCGATCGTGTCGTGCGGCGCCGA
>JBBRTL010000258.1:0-1806 GCA_038244445.1 Vulcanimicrobiales bacterium
CGACGACGACGGGCACGTCTGGGATATCTACGGCATCGAATATTGGCCGAGCCAACTCGTCTTCGACAGGCACGGCCGCCTGCGCAAGACCATCATCGGCGAGGGCCAAGACGACAAACTCGATGCCACCGTCAAGGCCCTCCTCGCCGAACGTTGACGCGAAATGATATTTCAACTATTATTTTAGGATGAAACGCACTTCGGTGAAGAGATCGGCCGCCGGGCCGGCCGCCCTTCAGCCGGCCTGGAGCGCCCTTCGCATGCCCCAGCCGATGAGCGAAGGGCCGACGGAGACCGTCTCGGCAAGCGTCCCATCCGAGTTGGTCGAGCGCGTTCGCGCGAGTATCGGCCCTCGCGAATTTTCGTCGTTCGTCTCGTACGCGATGGAACGCGAACTCGTCAGGCTCAATCGGGCGCGGTTCCTCGCTCTGATGGAGGGTGAGGCAGGCCCACCCGACCCCAAAGATGTCGAGTACTTCGAGCGGGCGTTGCGCGAGTGAGAACGATCGTCTTGGACGCCGGCGCCTTCGTCGCCGCCGAACGGAACGACCGTCGCCTTGCTGCCGCGCTGCGGGTCGCATATCGCCATCGCGCCACGGTTCTTGCACCGGCGACGGTCATAGCCGAAGTTTGGCGGGATCCGCCGCATCATCAGAACGCCGCTCTTCTGGAAATGATCGACACGATCGTGAGCCTCGACCTCCCGCGCGCAAAATCGGTAGGTGTTCTGTTGGGCCTGGGGCGGTCGGCACAGGTGAGCGATGCATGCGTCGCACTTCTCGCGGCGGCCACCCAGCCATCCCTCGTCTTGACGTCGGATCCGTCCGATATCGCCAAGCTCGTTCGATCGCTGGGTTTCGCGTGCTCGGTGGATGGCCGCGGGTCCAATGACGCGCCGGTGAAGATCGAAACGATTTAGCCCTTCACGCAGGACCGGGGCTAGCCGGGCCGTAGGGTACGCGTATGAGAGCTTGGAGGCTGCCCGGGGGGCGGCTCTTGCCGGGGATTCTCGCGACCTGCGCCTCTGCGGCGTTCGGCGTCCAGTTTCTCTTGGAACGGCTCGAAGATCCGAATGCATCCTTCGAATCGCGCGGGTTGACGCTGTTGGCGGTCGCGGTCCTCGGAGTCGCCATCGCGCTCGCCACCGCTTTGCACTATCGCCGCGCTTCGAGCGCGCGCGATCTGAAGCGTCGCATCTCGCTCGATCTGCGCGATCTGCCTTTTGCCGGCCGGGGCGCCGGGTTCTTCTCGGTCGTTTTCTCCGCTGCGCTCGTGTCCGCGTTCGTCGCGCATATCGGCGAAGGCGGCCTCGATCGGGGCGATGTCCTTGCGTGGCTCTTCGCCGCGTTCGCGGTAGCGCTCTGCGCCGCGCTCGCCGCCTGGTTCGCGCTTCGCGCGCTGCCGGCGATCGCGGTTGCGCTCGCAACGGTGTTCGTCGTCGAGCCGGAACCCGTTCACCACATCGCGGACGTGCGTAGCGTCGTTGCGCGCACCGAACGCCGAGATGCTTGGCCAGCCAAGCTTTTCAATCGCCCTCCACCGCTCCACGCGTAAGCGCTAACGCCCGTTACGCCCGACCTTCGGCACGCGCCGTCGGTCCGCTTTGGAGTATCCGTAGTGAACGTCACCCATCTGCATCCGGGGGATCCGGTGTATATCCGCGCAGTCCGCGGTACGATCGCGCGCGTCCTCGTCGCCATCGAAGGCGAGATGATCCTCGCATGCAAGGCCGACGAGTACGAGCAGGCGCTCGACGAACACCGCCCGCCGTACACGCGCGCCTATCGTCAGCGCGACGTCATCCAG
>JBBRTL010000259.1:0-1785 GCA_038244445.1 Vulcanimicrobiales bacterium
CGGTCCGAGCACGTTGAAGATGGTACGGACGCCGAGTTCGCGCCGCACGGGCGCCACGTTCTTCATAGCCGGATGATAGCGGGCCGCGAACATGAAGGTGAAGCCGCTGCGCGCGAGCGTCTGCGCGGCGCGCTCGGGCGTGAGGTCGAGATCGAGGCCGTTCGCTTCGAGCACGTCGGCGCTGCCGCAAGCCGAGGAGGCCGCGCGGTTGCCGTGCTTGGCAACCGGAACGCCGGCCGCGGCGACCACCAAAGCGGCGATCGTCGAGATGTTGATCGTGTCGGCACCATCGCCGCCCGTCCCGACGATATCGGCGACGATCGCGAGGTCGTGCTCGACGTGGAGGCTGCGTTCCCGCATCGCGCGCGCCGCGCCGGCGATCTCGTCGATGCTCTCGCCCTTGGCAGCAAGCGCCGTCAGCAGGCCCGCCGCCTGGACGGGCGTGATCGCGCCGTCCATGATCTCGCCGATCAAGCCGGCCGACTCGTCTTGCGAGAGACCCGTCCCGGCGAGCAGGCGTCGGAGCACACCCTTGAACTCCATTAGGGGAAGCCCGAAATTACGCACGGCGTTCCGAGACACTCGGAACGCCGTGTCGTGTATGGGATCTCCGTGGTACTCGGACTATCGAACAAGTTCGAGAATCGACAGCTCCGCGGCATCGCCGTGTCGCACGCGCGACTTGATGATGCGCGTGTAGCCGCCGTTGCGTCCCTTGAGCGAGGGCGCGATCTGTTCGACGAGCTTCTTCACGACCGCCGGTTCCGTGAGGAACTCGGCGACGTTGCGGCGGGCGGCGAGGTCGCCTTCCATCGCGGTCGTGATCAGACGCTCGATGACCTTGGATATCTCCTTGGCCTTGACCGAGGTCGTCTCGATCTTCTCGTGTTTGAAGAACGAGGTCGCGAGATTGCGGAGCAGCGCCTTGCGGTGGCCGTCCGTGCGCGAGAGTCGCTTGTACTTGATCTGATGCGGCATGATGTTTTCGCGCTACGAGAGACGCAGCGAGAGCCCCCTATCGGTGAGAACTTGCTTGATTTCGTCGAGCGACTTCTTGCCGAAGTTGCGCATCTTCATGATCTCGTCTTCGCTCAGGTCGAGCAGTTCGGATACCTTGGAGATGCCGGCACGCTTGAGGCAATTGTACGAGCGGACGGATAGGTTGAGGGTTTCGACCGGAATGTCCCACTCGCCGGCCGGCGTCTCGAGCACCGGCTGCTCTTCGCTCGTGAAGTCCACGAACAGGTTGAGTTGATCCTGGATGATGGTCGCAGCGGTCGACAGCGCGTCGTCCGGCGTGATCGAACCGTTGGTCTCGATCTCGATCGTCAGACGATCGAAGTCGACGCTCTGACCGACGCGCGTATCGCTGACGACGAAGTTCACGCGCCGGATCGGCGAGAAGATCGAATCGAGCGGGATGAGCCCGATCATGTGCTCGACGTTACGCTGCTTGTCGGCCATCACGTAGCCGCGGCCCTTTTCGACGCCGATCTCCATCGAGATCTTCGCGTCTTTGGCCGAGAGGGTCGCGATGTGGTAGCTCGGGTCGAGGATCTCGACGTCGGCGTCCGGCGAGATGTCGCCGGCCGTCAACGCTTTCGAACCGGATGCGGTGAGCGAGAGCACCTTCGGCTCGTCGGTGGTCAACTTGATGGGCAGGCCCTTCAGGTTGAGCAGCAGCGAGATCGTGTCTTCCACGATGCCGGGGATGGTCGAGAACTCGTGCAGCACGCCGTCGATCTTGACGTACGTGACGGCCGCGCCGGGGATCGACGAGAGCAA
>JBBRTL010000260.1:0-1696 GCA_038244445.1 Vulcanimicrobiales bacterium
CTACTTCGGGGTGGCGTCTTCTTGGGTGCCGTCGGCGTAGGTGATGTGGACGACGGCGCAACGTTGGGCTTGGCCGATGGCGTCTTTTTTGTTCGAGATGGCTAGACTGGTGTCGGCGTCGCTATCGGGGGCGATGCTTGGATGGAAGGTGCCGATGCCGCTGACGCGATTGAACTTGAAATCGTTGTAGAAGTCGATCTGGACGCCGACGTTGGCGACCGGCTTGCCCGAACCGTTGTGCACTTTGACGGTTATGCTTGCGCCAGCGGGGCTGCTGACCGCGTCGCACCGCTTTGCGCTGACGGGCAGCTCGTGCTTGCCGCAGGCGGTCAGTGCGAGCGATGCGACGAGCGCGAAAGCGAGGCTAGAGCGTGACATCCGGAAGTCTTTCGACGCGGATCATGCGATCGGATTCGACCAGGCGCGCGAGGACGTTTTTCCCGCTCGAGACCGCTCCGAAGACCGTGAAGTCGCGGTCCAGATGGAGTTGCGGCGAGAGTGTGATGTAGAACTGCGTGCCGGCGGAATCGCGGATGGCGTGGGCGTTGGGCGGGTCGGTGTAGTTCATGCCCATCGAGACGATGTCGCTGACCTGTTCGAGCGGGTTCTCTTCCGCGCCGATCGCATAGCCGGCGTCGCCATCGCCGTTGTCGGTCGGGTCGCCGGTCTGGACGACGAAGTCGGGGACGATCCGGAACCAGCGGTTGTTGTCGAAGTAGCCGCGGTCCGCGACGTTCAAGAAGTTCTCGACCGTGAGCGGAGCCCACTCGGGGTAGAGCGTGAGGTAGATATTCCCTTTGGTCGTGACGATGCGCACGCGCGGGGGCGGGCCGTGCGCCGGGCCGAGCAGATCCGCGGCGGTCACCGGTAGCACGGAGAGCTGGGCGGCGGCGGCGACCGTCGGTGCGATCGGTTTGCCCGGGTCGGAGGTTCGCGCGAGCGGCGCGATACCCGCGAGCGGATCGGCGGCGGGTCCCGGAAGGAGCAACCCCGGGGGCAGGGCCGCGAGGTGATCGCTCTGCGGTTTGCCGCTCAGGATCAGGATCGATTCGTTGGCCTGCTCCTGGACGCGCCAGGAGGCGTCGTCGAGCAACGGCCGCAACGCGGCGATCGCGTTCTTGTTCTTGAGGCGGCCGTAGGCGCGGACGGCTTGGATGCGGACGAGTTCGTTATGGTCGTGCAGGCATGCGGTCAGGAACTCGCGCGGAACGCGCGTCGGATAGGCGCGGTAGATCGCCCAGAGCGCGTGCCAACGGACGCTGTCGCTCTTGTCCGTTTGGACGGCGCGGACGAGCGAGAGCGACGCGGCGAAGCTTTCGGGGGAGTTGCCGAACGCGCCCAGTTCGGCGGCGGCACGTGCGCGCACCAGCGGGTCCGTATCGTAGGCGAGCCGATTCCCGATGGCCGCTTCGTAGGCTTGTTCGAGCCGAGGTTCGAGTTGGTGGGCGGTCTCGAAGCGACCGAGGGCGTCGAGCGCGGCGATGCGCACGGCGCCGGCGCGCGATCCGAGGGCGCCGGCCATCGGCGCGATGCCGTCCTTGGTGCCGATCAGGCCGAGGCCGTAGAGCGCGAACGCGCGAACCGGGATCCGGCGATCGTGGGCGTGCGCGAGGAGCAGCGGTGCCCCGGCGGGTAGGCGGGTTCGCCCGATCGCGAGGGCGGCGCGAGCGGCGAGGGCTAGGTCCCCGCCGGCAAG
>JBBRTL010000261.1:0-1628 GCA_038244445.1 Vulcanimicrobiales bacterium
ATCAACGGGTACGAATATCTCAAACGACTCGATATCGGCTACTGGTTCTACAACGTCCAGTACTGGGACGGGCGTAGCGGATCGTACGTCGACGACATCCTGGCGGTCTTGAATCCGGCCGAGAAGACCATCATCCACATCCCGAGCGTCAATGCGCGAGAGAGCACGCAAGACAAGTATCGCGAGGCCGAGCAGATTCTCGCATCGCTCGGGACGTGGGAGGGAGTCGACCCGGCCACCGGATTCCAACTCATCAAGGCGCACGATGGAAGAGTGCTCCGGGTCGCGGACCTGGTCGATGACGACGCCGCGAAACGCGAACGGGTCGCCGCGGCCCTCAAGGACCCGGCGCATAAGAACGAGCGCGATCATGTCGATATCATCATCGCCCTCGGGATGGCGAAGGAAGGCTTCGACTGGATCTGGTGCGAGCATGCGCTGACCGTCGGCTACCGGGCGAGCCTCACCGAGATCGTCCAGATCATCGGGCGTACGACGCGGGATGCGCCGGGGAAGGCCCGGGCGCGCTTCACGAACCTTATCGCGGAGCCGGATGCGACGGATTCGGCGGTCGCGGAGGCCGTAAACGACACGCTCAAGGCGATCGCCGCGAGCCTGCTAATGGAACAGGTGCTGGCCCCGCGATTCGAGTTCAAACCGAAGACGCCGCAGAGCGGTCCGCAACCGGGGTTCGATTATGGACCCGCCGGGTACGACCCCGCGCGCGAAAACGTCGGGTTCAATCAACAGGCCGGCCTCTTCTCGATTGAGATCAAGGGCCTCGTCGAGCCAAAATCGACCGAGGCGCGACGCATTTGTCGCGAAGACCTCAACGAGGTCATCGCCGCGTTCGTTCAAGATAAGACCGCGGTCGAACGGGGCATCTTCGACGAGGACCTCCCGCCGAACGAACTCACCGAAATCCGTCTCGGTAAAATTGTCGCCGAGAAGTACCCTGGGCTCGATGTTGAGGATATGGAAGCGGTGCGTCAACACGCGATTTCGGCGTTGGTGCTAACGCAGCAAGCGAAGAAGATTATGGTCGGTGCCGGCGGCGATGAACCGCCCGCGAACACGGCGCTGATCGATGGCGTACGGCGCTTTGCGATGGACGTGCGAGAACTCGATATCGACCTTATCGACCGCATCAACCCGTTTGGCGAGGCCTACGCGATCTTGGCCAAGGCCATGACCGAAGAACGTCTGCAACAGATCGCCGCGATCATCTCGGCGAAACGCACGGCGCTCTCGCCGCAGGAGGCCAAGGACCTCGCTGTCCGCGCGGCCGCTTTCAAGCGGGAGCGGGGTCGCTCGCCGTCGGGAACGTCGAGCGATCCGTGGGAACGGCGCATGGCCGAGGGCGCGGCAGCCTTCATGCGGTTCAAGCAAGAAGGCCGCTATGACTGAGGTGGATCTCGACGCGCTCGCGGGGGAGCTTTCAGAGTTCGCTCCTCCGGAGAAGAAGGGTGGCCGCCCCGCGCGTGAACAGCGCATCATCGCGGGGTTCGAGGATATCCAACGGTTCGCCAACGAGCACGGGCGTGCGCCGCAGCACGGCGAAGATCTCGATATCTTCGAGCGGCTGTACGCAGTCCGACTGGATCGGTTGCGCGCTCAGGCAGACTGCC
>JBBRTL010000262.1:0-1614 GCA_038244445.1 Vulcanimicrobiales bacterium
AGGATCACGTTGCCGTCGGCGAGCGGAAGCTCGAGGTACTGGGCTGCCGCATCTTCGTAGTAGTCCGCCTCGGTCGAACGGTGCATGAGCGGAACCTGCACGGCGCCGCGCAGCGCGTGGAAAGTCCCCAACGTCGTATGCGCAATTCGGAACGGATCGAGCCACGAAACCCGGTACGTGAGCACATCCATCCCCACGAAGGTCGTTCCCCCCGGAACGGGCACGTTCCCGATCGGCCCGCTCGTTGCGCTCGATACCCAGTCCTCGATAGCCGGAACGGTCGCGTCCGCCCGGAAATCCGGCCGGTAGATATCCGCGCCAAATCCCGATCGGACGGCCGAAAGAAACGATCCGGATGGGTGATACTTTTCATCGATCCACAGCGAGTTGCGAATGCGTAAGCCCGGCCGCGCGATCGGATCTCGATCCGAGGCACGGACATCGAGTGCGAGAGCGGCGATCATGCGCGTGCGCGTCGCGCCTTCCGCTCCGAGCGCCAGCATGCCGAAGAGCTGGCGTAGCCCGTACGGCGAGATGATGACGCTTGCGCCGCGCTCTTGCTTCGAGACGGCATCGGCGATGTTCCCATCTGCAACACGCTGCGCGTGCGTCTCGAATGTAGCGGGCAGCCTCGCCGTAGCGCATCCGGCGACGCACAGAAAAGCAAGAACGGCGGCCGGAAGGCGATGCCTCACGGGTGCGCGACGATCCCCGCGACCAGGACCTGGTGCGACTTCGTGTCCTCGACGACGAACGCGAACGGACGATCGACCTTGAACTTCAGCACGAGCTGGGGCCCCTGCTCGATACCGACTACTGAAACGACCGACATTCGCGCCCCCCGCTCGTCGACCGCGATCGCGCCTTGCTGAAAGGCGAAGGTCAGGCCGATCCCCGGCTTTCCAAAGATAGGCGAATAATCGGCGTCGGCGCTAAACGAACCCGCCATGCCGATGTGTTCGAGCGGGCCGACGAGGTCGACGTGCGACGAAACCGTGAACCGCGGCAACGTGAGTTCGACGATCGTCGGGGTGCCTTGTGTGTCAAGCGCCTGGATCGCGTGGCTAAGCGTCGACGCCGTCAGCCCCTTCGTGGGCAACGCGATCAGCATGCTATTCCCGTCGGTGAACGGCAGCCGCAGATAGCGGACCCGTGCGTCACCGAACGCTTGCGCGGTGACCTCGCGATGCATCATCGGGACGTTCGTCGTCCCGTTCCCGGCGTGGAACGGCTCGAGCTTTGTATTCCCGACGTCGAACGGCTGCGCCCACTTGACGCGGTAGGTCAGCGCATCGATCGCGACAAACCTGACGTCGCCGCCGAGAGGAATGCTCGGAACCTGGCCGCCCGTCGAAATCGAGACCCATCGCTGGATGGCGCGGACTGCATCGGGTGATCCGAAGTCGACATGGTCGATTGCGGCACCGAACCGCGCGCGAATCGCCGCTTCGTACGAAGGGAGCGTCGCGAAGCCGCGATCGATCCACATCCCATCGCGCACCCGAAATCCGGCGAGGGGCGGTGCCGAAGCATCCGCCTCGTCGGTGACCCCGAGCGCGTCGACGATCTGGTCGTGGGTCCGTCCGCGTGCCCCGACGACGAGCATCGAGAAGA